>JAFVUB010000007.1 GCA_017502915.1 Clostridia bacterium
GTTATCGGACCTAACGCCAGCAAGTTCTCCAGCTCGTATAACAAGGGTCTCAGCACTTACCGCAAGAACCTGAACAAGCTGATCACCGACGTAAAGGCAAAATATCCGTAATTAAATAACGAATAGAAAGCAGCGCCCCGTTGAGATTCAACGGGGCGCTATCATGCTTTTTGCATAGCGCTTGAAAATGGTAAATGAATGTGAATTGTGCGTTTGTTTGTTAATATTACACAAATAACGTGAGACAGATTCGTCAGTTAAACGATTAATATTAACAATAAAGTCTTGACAAAAAGCGGCGTTTGTGCTAAAATTATTTAGCGAACTAATAGAGCGAAAGCGCTTTGTTATAAAATCTATTTTTTATTTAAGGAGAAAAGATTATGAAGAAAATTGCAGCTATTCTTGCAGCTATCATGATCCTTGCAATGCTTTGCGGAACTATCGTTCCCGTAAGCGCAACCGAAGAGGTTGAGGAGTTCGATAGCAGCCTGTACGATGCAGCCGCCGAGGGCGACCTGCTCTACACCCTTAACTTTAACGGTGACGAGTATTGGCAGCCTACCAATCTTGTCAGGGAAACAATCATTACTGTTGATCCGGATAATCCCAACAAGTGTTTAGTCAACTCGATGGCTAATGATGCCCGTTCTCACTGGGGCGGAATTATAAAGGGACTTCCGATCTCCGGACCTACCGGCGATGGAAGCGACGATTACTATGCTTACACCATCGAGTTCAAGACCTCGCGCGACCAGCTGGATGCTGACGGCAACTGCATGGACACTAACTTTGGACTCTACTTTGATGATCCCAACGCGCCTACACCGCACGGTGTATATGGCTATACCTATAACTTCAGCCTTATGTACACCACCGAGCGTCTGCTTGGCAAGTACACCTTCCTGAACGAGGGCTTCAATCCTCAGGGTATCAACTATCAGGCTGAGGGTGCAGATAAGACTCAGGCTTCGGTTCAGGAGTATGCCATTGAGGTCAACGCTTATGATGATACGATGAAGCTTTTCATGAAGGATTCCACGGGTGAGTGGCAGTGCATCCAGGCCAGCGAGGTTGGAGATGTTATGTCCTTCGAAGGAACTTATCTTTGCCCGACTCTCTATCAGTATAACAACGAGGGCAGAATGCAGATCACTGTTGATTATGTCAAGATATATAAGGGTATGACCCTTTCGGGCGATGAGCTTCCTGTAAACCCCGATGCAGGTAACGACACTCCTGCAGACACCACTACCGCTCCTCAGGGCAACACCACTACCGCTCCTCAGGGCAACACCACCACCGCTCCTCAGGGCAACACCACCACCGCTCCTCAGGGCAACACCACCACCGCTCCTCAGGGCAACACCACTACCGAGGCTCCCAAGAGCAACGGCTGCGGCGGCTTTGCCGTTCTTCCCGTTTCGATCGTAGCGATCCTCGGACTCGCGGTCACGGTCGTAGTTAAAAAGGCTATCTAAGGCATATACACCGTAATGGTGCGCCTGTCGACTTTGAACTGAAAATAATTTAGGATGGGGCTGCCGCAAAACCAAATGTGCGGCAGCCCCTTGAAAAAGAAAAATTAGGCAAATAAACGCTTTTGAAATTAAAGCCTCGCATTTATGACGGCGAGGTGACCGGGTCGACGCAAGTGCCCGGATCCTAAAGTTGAAAATTTCAGGTAAACTGTTTATATATTGCTCGAGAAGTAATTTTAGTTGCTTCGAGCTGACTTGTCTCCCTGTTTGCTTCGAGTCGTAGACCGATGCGGAGCAAAATTATAACGGAATAAAATTTGGAGGAATATAAAATGAAAAAGATACTCTGTCTTATTCTTGCGATGCTGATGCTCGCAACCGCGCTCGTTTCGTGCAATCCTGCCGCCGAGCCGGAGGACACCACGGCAGATACGACTGCCTCTGACACGACCGCTGCGGATACTACCACTGCGGCTGACACGACTACCAAGCAGCCGGATGACGTTCGCGTTCCTACCGGTGAGCCGGCAGACATCAAGGTCATGACCTTCAATCTCCAGTCGGCATACAGAACCGAGACGCGCGTTGAAAACGTTTTTACTCTCCTTTCTGAATATCCTATGGACGTTTACGGATTCCAGGAGTGCAGCACGTGGATCTCCGATCTTACCGAGAGGTTGAAGGGATATGTGATCGCGTCCGGAACCAAGATCCCCGGCTCTGACGGAGACGACGCCATTTACTATAACAAGTCTACTCTGATGCACATCAAGAGCGGCTTCTTCACTCTAATGAAGGAGGGAATGAAGGTCGGCGAAGACAAGTGCAAGCACACCCGTTACTTTACCTACGCCGTTTTCGAGCATCTTGAGACCGGAAAGCAGTTTATGGTTCTCAACACGCATCTTGACAACAGCACGACGGCTGTCCGACTCAAGCAGGCGGAAACTATGTTTAATAGGATCGAAAACGATCTTGCCGAGTATAAGGATCTGCCCATGATACTTATGGGAGATATGAATGCGGATTACCAGAGCGGTTATCCCCACAACGGCGGATATTACCATCCGACCGAGGAAACCTTTAATTACTTGAACAACGGAACTTATTTCAAGTGGGCAAAGGAGTTTGACGGGGTCGAGTATATCTACGAGAATACTCCGAACTTCAGATGGTATCCCGGCGAGCCCTACACCCTTATCAACAATGCCTTCAAGACCGATTATCTTAACGACGGATCGGCAGAGGACGTCGCAGGTAGTATGGATAAGCGCATAATCGACTTTATCTTCGTTTCTCCGAACGGCTCGATCACGCCCAAGACCTACGAGGTGCTTTACCGCAACTTCGCTAAGAAGGAAAATGCTTGGAGATATGCCTCGGACCATATGCCGGTTATCTGTGAGATGACTATAAATTAAGGCAAAATGATAAAAACGATGAAAAAAACACTGTGCCTGATATTGGCAGCGTTAATGCTCTTGGGTGCTTTGGTGTCGTGCGATGCCGGAAATGCTCCGGAGGACACGACCCTTGCCGAAAACACTACCGCTGAGGTCACCGACGGCACGACGACCTCGGCGGAGGGCGCACAGGATGCGCCCTCCGCCGAATCGGCAAATATAAAGGTCATGACCTTTAATCTCCAGTCGGCTTACCGTACCGACGAGCGTATCAAAAACGTTCAAACGGTAATAAAGGAGAACCCTGCCGACGTTTATTGCTTCCAGGAGAGCAACACGTGGTACGGCGATTTTTCCGGATTCGAGGACTTGTCTATAGTTCGTCAAACGAATATTACGGGATCGGGTTGCCACATATATTATAACAACAAAGCTCTGACCTACAAGAAAGCCGGAACGTATAAGCTGATGAAGAAGGGCGATCGAGTGAACTCAATGCTCTGCAAGCACGACACCTATTGCTCCTATGCGGTCTTTGAGCATAAGGAAACGAAAAAGCAGTTTTTAGTCATCAACGCGCATCTTGACTACGGCAGCAACCCTGCGGTAAGACGCGCTCAAGCGAAGCTTATTGTTGAGAAGCTCGAGACCGACCTTGCCTCCTATAAGGACCTTCCGATGGTAATGGTCGGAGATATGAACTCGGAGTCCTCCGAGGTGGCTATTAAGTATATAAGAAACACCAAATATTTTTCGTGGGCTAAAAATATGGACGGCGTTGAGTTCGTCGCCGAGAACGCCCCCGATCTTCACGGGGGCAAGGACGGTCCTCCCACCATTATCACCGATGCCTTCGAGATGGAGTTTCCGAACAACGAAACGGCAGACGCCGTGGCGGAGGCGAACGGTTTGTATCTCTACAGAACCGTTATCGACTATATCTTCGTTTCAAAGAACGGCTTGATAACACCCTTGAAGTATGAGGTCATATACCGCAACTTTGCTAAGAAGGAAAACGCCTGGAGATATGCCTCGGACCATATGCCTGTCATGTGCGAAATGGTCATAAATTAAGTTAAAGTATCATAAATTAAGTTAAAGTAAATGAATAGGAAAGAAATTAGACAGTACGCGCTGGATATCTGCTTGCCGATGCTCGAGCTGGCCGCCGAGAGACGGCAAAGCTGTCGCTCGTACGAGGTGGCAGACTACCTCGGATACACCTCAACTATGCTTGAGGAATGCTTAAGACCCTTTTGGGGTTTAGCTCCCATCCTTTGCGACACCGAGCTTTATATAAACGTATCGGGGGAGAGGGTCGCCGTTGGTGAATGGCTCAGGCGTGTGCTCGTTGAGGGAACTGACCCTCAAAACGAGCTTTGGTTTGATAAATATCGTGATTGTAACGGCGGATTCTGGCACGATTTCCAGAATGTGACCGAGCTTGCCGGAGCACTTGTTGCCTGCTTTTTTGCAAGAAAGACAACCTGGGATCTGTTTACCGCAGCCGAGCAAAAGCAGGTCGCAGACTATATTGCAAATGCAAGTATACCGCTGTGCGAGCACGCGGCGTCGAATAATCATATTTGGTTTCCATTGTTTTGCCTTCTGATCCTCAAAAAGCTGGGTTATACCTATCCCCGCACCGACGAGTTGATCGAGGACGGACTTGAGAGGCTTGAGAAAATGTACGTCGGAAACGGCTGGTACTGCGACGGAGCGTTCGGTCGGGTCGACTATTACGTTGCCTGGTCGATGCACGCCTATCCTATGCTCTGGTGCCTTATTGAGGACGAGAGCTATCCGAGGTACGAGGAGAGAAGGACTCTCTATCTCGAAAGAGTTAATGAATTTTTGACCGACTATAGTTACTTCTTCGATTCAAACGGGGCGCATGCCCCGTTTGGACGCTCGCTGACCTACAGATTCGCCGCGAGCTGTGTGTTCCCGTTGGCAATACTCGCCGGCGCGAGCTTCGATCCGAAGCTCGCGGGCGAGATAACCCGAAGAAATATAAAATATTTCAAGGAAAATACAAGGGTCGGCAAGGATAATATCCTGCCGCCCGGATACCTGTATAACGCGCCGGCGTTCGTCGAGTATTATACCTCGTCGGGCGGAGCGTACTGGGCGGCGAAGACGTTTATGTGCCTTCTTTTGCCCGAGGGTCACGAGTTTTGGAAAGACGCGAGCCTTCCTATAGATAAGTACGGTTATATTATCAGCCCGAAGGAAAGCAGACTGAACATCGCCGTGGCGGGAGACCGAGCGTCGGGCGTAA
Organism: Clostridia bacterium; assembly: GCA_017502915.1. Classification (GTDB taxonomy): domain Bacteria; phylum Bacillota; class Clostridia; order Oscillospirales; family CAG-272; genus RGIG3994. The sequence continues at coordinate 5,166 of JAFVUB010000007.1, forward strand.
CGGTATACAATAACGTCTTTCAGTATCAAAAGAACGGAGCGTACGCCAATCGTTTCAACGATATGACGGCGTACTACGGTAAATTCTGCTATAATTCCCGCGCGGGCTTTGCGGTGTCCAGCCGCGACCTGACGGCGTCGGACAGTATGCTCAGCCTCATCACGCGGGACGGCTCGATGATCTCGCACCGATGGTCGTTCGTCGACCTGGGACGCGAGGGTGACGTTATGATAAGTGAGCACACGCCATTCTCGAACGATCCCGAGACCACGGTCAAGACCTGGATGCTCCCGCTCGACGGTAGCTTGAACGTAAGGATACATAGGGTCAGACTGTCAAGAGAGTACGCCCTGCGCGAGGGCGGCTACGCCATAGGACTTTGGAGCGATTACCGCGAGCGCTCCGAGGAAAGCGGCATCTTTTCGATAAGAAATGAAACGCAGATGAGTATCGTTAAAACGGTCGCAACCACCGATTTCAAATACGTAAACCAGCAACCGCAACCGGGAATGTTCTCTTCGGCTCCGCTAGCCGTTTATCCGGCATTCGACACCGACGTCCTGGGCGCAGGCGAGTATATATTTGCTTCGGCGTTCGCTGTGTTTGACGTCGGCGCGGACTACGAGCTGCCAAGTATTACGATCGAGGGCGGTAGGGTCAACGTAAGCTATAAGGAACGAAAGGTATCGGTCGATACCGAAAAATAGGAAAGAAAATGACAAGAGCAATTCAAGTTTATCCGTCGGTAGTCAAATCCGACTGCGAAACCGAAATAACTATAACGTCCTTTGACGGACTGATGCTGTTCTACGACGATGTCGAGTACAAGATCCAGTTCGTGCCTATGGAGGAGTTCGACACCGAGCTTGATCCCGAGCTGAGGCTTCACTGTGAGGATAACGGTCGCAAGACCTTCTGCGTCAAGCCGCAAAACGGAGTTATCCGTGTAAAGTATTTCTTTATCGGCGAGCAGGAGTGGACGATCAGGATCTGGTCTGACGATTATCAGGCGCATTTCAATGAAACGGCAACGAAGTGGGGCTGGGCTTGGGTCAATAAGGTTGCCGAAAGAGGAAGAAGGGCAACCATATATTCGGTCGGGCAAGACCTTTACGAAAGACGTCCGTATAAATGTGATTTCCACGCGCATACCAACCGCTCGGACGGCGCACAGCCTCCCGCAGTTGCGGCGGCGTGCTACAGAAGACGCGGCTACGACGTCCTCGCGCTCACCGACCACGGTATATATAATACCGCCTCGGAAATAAAGGCGGATTACGACGCGCTTAAAACGAGCTTTGAGCTTATGACCGCCGAAGAGGTGCACAACGGCTATAACGGATATTTCCATATGGTCAGCCTGGGCGGCAGCTACGGCGTCAGCAGAATATTCAGGGAAGAGCCCGAAAGGGTCAGAGCCGAGGTCGCAGAGCTTGAAAAAACCGTTGCGGTTCCCGAAGGGCTTGATAAAAACGAATATCTGCAAAGAGTCTGGATGTACCGCGAGATCAAAAAGAGCGGAGGACTCGCCGTCCACGTTCACCCCTGCTGGCGTACAGGTGACACCTATCACTGCCAGACCAAGGTCAGCCGAGCCATCTTCGCGAACGGCTTGTGCGATGCCTTTGAGATCATAGGCGATAACAAGGCTTATGATAACAATCTGCAATCGATGCTCTTCTTCGAGGAAAGGGCGAAGGGTAAAAAGTATTCCTTCATCGGAGCCACCGATTGCCACGATATGTTTGACGAAAAGGGAACCTTCGGCAGAGCGTCGACCATAGTATTTGCCGACAAAAATGGAATACTTCCCGCAATATACGATAATTATTCGGTTGCCGTCGAGTCAACCTACGGCGAAGCTCCGAGAGTGTACGGAGATTACCGAATGATAAAATATGCGCTTTTCCTTATGCGTCATTATTACCCGATCCGAGATAGCATCTGCTTTTCGCAGGGAGATATGATGCTTGAATACTTCACGGGAGGGGCTCGAGAGGAGCTTGCGGAGCTCATAACCAAGAGCGAATCGCGACTTGGGAAGTACGACAAAGAATTTTTTAATGGGAAAATATAATCCCAAAAAATAAAAACAGATCAGGAGGAGAACTATGAAAAAAACACTCGCTATTCTTTTGGCAGCTGTGTTGACCATCAGCATGGCACTGACCGCAATTCTCTTTGTCGCCTCGGCAGACGATGAGATAGTTCTTGACCCCAAGAACTCCGAAAACCTGAGCATCGGCAGCGTTGCCGAGGGGTACGTTACTGATCTCGTCGGTGCAACTCCTCTCAGCACTGCACAGCAGCTCATTGAGGCATTTTCGGTATCAACGTACAATGGTTATATCACCGGTAATTATTATCTTACCAATGATATAACTCTTCCTGGCGACTACTGGCCGTCCTACGGAAACTTCAACGGTAAGCTTGACGGTTGCGGATACACCATTACTACTAACGAAGCTCCCCTGTGGTGGTGGATCTGGGGCAACGGCGTTGACGTTGTCGTTAAGAACCTAACTGTGCATACCAGCGGGTATGTTTCGGGATTTTCGGAATATAACACGGGAGAAGGCCTTCCTGCCGGCGGTAGCATCAAGAGATACGTCGGTATTCTTGCCCAGGGAGCGGGAAAGGAAAGCAACGCTTCGGTTACTATAGATAACGTCCTTATTACCGGCAAGGGCGTGGAGGGCAGTGTTACCGGCGGATACGGAACCGGAGGACTTCTTGGCGAGTTCGAGGCCGGCGGTACGATATCCGATGTTTACGTTAACATTGAGACCATCGAGTCCGGAAACAACGTCGGAGGAGTCGTTGGTTGTGTCTACGGCGGCTCGTATTCTTTTGATAACGTTCACGTAAACGCTGCTATTAATGCTAATATCGGTTATAGAGACGGAAACGGTGTTGGCGGATTTATCGGAAGAATTCCCGCTGTGAACGCCACCATTGAGAACTCTACCGTTAACGGAACTGTTGAGAATGCAGGTATTGCAACCGGCGGATTTATCGGATGCATTACGAATAGTGGCCAGGTTAGCGGATCTGAATTCGTTATAAAGGATTGTGAAACCAACGCTGACATAGAGAATCTGAGGTCGCAGGCATCCAGCGAGCGCAGATACTACGGAACCGGCGGATTCGTGGGAAATATCACAGCTTCGACAGGTAATCTTATCATCGATGACTGTGTTAACAGCGGTAATATTGTCGCTAATGTTAACTCGGGCGGATTTGTCGGTAACGGACAGGGCGGAATGATCGTTGAGCTGGAGAGCTGTGTCAACAACGGTGCCGTAACCGTCACCGGTTCGGCTGTTTCTGCAGGCGGATTTGTCGGCAAGGCTTATCAGGCATCCTTCCTATTCAGTGATGAAGCCGGCACTAATTGTGTGAACAACGGTAATATCACGGCAGAGTCCTTTGCGGGCGGTTTCTGCGGAAACATCGATCATAAGGATTCTTGGATGCAATTTTATAATCTGCGTAACTACGGAGCTGTCACGGCGTGGAACGCGGGCGGCATCCTCGGCTTCTCGGACAAGGATAATTTGAACAATGAGTTTATCGACTGTGTAAACAACGCAGTTGTTACCGGAGGCCGCGTTGGCGGTATCGTTGGTTCGATCAAGCGAATCAAAGAGATGACCAACTGCACGAATAATAATAATATCGTTGTTATGGCTGATTCCGACCCTGCTTCCGAGGTCGGAGGTATCATAGGCCGAGTTCAGGAGGGCGGCGAGGTCGTTGCCGATAGCATATCGAACCTGACCAACAACGGAGATATCATTGCTCAGGCGGGCGCAGTCGGCGCAGAATACGTCGGCGGAATCGTCGGTTCGTTTGAGATCGTTGCCAATATCAGTAACTGCGACAACAACGGAGATATCACTCTTGGCGACGTCGTCGGAGGTATCGTAGGCTATACTATCGTCGGAACTTCGGTGGACGCTGACAGCGTTAATACCGGATCGTTTCCGGGACAGCAGACCGGCAACGCTATCGGATATATATACGATTTCGATACCGACACCACCGTCCCGAACGGCCAGAGTGCAAACATCAAGGTCATGACGTATAATCTTCAGTCATCCTACCGCACCGATGAGAGAATTGCAAACGTTCTTACCGTATTGGCAGAAAATCCGGCTGATGTATATTGCTTCCAGGAGGCTGATACGTGGCTTCAGGATCTTGATGACCTTGGAAGCCAATATACGATAGCCCCCGGCACTAATTCGCTCGCGTCGGACTGCCCGATATACTATAACACGTCAACCTTGAGGCATAAGGACAGCAGATTCTATTTCCTTATGGATAAGGGCGAGGTCGTTGACGGCGTCGCGTGTAAGCATCCCACCTATTTTGCTTATGCTGTTTTTGAGCACAAGGTAACCGGAAAGCAGTTCCTCGTAATAAACGCGCACCTTGATTACGGCAGCTCCTCCGGAGTCAGAACCGAGCAGGCGAGAATGATACTTGAGGATAGACTCGAGAGCGATCAAAATCTCTCGCAGTATAACGATCTTCCTATTATATTTGTGGGTGATATGAACGCCGACTATCAGACCGGCTACGAGGGTAACGGTCAGTATCATTACGATACCGAGTCGACGATAACCTATCTCAATACTCAGGTCGGCTTGAAGTGGGCGTATCAGATGAACGGCGTACAGTTTATCGCGGACGGTATCCCGAGCTTCCATTGGTTCTCCGGTGAGCCCTATACTCTTATCAACAACGCCTTCCGTGCCGAGTTCCCGAACGACGGAACGGCAGAGGACTTTGCGGAAGAGAACGGCTGGTCTATGGATAAGCGTATACTCGACTTTATCTTCGTCTCGAACGACGGCTCGATAACCCCCATGGAATATGAGGTAATATACAGAAACTTCGCCACGACTGAAGGCCATTGGAAATACGCGTCGGACCACATGCCGGTCACGTGCGAAATGACTATAAACTGAAATATAGCAATAAAAATCAAAGCTGATCAAGTGCAAACGAACGTCGGGAAAACCCATTCAGACCTCGCTTGACGTTCGTTTGCCGTGGCGTATCGTTATAGTGCAACTAAAATATACTGCAAATAAGAAATATTCGAACAATTTACAAAAAAGCCTTTACAAAGCAAAGCGTTTGTACCATTATATCAATAACTAAGCTGCGGCAGTGACTTCTTTAGGGCTTTGCATCTTAAATCGCATTAGAACCTTGAAGAATAAAAAGAGCAGAGAGCCGGAAACCGTGTCATTGATCAATAATGATAAAAGGGGCTGCGACTATGTCGCAGCCCCGATTTTTTTGCAACGGAAGGGAAAAACGGAAGCACAAAAACCCGATTTTTTGCTCCTCGTCAAGTCCAAGCTCGCTTGATTATGTTCACTTTGCCCTAAATCGAAAGGGGAGTGCTGTTCAAAGTGCCAAAAAACTTTTTTATGTCATTTTTTACAAAAAACCAATTGCCAAAATAGGATATTTGTGCTATAATGTTCTCACTGGGTTATGGTTTGGGCGATTTTAATTCGCGCCTGAATTAAATTATACCTAAAATTTTCAACAAGGA
>JAFVUB010000008.1 GCA_017502915.1 Clostridia bacterium
CTGTAAGATCTTTAATGATCGGCAATAATTCACTTACCTTCTCATATTTCCTTGACATAACAAAACCTCCTATGGTAGTACTTTAATTCTACCATAGGAGGCTCTTTTTTTCAATTGTCCGTTTTTAACGGACTTGTGCACCGTGGCGGTGTTCTTTTTTATTATTAAACATCGAACATTATCTCTCCGTATTTCGGATAGGGCCAGAAGTCCTGATCGACGTAGGGCTCGGCGCGGTCGACAGTGGCGCGGAGCTCGTCCATAACGGGAATTATGCGATCGCGGTAGCCTTCGGCGCGGTTGACCGCGTCGGATATCGACGATACCTCGGAAAGCTCCTTTTCAAGCTTGCAGACCAAGAGGTATGCCTCGTCCTCAAGGGTATTGAGAATATCGAGGGTCTCTTTTTCCATAAGTCCGCAGCCCTTTTTGGCAAGCGACTCGGCAAGTCGGGTCGTGTAGCTCGAGAGGGCGGGGAGATATCCGCGACGGACCATCTCTATCATGGTCTTTGCCTCGATCTTGAGATTGCTCGAGTAGGCGGACAGCGAGATCTCGCGGCGCGAGCTCATCTCCTGCGCGGTGTAAACTCCGTGTCGGGTATAAAGGTCTATGAAGCGCTCGTCGGTGAAGCGAGGAAGGATATCGGCGCAGCTGGGATAGTTTCCAAGTCCGCGCGCTGCCGCTTCCTCGACCCATTCCTTCGAATATCCGTTTCCGTTGAAGATGATGCGCTTGTGGTCTCGCAGAGTATGACGAATGAGGCGGTTGAGTGCTATATCAAAGTCCTCTGCCGCTTCAAGCTTATCGGCAAACTTGCGAAGCTCCTCGGCAACTATGGTGTTCAGAACGGTTGTTGGGCCGGCGACGTTGAGAGACGAGCCGGGCATACGGAACTCAAACTTGTTTCCGGTAAATGCAAAGGGAGAGGTCCTGTTTCTGTCGCTCGAGTCGCGAGGGAAGGAGGGAAGAGCCGAAACGCCAAGACGGATCTCGGTGTCCGCGTCGGGCTCGTAGTCCTCTTTTGCAACCAGCTTATCTATTATATTCTCAAGCACCTCGCCAACGTATATCGAAATGATGGCGGGCGGGGCTTCGTTTCCACCAAGACGGCGGTCGTTGCTCGCCGAGGCTACCGAAAGACGAAGCAGGTCGGCGTATTCGTCAACAGCCTTGATAACTGCCGAGAAGAAGAGCAGGAACTGCGCGTTTTCGGCGGGAGTGTTACCCGGATCGAGCAGATTGACGCCGGTGTCGGTCGAAAATGACCAGTTTATATGCTTACCCGAGCCGTTGACCGACGAAAAGGGCTTTTCGTGCAGCAGGCAGACGAGTCCGCGACGCTCGGAGATCTTACGAAGATATTCCATCGTGAGATGGTTGTGGTCAACTGCCGCGTTTGCATTTTCAAAGAAGGGGGCGAGCTCGTGCTGTGCCGGAGCTGCCTCGTTGTGCTTGGTCTGTGAGAAGATACCCAGCTTCCAAAGCTCCTCGTCAAGCTCCTGCATGAAGCTCATAACGCGAGGCTTGATCGCTCCGTAGTAGTGGTAATCACCCTTCTGACCCTTGGGGGCGGGCGCACCGAACAGCGTTCTGCCGGTGTAAAGCAGATCTGGACGGCGGTCGTAATTCTTCTTGTCTATGAGGAAGTATTCCTGCTCCGCGCCAACCATTGGTGTGACCTTTTTGACGTCCTTGTTGCCGCAGATCGAAAGCAGACGCAACGCCGAGCGGTTGAGCGCCTGCATTGAACGGAGCAGAGGGGTCTTGCGGTCAAGAGTATCTCCCGCGAAGGAGCAGAAAACGGTGGGTATATAAAGCGAGCCGTCCTTTATGAAGGCGTAGGAGGTGGGGTCCCAAGCGGTATATCCGCGAGCCTCAAAGGTCGCGCGAAGACCTCCCGACGGGAAGGAGGAAGCATCAGACTCGCCCTTGATGAGGTTCTTTCCGGAGAACTGCATAACCGGCTTACCCTCGCTATCAGGACGGATAAAGCTTTCGTGCTTTTCGGCAGTGATGCCCGTCATAGGCTGGAACCAGTGTGTATAGTGAGTGGCTCCGTTTTCAACAGCCCAGTCCTTCATGGCGGCGGCGATTCGGTTTGCCAAGGCTATATCAAGCCCCTGACCGTTATCTATGGCGCTTTGCAGATCATTAAAGTCGCTTTCAGAAAGACGGCGACGCATTTCGGATTCGTTAAAAACGCGGCTGCCGAAGTATTCCGGAATGTTGTTGCTCATTGGTTGCTCCTTTTATCGTTTTGTGTATCTAACTATATAATTATATATTAACACGCGCCGAATGTCAATAGCTCGGCTTCAAATAATATAGAGCTGCTTGACTTGAAGACGATTGTGTGATATAATTAATAAAAACAGTAAAGGAGGCAAACGATGTTTCTTTTGACGACCGGCGCTTTACCTGACACCATTTGGTTTATAATGGTCATGTATCTTGCGGTATATGTTCTCGTATGCGGTACGGTAATTTCCTTGACTGTATCGTGGGCGCTTGGAGCGTATTTTTTGCAGGGATTCGGAATGCGAGAAATGCTCCGAACGCTTGGCTTCAAAAAGAGTTGGTATGCCTTTGTTCCGTTCTGTAATATTTACGCTTTGGGTTATATTGCGGATAGGTATGACGATCGAAAGGGTCGGACAAAATATGCAAAACGGTTGTTGGCTCTTATGCTGACTACGATCGTTTTGTCGGTAGTGCTAATGATTTCAATGCTTGTCATTGGAGTGGTGTCCCGAATGACGGGGCGGCTGTTGCTTCTTGAATTCCCGATCTTGGATGCCGTGGTGGGCCTTGCTGATATAGCGTTAACGGTCATCGCTATTGTTTATATCGTTTTGCTTTTTATTGCGCTTTGGAGGATGTTTCGACTTTTTGCTCCCGAACAGGCGGTCGTGTTTTTGCTTATTTCCATTTTCGTCGCGCCGTCCTTGCCGATAGTGATTTACGTTATACGAAACAACAAGCCGCAAAACGTCGTTATGCCCGACGAAACAGTTGAGTAATGAAATCCCCCGAATTGATCGGGGGATTTTTGTTGACAAACGAGCTCGGTTGTGGTAAAATACAGAGGTGCATATAGCGCGGGTATGGCGGAATTGGCAGACGCGCAAGATTTAGGATCTTGTGTTAATTCGTGCAGGTTCGACCCCTGTTACCCGCACCAAACCAAAACAAGCCCCGACTGGGGCTTGTTTTGGTTTGAGGTAATAGGGCGAGAAGCTCACGACGAAAAAACGCTTGCGTTAGTCGGCTGGGCAGTGTTTGAACCCTGCTGTTAAAATCTTCCCACCACCATATTGACAAAACCTTTCGATGTGTTATAATAAAATTGCAGTTGGTTTTAATGGGGGATTTTTATGAAGAGGGTTGTTTTTTTATTGTGCTTGGTTGCGGCTTTGTCGTTATCATCTTGTCAATTTTTTCAAGACCGAATCGAGTCTGACGATGATGCTACGATTCCATCGGAATCTGATTATAGCTCTGTCATCGGTTTATACAAACAGGCCATAGACGTATGCTCAAAGTACGATAAGGAAATCTCAGACTCTTTCTATGCGGAAAAGTACGGAATTACCGATACTCAGGAGAAAGAGCTTTTTGCTGCTATGGGGTATAACGCATATTTGCATTACGCGGGTCGCGACAAGGCGGACAGCTTATCTCCAATCTATAAGCTTACCTGCGGCTACGCACAAAAGGATCTCAACGGCGACGGCGCGGACGAGCTGATTCTCTTGAATGAGGATTATACAGTAATTGCCATCTTTTCATATGCAGATGGTAAGCCTGTCCTCATCGGAGGTCTTGGCTATGCTTTCCCAGATAAGCGCTCGTCTCTTGCGAATTGCTGGATAGACGGAGACGGTTTTATATATGAATACTCCGATGGCGGATTTGAGCATAAAACCAAGTACAAAGTTGCACAGGGCGGTGCCTCACTTGAGATCATTGCTGACTATTGGCTGGTAGATCGTGTGGAATATGAGCCCGAATTTCGTGTTGTTACCGAATATTATATGCTTACGGGTGACGAGGAGATCGAGATCACCGAAAGTGAATACAAAGCGTTGGATGACCAACACGGAAAATATCTTGGACAATATTCGGGAAAAGATGTGACGAGGGAGTATTCGGGTCTTGAATTTATCCCGTTGTTCAACGAATCTGAGCTTATAAAAGACATATACGAGTCGGTATTGAGTACAAAAGCCAAGGTTTATGAGGTCAAGACGGGAGAATATAAATTCCTAAAGGATGTCAGGACTCCCTACGAAAATAAGCTGTTGGCTGATGTGACCGATCTTAAATACGGCTTTGTCGACCTTGATGGAGACGGCATCGGCGAAGTCATACTTGACTGCGGCGACAAGTTTATCCTTCGCTATTATAACAGAAAGGTATATCTATACTCTTTCACGTTCAAGCAGATTTCCTGTGTAAATACCGACAGCTCATTCATTTGGACTTATACAGACGAGAATCATAAATACGGCTCGGATAAAATTTATTTTGAGGGAGAAGAACTAAAAACAAAGGAGCTTTGGCGGATCGTAAACGACGGCGAGACAGATGCTGAATATTATATAAACGGAGAATGTGTTTCCCACGGACAAATCCTTGAATATTTAGATGCGAATCCCCAATTCAGTATAGAATATTTATCTATGGACGAATCGTGGAATTACAGGCTGTCCTTGGAGGAGGCTTATGAGTTAGCGATAAAATATATGGGAATCAAAAACGAAGGAGAAGGCGCGGCAGGCACAGTCATCCATACCAAGGCGGTTGTTGCGGCAGTTCCGAACACAGAGAGCGTATATTACCATATCTTATCTTTATCCGAATATTACACTAATCTCGGAGACGGAACTCACTCTCTCCTGCCACATCATATATATATAAACTATGAATTGCTTGTAAATTCTACTACCGGCGAGTGTTTTGAAATCGAAATAGAAAAGAAAAATGCGTGTACCGCTATCGATATCGCTAAAAGATATTGGGACGTTGAAAAATGGAAATCCGAGATCAATGCAGGGATAAAGACAGTTTCAAAGCTTGAAATCGCAGATTTTGCACACTGCGAAAATCCATACTATAAAGTTGTTTTTAAGCGTGAATACTATGTTTACACCGAGGATGCTTCTATCGATGATATGCCTTACAAGGTCGAGATACTTAACGAGGTGTTCATCGACTCAAGGACGGATGAGTGTATGGAGTCAATACCCAACCAAAATGAGTGAATTTAATACGGTGCAAAGACCCGCCTCTCATCACACGATGGTGAGATGAGGATTTATCTTTACCAAACTAAAACAAGCCCCTTTTGGGGCTTGTTCTGTTTGTGGTGATAGGGCGAGAAGCTCACGACTAAAAAAACGCTTGCGTTTTTTTAGTCGTAAGAGCGCGAAGCGGTCGTCTGCAGGGTAGGAAGTTTGCCCCCTGTTAGTAGCGCCAAACAGCAGAAATCTGAACCCAAAGCCGGTAGGCGAAGGGTTCGGATTTCTTTTTGTGACATTCATGACCGTATATCACTTTCAATTTGTCTTGAGCATTTGGATAGCACAGCACCTTGACTGCACTTACTTAAAATTTTATTCCTAAACTTTTATTCAAATTTTTTTAAAATAATTAAGCCACTCCCGTGCTATAAGCTCATGTCCTGCTGAAGTTGGATGCACACCATCATAAAGCCACAATTCCGCTTTGGTTTTGCTTGCAAACTCATCAAATTTTTCCTGCAATGGTATAAATATCGCATTTGCTTCAAATGCAATTTTTTTCGCAATTTTTGCAATTTTCGGAACCGTTTCACCAAAATCTTTCCAATTATTTTCAGTTGCACTTCCCCGAAGAACAAATGGTTCTAATATCATCAATTGACAATCAGGCAAGTCCTTTTTTATTTGTGAAATGAGAAAGGAAAAACAAGTTTCGTAAAGAGAGGGTGCAAACTCTTCGTGACCAAGATTATTCCACACATCATTAACTCCAATTAAGATACTGAGCACATCAGGCTTTAAAGCTAAAAAATCTTCATAGATTCTTTGAAGCATATGAACACTTCTGTCACCTGCAACCCCTCTGTTTATACAATGATATTCACCGGGGCATTCATATCCGAGTCTTGCGGAAATAAGTGTTGGGTATCCACACCCCTTGTAGTGCTCCTGATTTATTTCTTCACGTCTACGCAATGCATCTGTAATTGAGTCCCCTTGAAAGAGAATCTTTTTCATAAAACGATCACCACCTGTATGTTAATTCTAAAACATTTATTATACAATTATCTTTTCAAATGCCTTTTTTAAATTCTTATAATAATATTCAAATCCTTTATCGTTTGGGTGAAGTCTCAAATCCGCATAATAATTCTCACTATGAGGAACCATATCCCAACCTTGAACAACACTGATTGTACTGTAGTTTGAGCATATGTTTTTAATTATTGCTTCAACCTCAAAAAAGCTGCCAAAAGGTTTTGCTTCTTCATAGTCACGTCGCCAGATCGGTGTCAGAACACATATTTGAGAAGAAGGGTATTTGTCGTACAGCGATTTGAAAAAGCTCTGACAATTCTCTTTGAAATAAGGCTGTTCTGTTTTGCTCCAGTCATTTGTGCCATACCCGACAATTATATAATCAGGTTTCAGGTCACCTGCAGCATCTATAAGCTCAGGAAAAAATATCTCTCCACCTATCGCCACATTAAATTCTTCGGCATCAAACGCATTAGCAAGCTTTGCAATATAATGGTTAGATGGTCGTAAAGCATCATACCCCTGAGTTATTGAATCACCAAATACTAACAATTTTTTTGACGGTTTTATAGGCTCTACAAAAGAGCCGTCATCAACTATAATATCTTCAATTGCTACAACTGCCATTCTTGGCAAGTATATACACACTTTTTTCATACCATCGCCAAGTCTGATTTGCTTTGCAAAATGCCCGTCAGGAAGATCTGCCTGTGTATAATCTATAGGCAAAGCAATATTTGAAAAGTTATCAATATAATCTACGGGGACTCCATCGACAAAAACATCAACCGAAAAATATTTTCTTGTTGATTCCTTTGTTGATATATTCAGTTTCAAGAACAGTGTGCTGCTGTTTGTCAAAAACGATAACCTAATTCCTGCTGTGCAAAAAGTTTTATTATAGAAATCCCAGTCTCTTTCCTTGTAGAGGTTCTCTTGCTCCTCACTAAATCTATACAGGTGTGTTTCTCCGTTTAGTTCTTTTATTCGTACAGCACCTGTTGTAAATTCACTAATCTGCTCAAAACTTAATTTCATAGTCGGTTTCCTTTCTTGCATTTTATATCAATAAAAAATATGCACTGGTAGGGCGAGAAGCTCACGACGAAAAAACGCTTGCGTTTTTTTGCAGTAAGAGCGCGAAGCGGTCGTCTGCAGGGCAGAAAGTTCGACCCCTGTTACCCGCACCAAACCCAAACAAGCCCCGACTGGGGCTTGTTTGGGTTTGGTTTATTTGAACATCTCGTTGATCTCTTTGAGTGTCGTGCGGACGAGCAGCTCGCCGCCGGCGTGGCCGGTTGTGCCGCTTCCGACGAATGCAGAATAGTGGCTTCCTTTTTCGGCTTTCTCTGTCGGGAGATAGCCGAACGATCCGCAGCAAAGCTGCACTAGGAAGGTTTGCTTTGCAAGGCTTCTGGCTCTGATCTGGTTGCCGTAATTCAGGAAAAGCTCGAAGGGGTTAGTGGCAAACGCGATGTCTCCGACCTTTAGAACGTGCATCTCGATTGTGAACAGGTCGAGCGTTTGCTGAAGCTCATATCTCGCAACAACACCGCTGTGTATCAGCATATTTGCATTATCTTCAAAGTTTATCTCTCCCTTGCATTTGGAGAAAAACTCCTTTATGGCTACCTCGGCTTTATCCTTTTCCTCAATGGTGACGCGGCGCAACGGAAGATCAAGTTTAATTACCTTATGTATGATCTCACTTTCCGTGACGAGGTCCTGAACGTCGTCAAGCTCGTAGAATATCTCGTCCGCAATTCGTCTTGCAACCTTATCGCAGCCCTTGATCTCAAACATAGAGGGGTCTGCTTTTCTTTCGATGACGAAATCACGGTTGATATTGGGGTCTTTTTTGCAGACCGGGGAGTCTACCCAACGGATCAGATCGCGGGGGCACATATCTCCTGCCGGAGAGACGAGACCGAGGAAGCAGACGTCTTTTCCGTATTTTGCATGTATTCTCTCGCGAACCTTACCCATATAGTCGGACGAGATAAAGTTCTGGTGCTCAAGCACCTGAGCGGGGCAGGCGACGTTTGCAACAACACCGGTCAGCTTTTTATTTGTATCGTAGGTGAACATCAGCTCGATTCCCGAATCGTTGCCCGACTCAAGCTCGGTGAAGTTTGAGTTGTTGGAATCGCCCCACATCTTTGCCGACCCGTCGTCGTAGCATACTCTGCGGCAGAGTCCTACGGCGGCACGTCCGAAGGCACCAGTATATGCACCCTCTGCGCGAGTATTCCACGCCTCAAGTGCTGCGCGGGCTATACGTTCCGCCAAAAATGCTCTTGCTTCTTCGTCACGGAGTATATCTTTGCTGTCATCACTTACCAAGGGAACGTAGGAGACGTTTGCCGGCTTGAATTTATCAAGGCAGCTGATGGAGGCGTCGTAATCGTCATTTCTTTGGCTATATCCTAACGAGGTGTGAGTGTGGATCGCGCTTACTATAAGCTTTTCCTTGGGGAATCCGCAGTTATCCGGAAGAAGCGCTCTTGCGTCTTTAAGCAGAGCTTCTCCAACACAAATAAGGTCGCATCCCACGAATACCATACAGTCGTTTCCACACTCCATAGCCAGTGCAGTAACGGCGATGGGGGTTTCTACCTCTCCCGAAATTCGCTCGTAAAACTGACCTGTAAGCGATATTCTTCTGCCCTCGGGAACGATGCTTACCTCGCTCCAGCCTATTTTGATTTTGTTCATTGTCGTTTTCTCCTTAATATTTGCTAATAATCAACTAAATTTGATAAATTCTAAACCGTTGTCGGTAATTATCCAATGTCCGTCAACCCCACATTTCTTTGCTAACTCTTCCGCCTCAACGAAGGCGCAGTCAAGAGAATCGGCGTGGTGGCAATCGGAATTTATCATTATGCGTCCACCCGCGCTCTTTATCATACTCAAGAGGTTTTTTGAGGGGTAGGGAGTGCTTCGGTATCCGCGCGAGATAGCACCCGTGTTTATCTCAAAGGGAATATCAAATTTACAAAGCTCGGCGATCGCATCTCGTGCCGCTTCAAGATAGCGGGGAGATTCGGTTCGACCGTTGATCTCGGCAAACTTCATAGGGAGATCTATGTGTCCTATAAAGGTTGGCGAAAACCTCTTGACACACTCGACTGCGGCTTTGAAATAGTCTTCGCAATAGGCGTCGAAGTCCCCACAGTAGAAGGTATCGACGTTATATCTCTCTGTTTCTGCCGACTCGTCTATCGAAAGGTAGTTCTCTCCTTTTTTTACATGGTGAGCCGAGCCGATAGTGAAGTCGTAATCCTTGGGATCTGCCGTCGAGAAGAGATCGAGCTCGCCGCCGCAATATATCTTTATTCGGTCGGCGTACTCCTCTTTGAGACTTTTGATCTCGGCAAGATAAGCGACATGGCTTTCGTCCGACATTGAGTACGGGGTCAGACATTCGTGACCGCCTACGTGCCCCGAAAAGCCGAGAGCCGTAAACCCGAGCTTTATAGCCTGCTCGACCATTTCGCGCGCCGTGCTTTTGCCGTCACAGAAAACGGTGTGTGTATGAAAATTACTTCTTATCATTGTCGCTCGCCATTTTTTCCTGCTTGACCTTGTGGTCAATGACGTGGCGCGACGCCAGCTCGCGGCGGATATCGTCGACCGAAATGCCCATTTCGACCATAAGAACCATTACGTGGTAGGCAAGGTCTGCGATCTCGTAGACAGTCTCTCTCTTGTCGTCAGCCTTCCCGGCGATGATGACCTCGGTGCACTCCTCTCCCACCTTTTTCAGTATCTTATCAAGACCCTTCTGGAATAGGTAAGTGGTATACGAGCCCTCGGGGAGGTTAGCCTTGCGACCCTCGAGCAGAGAGTAAAGTCCGTCGAACGAGAACTCGGAACGCTCGTCGCTCTGATAAACCGGCTCGAAGAAGCAGGACTCCTCACCCGTATGGCAGGCGGGACCCTCCTTTTCGACCATAACGACAAGCGCGTCGCGGTCGCAGTCGGCGGTTATCGAAACGATGTGCTGATAGTTTCCGCTGGTCTCGCCCTTGAGCCAAAGCTTCTGACGCGAGCGGCTGTAAAAGCAGGTCAGTCCCTTTTCCATCGAGATCTGCAGGCTCTCACGGCTCATATAAGCCAGGGTAAGCACCTTCTTGGAAAGCGCGTCGACAACTATTGCGGGAATAAGACCCTTTTCGTCAAATTTGAGTTCGTTTACGTTTATCATATTCATATCCTTACTGAAATATCGTTTTGTTTTAGCATCATCTTCAGCTCGGAGATCTTGACCTCACCGAAGTGAAAGATCGACGCGGCAAGACCGGCGTCTATGTCGGGGAGCTCCTTGAACAGAGTGACAAAATCCTCCGCCGAGCCGGCACCGCCCGACGCGATGACCGGAACCTTAACGGCGGCGCGTACCTCACGGAGCAAGGGAAGGTCAAAGCCTTTTTTTACTCCGTCGGTGTCTATAGAGTTGACGACGACCTCGCCGGCGCCGTTGCGGACACAGCGAGTGATCCATTCAAGCGCCTCCATACCCGTGTTCTCTCTGCCTCCCTTGGCAAAGACGCGGAAAACTCCGTCGACTCGCTTGACGTCGACCGAAAGCACTACACACTGGTCTCCGTAGCGCTCGGCGGCGCGGGGGATGAGATCGGGGTCGCGTATCGCGCCCGAATTTACGCTGACCTTATCGGCACCGCATTTCAGGACTCTATCGAAATCGTCGAGCGTGTTGATGCCGCCGCCGACAGTTAACGGTATGAAGATGGTCGACGCCACCTCTGTCAGAATGTCGGTAAAGAGCTTGCGACCCTCGGCTGACGCCGTTATATCGTAGAACACCAGCTCGTCAGCGCCGCAGCTACTGTAAAAGCGGCCAAGCTCAACGGGGGAGGAAACGTCGGAAAGTCCCTCGAAGTTGACTCCCTTGACAACTCGTCCGTTCTTGACGTCAAGGCAGGGGATTATTCTTTTGGTGATCATTTTGCCACCTCCAGCGCCTCTCGCAGGTCTATCGCTCCGGTGTAGTACGCCTTTCCGATGATGGCACCGTAAAGGTTTAACGCGCGAAGTGCGGAGATATCGTCAAGCGACGAAACGCCGCCCGACGCGATTATATCGAGGCTGAATTTCTGGGAAAGCTCGCGGTAAAGCTCACGGTTGGTTCCCATCATTGCGCCGTCCTTTGAGATGTCGGTGCAGATGACCGTCTTAACGCCGAGCTCTTGCAGCTCGCGGCAGAAATCGAAGGCATCGAGAGCAGACGTTTCGGTCCAGCCCTTAATGGCGACCTTGCCGTTCTTGATGTCAACGCCGACGGCTATCTTATCGCCGTGCTTTTTAACGGCAGCACTTAAAAACTCGCGATCCGAAACGGCAGCCGTGCCGAGGATAACCCGACCGACACCGCATTCGATATATCGGTCGGCAACCTCCATACTGCGTATGCCACCGCCGATCTCAACGAACAGCGAGGTTGAGTCAACTATCTTTTTGACGACCGAGAGGTTAGGCGTCGTTCCGTCCTTTGCCCCCTCGAGATCGACCATATGTATGAACTTCGCACCGCACGCCTCAAAATCGCGGGCGACGGCGAGAGGATCGTCGTTATATACCGTCATCTGCGAGTAATCGCCCTTGAAAAGACGAACCGCCTTGCCGGAAAACAGATCTATTGCAGGAAAAATATTCACGCTTACGTCTCCTTACATTTCGCAGAAGGCGCGAAGGATCGAAAGACCGACCTCGCCGCTCTTCTCGGGGTGGAACTGGCAACCGCAGACGTTATTTTTCTGAACGGTTGCCGTCAGCGAAAGACCGTACTCTGCGGTGGCGACGGTGCTTTCGTTGTCTCCCGGAACAAAGAAGGAGTGGACGAAGTAAACGTGGTCGCCGTTTTTAATATACTTAAAGAGAGGAGAGCTTGATTTGAGCTCAAGCGCGTTCCAGCCGATATGCGGGATCATAAGCTCGTCCGAGAGACGTCCCTTCATTCCGACGACCTCGCCGGGGAGAAGTCCCAGTCCGTCGTGCTCGCCGTATTCGTAGCTCTTTTCAAAGAGCAGCTGCATACCGAGGCAGATTCCCATCAGCGGCTTTCCCTTTGCCGCCTCCTCGCGAACAACGGTGTCAAGACCGGTGACACGAAGCTTCTTTGCGGCATCCCCGAAAGCGCCGACGCCGGGGAGGATAAGTCTGTCCGCCCTTCTTAACACCTCGGGATCGGACGAGATGACCGACTCGACCCCGATATAAGAGAGCGACGAGGCGAGCGAAAAGAGATTTCCGACGCCGTAATCAATTATTGCAAGCATTAATTAAAGAAGTCCTTTCGTGGAGGGAAGTACGTCAAGTCTTGACGGGTCAAGCGAGACCGCGACCGACAGAGCACGGGCGAACGCCTTGAAAGCGCCCTCGATGACGTGGTGAGAGTTCTTTCCGTCGAGCTGCTTGACGTGAAGCGTTAAGTTGGCGTGACGGACGAATCCGAGGAAGAATTCCTCTACCAGCTCGGTGTCGAAGTCGCCGACGCGAGGCGTCGGTATTCTGAGGTCGTAGTTAAGAAGGGCGCGACCCGAGATGTCGATAGCGGTGACGATAAGCGTTTCGTCCATAGGAAGCACCATATAGCCGTAACGGTTGATGCCTCGTTTGTCGCCGAGCGACTGATAAACGGCGTCGCCCAGTGCGATACCGATGTCCTCGACCGTGTGGTGGTAATCCACCTCGACGTCACCTCGGCAGACGAGTGAAAGATCGAATCCGCCGTGAGCCGCAAAAAGGGTCAGCATATGATCGAGGAAGGGGCAGCCCGACTTGATCTCGCTCTTTCCCGAGCCGTCAAGCTCTAACTTAAGCGATATCTCTGTTTCGTTGGTCTTACGATATATTTCGCTCGTTCTCATCACTCTAACTCCAAAATTTTCTTTATCGCCGAAACGGTCGCCTTCATATCGTCAAGCGTTCCGACGGTTATGCGGTTGTACTCACAGATCTCGGGGGTGCTGAAATGACGGACGAGGATACCCTCCTCGCGCAGTCTGCGATATAGCTCGGCGCCGCTCATTTTATCGGTCTTTGCAAATACGAAATTGGTCTTCGAGTCGGTGACGGTAAATCCAAGTCGGCGAAGCTCGGTTGCCGTGTACTCGCGGTTTTCGATAATAGTGCGGCAGTTTTGCATATAGTAGTCGTCCTCGCAAAGCGCGGCAAGACCCACCGCCTGCGTCATGGCGTTGACGTTATAGGGATTGGTCGAATACTTGAGCTTTTCAAGATCGGCTATCAGCTCGGGCGAGCCGAAGGCAAAGCCGAGGCGCGCGCCTGCCATACTGCGCGACTTCGAATAGGTTCTGACCACCAGAAGGTTATCGTACTTTTCTATAAGCGGCAGAGCAGACTCTCCGCCGAAGTCTATATAAGCCTCGTCGATCACCACGACGCCGTCGGGGTTGCTCACAACTATCTGCTCAATGGCGTCAAGACCCAGAAGAAGTCCCGTGGGAGCGTTTGGGTTGGCGATAACGACCAGCTTATTCTTGCCGTAGTATTTCGACGGGTCTATGGAAAGGTCGTCCTCAAGCGGGATCTCCTCGGCGGCCGAGCCGTGAAGGGCGGCGAAGACCGAATAAAATCCGTAACTTATAGCGGGGTAAACCGATCCCTTTTCGCCGAACGCCATAAAGGCAAAATTCAGTATGTCGTCCGAGCCTCCCGCGAGATAAACGCAGTCGGGCGAGACCGAATATATCTCCCCCAGCTTTTCGCGCAGAGCGCGGCAGGTGGGGTCGCAGTAAAGTCTCAGATCCTCGATAACCGCCCGGTCTATCGCCTCAAGCACCGAGCGCGATGGCGGGAAGGGAGACTCGTTGGTGTTCAGCTTTATGTATTTTTTATCTCTCGGCTGCTCGCCGGGAACGTACGCCTCCATTTCGGCGTAGCGACTGTTAAGATATCGACTCATTTTGTTTCCTTGTTAAAACGTACCGTTGCGCTCTTTGCGTGGGCGGTCAGCCCCTCCTTTTCGGCAAAGTACGCGACCTTGCCGTATACCTTTTCAAGCGCTTCGCGGGTGTAGTAGGTGAACTGAGATTTTTTGACGAAGTCATCGACAGACAGAGGGCTTGAGAACTTCGCCGTTCCCGACGTGGGAAGTGTGTGGTTAGGTCCTGCAAAGTAGTCGCCAAGGACCTCGGGGCAGTAACGGCCCATAAAGATGCTTCCGGCGTTCTTTATCTTGTCGAGATAATCGAAGGGATTGTCCACGCAAAGCTCAAGATGCTCGGGGGCTATCTCGTTTGCCGTGTCGATTATGTCCTCGAGGCGGTCAACGACTATGATCTTACCGTTGTTGTCTATAGACGCGCGGGCGATATCGGCGCGAGAGAGCAGGGGGATCTGACGCTCAAGCTCGAGAGAAACGGCTTCAGCGAGAGCGAGGTCGTTGGTGACGAGGACCGCCGAGGCGTTCTTATCGTGCTCTGCCTGAGAAAGCAGGTCTGCCGCCACGAATTCGGGGTCGGACGCGCCGTCAGCTATGACCATTATTTCGCTCGGACCGGCGATCATATCAATGTCGACCAGTCCAAACACCTGTCTTTTTGCCTCGGCAACAAAGGCGTTTCCGGGACCGACGATCTTATCGACCTGAGGTACGGTCTCGGTTCCGTATGCAAGAGCGGCGACAGCCTGCGCGCCGCCAACCTTGAAGACGCGGTCAACACCTGCGATCCTTGCCGCAGCGAGAATTGCGGGGTTCACCTTGCCCGAGCTCATGGGCGGGGTGGTTATGCAGAGCTGACGGCAGCCTGCAAGCTTTGCAGGTATGCTGTCCATAAGAACTGTGGAGGGATACGCCGCAGTTCCGCCCGGAACGTAAAGACCGACTCTTTCAATGGGAGTTATCTTCTGACCGGTGACAACACCGTCCTTCTCGCTTATAATAAAGCTGTTTTTGACCTGGTGCGCGTGGAAGCTGCGAATATTTTCGGCGGCCTCCTTGAGTATTTCTATAAATTCGGGCTCAACGAGCTCCATTGCCTCGTCGAATTCGGCTTCACTGACCTCGACCGACGAAAGCTCTGCCTTATCAAATCTCGCGGCGTATTCGATCAGGGCGGCGTCGCCCTTTTCACGAACGGTTGCGATTATTTCCGAAACTATTCCCGAGACGTCTGCGGTTGCACTCGAGCGTGAGAAGATCTCCTCGGCGCTGTCTATTCCCGAACGGTATATTTTAATCATTGTTATTTACCAACCTTACTATGGATTCCTTTATGTCTTCGATCGTCTCGCGCTTGAAGCGATAGGACGCCTTGTTTGATATGAGACGCGCGCTGATGTTGACTATGTCCTCGCGCGGCTCAAGGCCGTTTTCGTATAGAGTCTTACCGGTCTCAACTATATCGACGATAACGTCCGAAAGACCGAGCAACGGGGCGATCTCGATCGAGCCGTTGAGGTGGATCACGTCTATCTCACGTCCCTTTTGAGAATAATATCTCTGGGCGATGTTTGAGAACTTGGTTGCAACGCGAAGAGTTTTGTTCTCGTCGTCAACGAAGTCCTTCTTGGTGGCGACCGCCATACGGCACTTGCCGAGCCCGAGATCGCAAAGCTCGTAAACGTCGGGCGAGTATTCGAGCAGGATATCGTATCCCGCAACGCCGACGTCGGCGGCTCCGCGCTCGACGTATATCGCAACGTCGGAGGGCTTGACCCAGAAGTAACGTACCTTCTTGTCGGGATTTTCAAATACCAGCTTGCGGTTCTGTTCCTTGATCGAGGGGCAGTCGTAGCCCGCCTTTTCAAACATTTCGTATACCTTCTCGCCAAGTCTTCCCTTGGGAAGGGCAACGTTAACGAAGCCGTCATCGTCGCTTGCCGAGATCTCGTCAAGTCTTTCAAGCTCGTCGAGATAGACGGCAAAGCCTATGGCGTGAGAGACGCGACCGAGCTTCTTCATAAGTCCGTCGTACTGTCCTCCCGAGAGTATCGGAGAGGCGATACCGTTTATATAGCATTTGAAAACGATGCCGCTGTAATATCCGGTCGAGTTTGCAAGTGTGAGGTCGACCGTGGCTTCGGTTAGCTCTTTTTCGTCAAAAACTCGCTTCCAAAGCTCCTCAAATTCTTCAAACGACGCGGCGGTTTCGCGGGAGACAAAGTATTTCTCCAGTGCGGCGCGCGCCGAGGTGACGTCGGCATAGCTCTGCATAAGGCAGCTGAGCGCTTCAAGCTGTTTTTCACTGCAAAGAGCGCGCAGAGCATCTATGTTCTTGTCAAAGAATGCACGGCAAAGCTCGGAGTCGCGATCGGGGTCTATGCCCTGATCGGCAAGATAGCCGTTCAAAAAACCGATGTGAGAGAAGACTGCCCGATACGAGCCGTTTATCAGCTTGGCGCTTTCGAGAGCCAGCGTGACGACCTCTGCCGTGTCCGAAAGGGTCGCATCGCCGATACACTCAAGTCCGGTCTGCATTATTTCCTTATATGTATGCGATACCTTTGAGACGCGGTAGACGTTTTCGTTATAAAATACCTTTTGGACGTTGCCGCGAAGATCCTTCGAATTTTTGACTATCGAGAGGGTAACGTCGGGCTTCAGGGCAAGAAGCCTGCCGTTGGTGTCGTTAAAGGTTATGATCCCGTCCGAGATGAGAAAGTCCTTGTTCTTCATATAAAGGTCGTATTCCTCAAATCGGCTCATTTTGAACTGACGGTAACCGTGGTCTGCGTAAAGCGAGCGCAGAGAGAGCGCGATCCTTTCGTCGTATTTCAACGCGTTTTCATTAATTATCATATCGTATCTCCTCGTGAGGGAATC
The DNA here is from genome assembly GCA_017502915.1 of Clostridia bacterium. Taxonomy (GTDB): domain Bacteria; phylum Bacillota; class Clostridia; order Oscillospirales; family CAG-272; genus RGIG3994. The sequence continues at coordinate 17,098 of JAFVUB010000008.1, forward strand.
TGAGCATCAAAACAACGCCCCAATTTAGCATGTTTAATATGATAACACATTAACGCGCTAAAGTCAAGGGCAGAGCAAAAGTTTTTTGCAATTTTTAGTATAAATTTTATACTATTAAAGAGTACTACGAGCTTGCAAACCACGAGTGAATAAAAGTTTACATTTTTGTTACAAGCTGATGTTTTTATATTGTATTATTTGTGATATTATTTGTGGTATCAATATTGACAATTTGATGCCATCCGCAACTGACGGAATTTTGTGAATCAACACAAGGGAACGAGATGGCTTGTGCGCCGACCGTCTGGGCAAAGCAGGATTTATAAGGCTGAATTTTGGCTGAACGAAACTCTGCTTTTTTCTATTTTTTTACCAAGGAGGTAGTCCGATATGAAGAAGATCGGAATCATCATGGGTAGCGACAGTGATCTGCCCAAGGTCGAAAAAGCCATCGCTGTTCTCGAGGAATATGGGGTCCCGTTTGAGGTCCACGTTTTTTCTGCGCACCGCACGCCCGACGAAGCCGCGCAGTTTGCAAGCCGCGCCCGCGAAAACGGATTTGGGGCTATTATTGCCGCCGCAGGAATGGCCGCGCATCTTGCGGGCGCTATTGCCGCGCGCACAACTCTGCCGGTCGTTGGAATCCCGATAAAATGTAATACTCTTGACGGCGTTGACGCGCTCTATTCGACTGTCCAGATGCCCACCGGTCTGCCGGTTGCAACTGTGGCTATCGACGGAGCTGCCAACGCCGCCTTGCTTTGCGTTCAGATCCTTGCCGTGTCCGACGCCGCGCTCGCCGCGAAGCTGGACGCTGCGAGAGAGGCGGGCCGCGAAAAGGTTCTCGAGAAGAACCGTGCCGTAGAGGCAAAATACAATAAATAAGTCGTTAAAATAATTTGAAAATATTGAATCTGAGGAGATATAAAATTATGGAAAACAAGCTCGTTTACACAGGAAAGACTAAGGACGTTTTCGCTCTTGACAACGGCAACTATCTGCTGAAGTTTAAGGACGACTGCACCGGCAAGGACGGAGTTTTTGATCCGGGCGAGAACAGCGTCGGACTGACTATCGAGGGAGTTGGCGACGTCAACCTTCGTATGTCGATCTACTATTTCGAAAAGATCAACGCCGCGGGTATTAAGACCCACTATATTTCGGCAGATCTCGCCAACACCACGATGGAGGTCGTTCCGGTCAAGCCCTTCGGTAAGGGACTTGAGGTAATCTGCCGCAACAAGGCAGTCGGAAGCTTCCTGCGCCGCTATTCGGACTATATCGAGGACGGAGCAGATCTGCCCTCCTACGTTGAGATGACCTTCAAGAACGATGCCAAGGGTGACCCGCTGGTAACCAAGGAGGGTCTCGTCGTTCTCGGCGTTATGACCGACAAGCAGTACGACGATATGGCTGATATGACCCGCAAGATCACCAAGATCATTGCCGACGACCTTGCTGCTCGCGGACTCGTTCTGTACGATATCAAGTTTGAGTACGGCTACGATGCAAACGGTGACGTTATCCTGATCGACGAGATCGCCTCGGGCAATATGCGCGTTTACAAGGACGGCGAGTACATCGACCCGATGACCCTCTCCAAGCTCTTCTTTGCATAATTCGGGAGAAGAATACTAAATGGGAGGATTTTTCGGAGCTGTTTCGAAGCGGGATTGCTGCCTTGATATCTTCTTCGGCGTTGATTACCATTCTCACCTCGGCACGCGTTGTGGCGGTATGGCTATATACGACCGAGAGGACGGCTTTCAAAGGCAGATACACAGCATAGATAACACCCCGTTTCGCACTAAATTCGAAAAGGATATGGAAAAGTTCCACGGTACGGCAGGAATCGGTTGCATCAGCGATACCGATCCCGAGCCGCTTATGGTTCGCTCGCACCTCGGACTTTACGCCCTATCGATAGTCGGAATAATCAATAACGCCGAAGAGCTGATAGAAAAGCTTTCGGCTGACCATCGCCGTCAGTTTATGGCTATGAGCACCGGCAAGGTCAATGCGGCTGAGCTGACCGCTATGCTTATCAACGAAAAGGATAGCTTTGCCGAAGGTATACGCTACGCGCAGGAGATGATCGACGGCTCGGCAACGATACTCGTTTTGACCGGAGATACCATTATAGCCGCGCGAGACCTCGTCGGAAGACTTCCGGTGTTGGTCGGAGCCGATGCGGACGGACACTGTGTGTCGTTTGAGTCGTTTGCTTACCAGAAGCTCGGATATCATACCGTTCACGAGCTGGGTCCCGGCGAGATCGTTGAGATCTCGGCAGACGGGGTCAAGACATTGGTCGCACCCGGCGAGAAAATGAAGATCTGTGCCTTCCTCTGGACCTATTACGGTTATCCCAACTCGAATTACGAGGGACGTAACGTCGAGCTGATGAGATACGATAACGGAGCCAGAATGGCAAAGGACGAGATGGACGCCGGAACGTTGCCCGATATCGACTCGGTCGCGGGTATGCCCGATACCGGAGTGCCCCACGCCATCGGTTACGCAAACTATTGCAAGAAGACCTTTGCAAGACCCTTTATAAAGTACACACCCACCTGGCCGAGATCCTTTATGCCGGGAAATCAGAGCATTCGCGATCGCGTAGCTGCTATGAAGCAGATACCGGTCACCGAGCTTATCGAGGGTAAGAAGCTTATGTTCGTTGACGATTCTATCGTTCGCGGAACTCAGCTTCGCGGAACGGTCGAGTTCCTCTACGCAAACGGAGCGAAGGAGGTACATATGAGAAGCGCCTGCCCGCCGATCATGTACCGTTGCAAGTATCTGAACTTCACGAGCAGCCGCTCGGAGATGGATCTTCTGACGAGACGTATCATTCAGGAGCTTGAGGGCGACGAGGGTCAGAACCATATCGAGGAGTACGCCGATAAGACCACAGAGCGCGGTCAGTGTATGCTGAAGAGCATCTGCGAAAAGCTCGGCTTCAATTCTCTCGGATATCAGTCGCTTGAGGGTATGCTCGACGCTATCGGCATCGACAAAGAAAAAATATGCACCTACTGCTGGACAGGAAAGGAATAAATCATGCACAGTAATTCTAAATCGGACAGCTACGCCGCCGCCGGTGTTGATATCACCGCCGGATACCGCGCCGTTGAGCTGATGAAAAAACATATCGCCCGCACCAAGAACGCCGGCTGTCTTGACGACGTTGGCGGCTTTGGAGGCTGCTTCGGTCTGCCCGTTGCGGGAATGGAGGAGCCGGTGCTGGTTTCGGGAACCGACGGCTGCGGAACCAAGGTCAAGATGGCTATTCTTATGGACAAGCACGATACCATCGGTATCGACGCCGTTGCCATGTGCGTAAACGACATTATCTGCGTTGGCGCAAAGCCGCTTTTCTTTCTTGACTACATAGCCTGCGGAAAGAATATCCCCGAGAAGATCGCCGCTATCGTCGGCGGAGTTGCCGAGGGCTGCGTTCAGTCGGGCGCCGCGCTTATCGGCGGAGAGACCGCCGAGCATCCCGGTATGATGCCGGTCGAGGACTACGATCTGGCGGGCTTTGCCGTCGGTATCGTTGATAAGAAGAAGATACTTGATAACTCCAAGACGCAAGAGGGTGACGTCGTTATCGCCCTGGCGTCCTCGGGCGTTCATTCAAACGGATTTTCGCTCTGCCGCAAGGTCTTTGACATTGATAAGAACCCCGACGAGCTTTACCGTGCCTGCGACGAGTTGGGCGGTAAGTCGGTAGCCGAGACCCTTCTGACACCCACTAAGATATACGTCAAGTCGGTTCTTGCACTGCTTGAGAAGGTCAACGTTCGCGGCATCTCGCACATCACCGGCGGAGGCTTTTACGAGAACATTCCGAGAAGCATTCCCGCAGGGCTGGGTGCTAAGATCAACGGCGGCGCGATCCGCGTCCTGCCCATCTTCGAGCTTATCGCAAAGCGCGGAAATATTCCGGAGCGCGATATGTACAACACCTACAATATGGGCGTTGGCATGAGCATCACCGTCCCTGCCGACGAGGTTGGAACGGCTCTTGAGATACTCCGTGCAAACGGAGAGACGGCGTACGTCATCGGCGAGATCGTTTCGGCTGAATCGCTCGGCGGAAGCCAGATAGAAATAGTTTAATCGTTGTATAGATCTCCTCCGCATTTTTTGCGGAGGAGGGTCTAACTATATTAAGGAGAGAATATGAGCAATCCCGTAAAGATCGCTGTCCTCGTTTCGGGCGGCGGAACAAACCTTCAGGCTCTGATCGACGCGCAGTCGCGCGGCGAGCTGGGGCAGGGAAGGATAAGTCTTGTCATAGCCTCAAAGCCCGGGGTGTACGCTCTCGAGCGTGCCGCCAAGGCGGGCATCAGGGCAACCGTTATCGCGCGAGGCGAGTATGGTGACATTGCCGACTATTCAAGAGCTTTGGTCGATGAGCTCAAGCGCTCGGAGATAGAGCTTGTTGTGCTTGCGGGATTCCTTACGATCATAGACGAGCAGGTGTATAACGCCTACCCCAATAAGATCCTCAACGTTCATCCCGCGCTGATCCCGTCCTTTTGCGGAAAGGGCTATTACGGTCTGCGGGTGCACGAGGCGGCGCTTGAAAAGGGCGTTAAGGTCTCGGGAGCTACGGTACATATAGTAACGCCCGAATGTGACGCCGGCCCGATTGTGCTTCAGAAGGCGGTCGAGGTCAGACCCGACGATACCCCCGAAACGCTTCAGCTCCGTATAATGCAGGAGGCCGAGTGGAAGATACTTCCCGAGGCTGTCCGTCTCTTCTCCGACCGTAAGGTAACGGTCAAGGATAACAAGGTTTATATCAACTGACAGGTAGGAAAGGTAAAGATCATGGCAAATTACGAGTTTAATAAGACCTTCAGTCTGGAAAAGCTGCTCAGCGAGAACAGCTATCCGGGTCGCGGTATAGTTATCGGCAGCTCTGCCGACGGTAAGAGCGCGCTTATGGCGTATTTCATTATGGGACGCAGCGTCAACAGCCGTAACCGCATCTTTGAGATGCACGAAAACGGTATGCGCACCAAGGCGTACGACGAGTCCAAGCTCACCGACCCTCATCTGATCATTTACAATCCCTATCTCTATACCGATAACACCGACATTATTACCAACGGTGATCAGACCGACACCGTTTACAACTACATAAAGGAGCGCGGCGACGACGGATACGCCTTTGAAAAGGCACTTGCCACCCGTGAGTTCGAGGATGACGCTCCTAACTTCACTCCCAGAATCTCCGGCATCGTTCACTACTATTTTGGTGCTGCCAAGTTCGCGTACAAGCTCTCGATCCTCAAGAGCGCCGACGGCAACCCCGCCGCTTGCCAGAGATATAGCTTTGATTACAGCACGCCTATTGCAGGTCGCGGTCATTTTATCCACACCTACGTTTGCGACGGCAACCCCATTCCGTCCTTCTACGGAGAGCCCGAGGTCGTTTCGATGCCGAATACTGCCGAGGAACTGGCAAAGCTTTGCTGGGAAAATCTTAACGAGGACAATAAGGTCTCGCTCTTCGTCCGTCAGATACCGCTTGACGGCTCAAAACCCACCGAGATCATCATAAATAAAAATGCATAAGCCGAAAGGAAGCACGACGATGAAAGAATTTGAACTTAAATACGGCTGTAACCCCAACCAGAAGCCGTCCAAGATATTTATGGAAAACGGAGCCGAGCTGCCGATCGAGATACTCAACGGTCGTCCCGGTTATATAAACTTTCTTGACGCCTTTAACTCCTGGCAGCTCGTCAAGGAGATAAAGGAGGAGACGGGACTTGCCTGTGCCGCTTCCTTCAAGCACGTCAGCCCCACGTCTGCGGCAGTTGGTCTTCCGCTGTCGGATAAGCTCAAGAGAGCTTGCTTCGTTGACGACATCGAGGGACTTGACGAGTCACCGCTCGCCTGCGCCTACGCCCGCGCTCGCGGAACCGACCGTATGTGCTCCTTTGGAGACTGGGTGGCACTTTCGGATGTTTGCGACGCTCTGACGGCAAGTCTTATCAAGCGTGAGGTGTCGGACGGAGTTATCGCTCCCGGATATACCGACGAGGCGCTTGAGATACTCAAGACCAAGAGAAAGGGAAGCTATAACGTCGTTAAGATTGACCCGAGCTACACTCCCGATCCGATCGAGCGCAAGCAGGTCTACGGAATTACCTTTGAGCAGGGAAGAAACGAGTTTAAGATCAACAACGCGTTGCTCACAAATATCGTGACCGAGAATAAGGAGCTTTCCGAGTCGGCATCCCGCGATCTCGTTATAGCCTTGATAACCCTGAAATATACTCAGTCGAACTCGGTCTGCTTTGCATACGACGGTCAGGCGATCGGCGTTGGAGCAGGTCAGCAGTCGAGAATACACTGCACCCGTCTTGCAGGCGGCAAGGCAGACACCTGGTTCTTGCGTCAGCACGACAAGGTTTTGAACCTGCCCTTCCTTGATACTATCGGACGCCCCGACCGCGATAACGTTATCGACGGTTACATAAACCAGAACGAAGAGGACGTTTGCGCCGACGGAAACTGGCAGAAGTACTTCAAGACCCGTCCCGAGCCCTTCACCGCAGAGGAGCAGAAGGCGTATCTTGCAACTATCACGGGCGTTGCCCTCGGCTCGGATGCCTTCTTCCCCTTCAGTGATAACATTGAAAGAGCTCACAAGAGCGGCGTTTCGTATATCGCCGAGCCGGGCGGATCGGTTCGTGACGACCTCGTCATTGATTGCTGCAACAAGTATAATATGGTCATGGCGTTCACCGGCATGAGACTTTTCCACCATTGATTAGGAGTTCTTAGATGAAGATAATGGTCGTTGGCGGCGGAGGCCGCGAGCATACTATAATAAAAAAGCTTAAAGAAAACAAAGAGGTATCCGAAATATTCGCTCTCCCCGGAAACGGCGGTATGGCAAACGACGCCACCTGCGTCAATATCGGAGCGAAGGATATCGACGCTATCGTTAAATTTGCCGTTGAAAATAAGATAGACTACGCAGTAGTCGCTCCCGACGATCCGCTGGTGCTCGGTTGCGTTGACGCTCTTGAGGAGCAGGGAATCGCTTGCTTCGGTCCTCGCGCAAATGCCGCCATAATCGAGGGGAGTAAGGTCTTTTCGAAGAACCTAATGAAGAAGTACGGTATTCCCACGGCGGCGTACGAGGTCTTCGACGATATGGAAAAGGCGCTCGCTTATCTTGAGAGCGCGCCGATCCCCACGGTCATCAAGGCGGACGGTCTGGCGCTCGGTAAGGGCGTTATCATCGCCGAGACGCTGGACGACGCCCGTGCGGCGGTCGTTTCCATGATGCAGGACAAGCAGTTCGGCGCAAGTGGAGATCATATAGTTATTGAAGAGTTTTTGACCGGACCCGAGGTCTCGGTGCTGGCATTTACCGACGGCAAGACCGTCAAGCCCATGGTTTCGTCTATGGACCACAAGCGTGCCGGCGACGGAGATACGGGGCTTAACACCGGCGGTATGGGTACCGTCGCTCCCAACCCCTATTACACCGCAGAGATCGCAGACGAATGTATGAGGACTATCTTCCTGCCTACTGTAGACGCGATGAACGCCGAGGGCAGAAGCTTCAAGGGCTGCCTCTATTTCGGACTGATGCTGACCCCGAACGGACCGAAGGTCATTGAGTACAACTGCCGATTCGGCGACCCCGAAACGCAGGTCGTGCTTCCCCTGCTTGAGAGCGATCTGCTCACCGTTATGCAGGCAACGACCAACGGCACCTTGGCAGAAACCGAGGTCAAGTTCAGCGGCAAGAACGCCTGCTGCGTTATTATGGCGTCGAAGGGATATCCCTCGAGCTATGAAAAGGGCTTTGAGATGACCATTCCGGAGGATATTGCCTCTTCGGTCTACGTTGCCGGCGCGAGTCTTTCGGACGGCAAGCTGCTGACCAACGGCGGACGCGTTCTCGGAGTCACCTCGATCGACGAAACGCTTGAGGGCGCGATAGAAAAGTCGTATGCCAAGGTCGGTCGCATCAGCTTTGAAAATGCATATTTCCGCCGCGATATCGGCAAGCGAGCTCTGGCGGCATATAAGGAGTAAATAATGGTTTATAGAATATTTGTTGAAAAGAAGAGCGAGCTGGCGCACGAGGCGCACGCCCTTTTGAACGAAGCCGAGAATTTTCTCGGAGTCAAGGGGCTGACCGGCGTTCGAGTTGTCAATCGCTACGACGTTGAGAATATCGACGCCGAGCTGTTTGAGCGCGCAACCAGAACCGTTTTCTCGGAGCCTCAGCTTGACGATATTTCGAACGAGATCAGCTATTCCGAGAAGGATACCGTATTTGCGGTCGAGCCCCTGCCGGGACAGTTTGATCAGCGCGCAGACTCGGCTGCACAGTGTATTCAGCTTCAGAGCCAGGGTGAGCGTCCCACCGTTCGCTCGGCAAAGGTATACATTCTCTCGGGCGAGCTTTCCGAAGAAGGGATTGCCGCTATCAAAAAGTACGTAATAAACGCCGTCGAGAGCCGCGAGGCAGGTATGGAGAAGCCCGAAACGCTGGCGATCGAGTATTCGATCCCGCAAACGGTTGCAACCGTTGAGGGCTTTATCGGACTCGACAAGTCAGGTCTTGCCGATCTGCTCGACAGTCTTGGCCTTGCTATGGACCTTGACGATCTCACCTTCCTGCAAGCATATTTCCGCGACGAGGAAAAGAGAGACCCGACCATCACCGAGATCCGTGTCGTTGATACTTATTGGTCTGACCACTGCCGTCACACCACCTTCTCGACTCATATCGACAACGTTAAGATAGACGACGCAGCAGTTGCCGCCGCCTATCAGAGATATCTTGACGCCCGCGTTGAGGTATACGGCGAGGAAAAGGCAGCCGCCCGCCCGCAGACCCTTATGGATATTGCGACTATCGCACCGAAGGTCCTCAAGCGTCGCGGTCTTCTCCCAGAGCTCGACGAGAGCGAGGAGATCAACGCCTGCTCGATCCACGTAACGGCAACCGTTAACGGTGAGGAGCAGGATTGGTTGCTCATGTTCAAGAACGAAACACATAACCACCCCACCGAGATAGAGCCCTTCGGCGGAGCTGCAACCTGTATTGGGGGTTGTATTCGTGACCCGCTGTCGGGACGTGCGTACGTTCATCAGGCGATGCGTGTCACCGGTGGAGGAGACCCCAGAAAATCGCTCGCCGAGACCATCTCGGGTAAGCTTCCTCAGCGTAAGCTGGCAACCACTGCCGCGGCCGGATATTCGTCTTACGGAAACCAGATCGGTCTTGCAACCGGTCACGTTGCCGAGGTATATCACGACGGCTACGTTGCAAAGCGACTTGAGTGCGGCGCAGTCGTTGCGGCAGCTCCGGCTGTAAACGTTCGTCGCGAGCGTCCGGCGGCAGGCGACGTCGTCGTTCTGCTCGGAGGCAGAACGGGTCGCGACGGTATCGGCGGAGCCACCGGTTCTTCAAAGAGCCACAATATGAAATCTCTTGTCACAATGGCATCCGAGGTCCAGAAGGGTAACGCCCCCGAGGAAAGAAAGATACAGAGACTTTTCCGCAACCCCGAGGTCACGAGACTTATCAAGCGTTGTAACGACTTCGGCGCCGGCGGTGTTTCGGTCGCGATCGGTGAGCTTGCCGACGGACTTCGTATCGAGCTTGACGCCGTTCGCAAGAAATACGACGGACTTGACGGAACCGAGCTTGCCATCTCCGAGTCTCAGGAGAGAATGGCAGTCGTTGTTGCCGCCGAGGACGCAGATAAATTTATTGAATACGCCTCGGGCGAAAACCTTGAGGCATACCGTGTTGCCACCGTTACCGAGGAGGCAAGAATGGTCATGGTCTGGAATGGACAGACTATTGCAGACCTCTCTCGCGAGTTTCTCAACACCAACGGTGCAGATAAGCACACGACGGTGGAGGTCAACGAAAAGGATCTTTCGGTATTCTCGAAGGCGCTTTACGGCTCGGTTCGTGAAATGGCTGCCGACCTTAAGACAGCGTCGCGCCGCGGTCTTGTTGAAAGATTTGACGGCTCGATCGGTGCGGGATCAGTACTTATGCCCTTTGGCGGTAAGACCCAGCGCACTCCCGCGCAGGCTATGGCGGCGCTTCTGCCCACGCTTCCCGGGCAGACGACCGACGACGCCAGTGTTATGGCGTGGGGACTTGACCCCGATGCGATGTGCATAGACCCGTACCGTGGTGCATATTCGGCAGTCTACACCTCTATGACCAAGCTGGTCGCCGCAGGTGCTGACTACAAAAAGGCATATCTCACTCTTCAGGAGTTCTTTGAAAAGCTTAAAAACGAGCCGCTGCGCTGGGGCAAGCCCTTTGCCGCACTGCTCGGTGCGATGGACGCTCAGCTCGAGCTCTCTGCCGCCGCCATCGGCGGTAAGGACTCGATGTCGGGATCGTTTATGGATATGGACGTCCCGCCTACGCTGATCTCCTTCGCGATCGCCCCGATCAAGGCGAGCGCCGTTCTGTCTCCCGAATTCAAGGAGGCCGGCAACCCCGTATATCTCTTCGGTCCTAAGGACGAAAGCGCTGATAGCATGAAGGCGACCTGGGAATATTTCCACAGCCTTTCGGAGCAGGGCAAGGTCAAGGCCGCGTGGGCTGTTGAAAACGGTATTGCCGAGGCGGTAATGAAGATGTCGTTCGGTAACGAGATCGGATTTGCCTCAAACCGACGCGTTTCGGGTGACGATTGGTATCTGCCCTTCTACGGATTTATTGTAGCCGAGCTGACCGAGGAGGTCGAGGGTGCTATGAAGATCGGTGAGACCACGGCAGAGCCGGTTATCAAGATAGACGGTGAAGCTCTGAGCATTGCCGAGCTACTTGAGATCAACGAGAGTACGCTCAGCGGCGTTTACCCGACCGACGCGCCCGCTACGACAAAGGATCTCACTCCCGTGTCGTATAAGACAGACAAGATCGCCGCCCCCGCCGTTAAATGCGCCAAGCCGAGAGTTCTCATTCCCGTCTTCCCGGGAACGAACTGTGAGTACGATTCGGCAAAGGTCATCGAGGCGGCAGGTGCTATCCCCGAGATCGCGGTCATTCGCAACCTGACGGCAGACGACGTTGCAAGAAGCGTTGAGCGAGTCACCAAGCTGCTGTCTGACAGTCAGATGGTATTTTTGCCCGGTGGATTCTCGGGCGGAGACGAGCCGGACGGCTCTGCGAAGTTTATAACTGCCTTCTTCCGCAACCCCGCGATCAAGGCAGAGGTCACCAAGCTGCTGGACGAGCGCGACGGACTTATGATCGGTATCTGTAACGGATTCCAGGCTCTTATCAAGCTCGGTCTCGTGCCTTACGGTAAGATCATAGATACCGATGCAAGCTGTCCCACCCTTGCTCATAACGTTATAGCGCGTCATCAGTCCAAGCTGGTTCGCACCCGTGTTTGCACCAACAAGTCCCCGTGGCTTGCCGGAACCGAGGTTGGCGAGATCTATACGGTTCCGATCTCTCACGGAGAGGGTCGTTTCCTTGCATCCGACGAGCTGGTCGCCTCTCTTGCCAAGAACGGTCAGATCGCAACTCAGTACGTCGATCTCAACGGAGATCCCACGATGGACACCGCCTTTAACCCGAACGGATCGGTCTCGGCGATCGAGGGTATCATCTCTCCCGACGGACGAATACTTGGTAAGATGGGTCACTCGGAGCGTATAGGCAGCTCGCTTTATAAAAACGTTGTCGGCGAATACGATATGAAGCTGTTCGCATCGGCTGTTAAGTATTTCAAATAAATAGATTGGAGTTTACAGAAATGGCTTACTATTACAAAGAACCTTCACATACCTTCAGTGAGTATCTGCTCGTTCCGGGATATACCTCGGAGGAGTGCATTCCCTCGAACGTTTCGCTCAAGACCCCGCTGGTCCGTTTCAAGAAGGGCGAGACCCCTGCGATCAGTCTCAACATTCCGATGACCTCTGCTATCATGCAGTCGGTATCTGACGATAAGCTTGCAATAGCTCTTGCCAAGGAGGGCGGACTTTCGTTCATCTACGGCTCGCAGAGCATTGAGGACGAGGCGGCAATGGTCGCTCGCGTCAAGGCGTATAAGTCGGGATTCGTCGTCAGCGCGTCGAACGTCACTCCCGAGCACACTCTGGCAGATATTCTTGCTCTCAAGGAGAAGAACGGCTTTTCCACCGTTGCCGTCACTGACGACTGCACTGCAACCGGTAAGCTTCTCGGTCTGGTAACCAGCCGTGACTACCGTGTCAGCCGTATGAGCCCCGACGAGCAGGTCAAGAATTTTATGACTCCTGCAGATAAGCTGATAACAGCCCCCCTCGGAACCACTCTTAAGGAGGCTAACGACATAATCTGGGAGCATAAGCTCAACGCGCTCCCCATCGTTGACAACAACGGACGTCTTGCATACTTCGTATTCCGTAAGGACTACGCCAGCCATAAGGACAACCCCAACGAGATACTCGACAGTCAAAAGCGTTATATGGTCGGTGCCGGAATCAACTCGCGCGACTATGCCGAGCGCGTACCCGCTCTTATCGAGGCAGGTGCTGACGTGCTCTGCATCGACTCGTCGGAGGGATATACCTGCTGGCAGGCAAAGACGATCGCCTGGGTCCGCGAGAAGTATGGCGACAGCGTTAAGATCGGTGCCGGAAACGTCGTTGACCGCGATGGTTTTAACTTCTTGGCAGATGCCGGAGCAGACTTTATAAAGGTCGGTATCGGTGGCGGATCGATCTGCATCACCCGTGAGACCAAGGGTATCGGACGTGGACAGGCAACTGCTCTTATCGACGTTGCCGCAGCTCGCGACGAGTACTTTGAAAAGACCGGTAGCTACGTTCCGATCTGCTCGGACGGCGGTATCGTTCACGATTACCACATGACTCTTGCCCTTGCAATGGGTGCCGACTTCCTTATGCTGGGTCGCTACTTCGCAGGCTTTGACGAAAGCCCCACGCCCAAGCTCAACATCAACGGAAAGGTCGTTAAGGAGTATTGGGGAGAGGGATCGAACCGTGCCCGTAACTGGCAGAGATACGACCTCGGCGGCAAGAACAGTCTTGCCTTTGAGGAGGGAGTTGACTCCTACGTTGCATACGCCGGAGGACTTCACGAGAACGTGGAAAAGAGCCTTTATAAGGTCAAGTCGACTATGTGTAACTGCGGAGTTATCACTCTCGATGATCTGAAGAAGAACGCAAAGCTGACCCTCGTCTCGGCAACGAGTATCGTTGAGGGCGGTTACCACGACGTTATCCTGAAAAGCACCATAAATTCGATATAAGATCGGAAAGGGCGTTTGACTATGAAAACCGATATTGAGATTGCACAGGAATGTAAGCTCAAGCCTATAACCGAGATCGCCGAACGCGTCGGCGTGCCCGACGAATATTTCGAGCAGTACGGAAAATATAAGGCAAAGGTTGATTATAATCTGCTCGGCACATCGAAGTCAAAGAACGGCAAGCTCGTTCTGGTCACCGCCATGACTCCCACTCCGGCAGGTGAGGGAAAAACGACTACGACTATCGGTCTTGCCGACGGACTTTCCCGAATCGGCAAGAACGTCGTCGTTGCCCTTCGCGAGCCGTCGCTCGGACCGGTATTTGGGGTCAAGGGCGGCGCCGCCGGCGGAGGATATGCGCAGGTCGTTCCTATGGAGGATATAAATCTGCATTTCACCGGAGATTTTCACGCCATCGGTGCGGCAAACAATCTGCTCGCCGCTATGATAGATAACCATATCTATCAGGGCAACGCGCTTGGTATCGACCCGCGACGCATAACCTGGAGACGGTGCGTTGATATGAACGACCGTCAGCTCAGATACGTCGTTGACGGACTAGGCGGCAGGGTCAACGGTGTTCCGCGCGAGGACGGCTACGACATCACAGTTGCCAGCGAGATCATGGCGATATTCTGCCTTGCCTCGTCGGTCGACGATCTGAAGGCGAGACTTGCAAGAATTATTGTGGGTTACACCTATGATGAAAAGCCGGTCACAGCGGGAGACCTTAAAGCGGTCGGTGCGATGACGGCGCTTCTTAAGGACGCGATAAAGCCGAACCTCGTTCAGACCCTTGAGGGAACTCCGGCGTTCGTACACGGAGGTCCTTTTGCAAATATTGCTCACGGCTGCAACTCGGTTATGGCAACGAGAATGGCTATGCATCTGGGTGACTACGCCGTCACCGAGGCGGGATTTGGCGCTGATCTCGGTGCCGAGAAGTTCCTTGATATCAAGTGTCGCACCGCGGGGCTGACTCCTTCGGCCGTCGTTATGGTCGCAACCATTCGTGCGCTTAAGATGCACGGCGGTCTGCTCAAGACCCAGCTGGGAGAGGAAAATCTTGAGGCGCTTGAGAAGGGAATACCCAATCTGCTTCGTCACGTTTCGAATATCAAAAACGTATATAAGCTGCCGTCGGTGGTTGCGGTAAACCGCTTCCCGACCGACACCGACGCCGAGATCGAGCTGATAATTAAGCGTTGCCGTGAGCTTGGAGTCAACGTCGTGCTGTCCACCGTATGGGCGGACGGAGGCCGCGGCGGAGAAGAGCTGGCGCGCGAGGTCGTTCGTCTTTGCGAGGAGGAAAAGGGGGATTTCACCTATTCCTACGAGGATGAAATGAGCCTTAAGGAAAAGATAGCGGCGGTCGTAAAAAAGGTTTACGGCGGAGACGGCGTCAACTATCTGCCGTCTGCCGAAAAGCAGATCGCTCAGCTTGAAGCGCTTGGCTTTGGGGGCTGCCCCGTTTGCCTTGCAAAAACGCAGTATTCCTTCTCGGATGATCCGACAAGGCTTGGAGCGCCTAACGGCTTTACCGTTACCGTTAAGAACGTAAAGATTTCTGCCGGTGCGGGATTCGTCGTTGTGCTGACCGGTGATATTATGACGATGCCCGGTCTGCCCAAGATCCCTGCTGCAGAGCGGATCGACGTCGATTCGACCGGTAAGATCAGCGGACTCTTTTAAGATAATAAAAAAACCGACAGAGGTGACTCTGTCGGTTTTTTTATTATGTATATTATTCGGGAATAACAAGTTTGATCGCGCCGGGGAGCACGTCGATTGTGAAGCAGCCGGCTTTGGTCATCTCGCCGTCGATGCAAACGCCGAAATCCTCGGAATAGGCGTGAACCTCAACCTTTTTCGCGCGGCGATAGGTTATAATGTCCTTGAAGCTTTCGTCTTCAAGGTGTCCACCCACGGTATATACGGGGAGAAGCTTCAGGAACTTGAACAGGGAGATAGGCTTAACGAAGCAGACCTCAAGCAATCCGTCATCGTTTGCGGAAAGCGGAGCACACTTGAACTCACCGCCAACGTACTGTCCGTTGGCAACTGTGCAAAGCAACATCTTACCGTTGCTTGGCTCAGAGATCTCCTCGCCGTCAACGATAACGCGGCATCTGTTTCGACGGCCGCAGAAAATTGCCTTGACGAGACCGGTTCTGTATGCATTCTTTCCGCCGATCAGCTTTTTGCGCTTGACGTCTATCATGGTTTGTGCCACGACGGCGTCAAAACCGAAATCACAGACGTTAATACCGTAGCGTCCGCAAACCGACATCATATCGATCGGCTTGGAAGGGGCAGACATGAGGCGACCGATATTCATAAAGCGCTCTTGACCGCCAATGCATTTGACGTAGTCGTTTCCGCTTCCGCAGGGATAGATAGCAAGCTCGCCGTTCTCGTTTCCGACAAGCCCCGCCGCAACCTCGTTTATGGTTCCGTCTCCGCCGCAGGCGTAGAAACGCAGAGTTTCATTCGGCTCGTTCGCACATTTTTTGCGAACGAACTCGGTGGCATCAAGCGCTGACGCCGTAACGTAGACATCGCATTCGTGAAGAACGCCAAGCTCGGAGAGCTGTCCTTTTATGCTTTCAAGTGCAGATGAGTGACCCGCTTCGGGATTGATAATGAAGATATGTTTCATTATGGTCTCCTTATTTTTGCTCATTTATGTATATATATTGGTTATTATATCACAAATTGGTGAAAAATTCAAGAGCTTTGTTATAATTGGGGATAGGTTTGAATATATTTGTATAAATTTACGTGAGTTGAAAGGTCAAAAGTCCTAAATGAAGCTACAAATAAAACCGCTGACCCCAAACGAAGTCGAAAAATCCCGTAAAGAGCACGGCGAGAACGTGCTGACTCGGCAAAAGCAAAAAAGCTTTATCAGTCGCTTTTTTTCTAATTTGAATGATCCCGTGATACGGATACTTTTGGTGGCTCTCGTCGTGAATCTTATCTTTGCCTTCCGCGGCGGAGGGTGGCTCGAAACTCTCGGCATTGCGGTGGCGGTCTTTTTGGCGGCGTTTATTTCGACTCTTTCGGAGCACTCGTCGCAGGCGGCGTTTGCAAAGCTGGAGTCGGATGGAGAGAGTGCCGCGTGTCGGGTACGACGATCGGAGGGGGTACTTGAGATACCCTTCAAGGAGGTCGTCGTTGGAGATATTTTACTGCTGTCTGCCGGGGATATAGTTGCCGCAGATGCCGAGCTGATCTCGGGAGAGCTTTCGATAGACCAGTCGGCAATGACCGGCGAGTCTAAAGAGGTAAAAAAATACCCGGAGGGAGATTATCGCAATGATCCGAGCGATCCTTCGTCGGTGTTTGGCGGTTGCGCCGTTCTTTCGGGGCAGAGCGAGGCGGTCGTTCGGACGGTGGGAGATGCCACGTTTCTCGGTCAGATCTCGCGTGAGATACAACAGTCGACGAGAGAAAGTCCGCTCCGAGTCAGATTGACCAAGCTTGCCGGTCAGATCAGCCGCATCGGATATGTAATGGCGGCGATGGTGGTTCTGGCGTATCTTTTCAACGTTTTCGTGCTTGACAGTGGATTTAAGGGAGAGGTGATACTCCTCAAGCTTGCCAACGTGAGCTATATGCTTCAAAAGCTGATGGCGGCTTTTACTCTGGGGTTGACCGTAATAGTTATGGCAGTCCCCGAGGGGCTTCCTATGATGATTGCCGTGGTGTTATCCTCAAATCTTCGAAAAATGATGCGGGATAACGTTCTGGTCCGTAAGGCTGTAGGTATCGAGGCGGCGGGCAGTATGAATATTTTGTTCACCGATAAGACCGGAACTCTGACCGAGGGTCATCCCGGACTCGGCGCACTGTTGCTGGGCGACGGACAGGTGCTACGCTCTCCCGAGGAGATGGCGGGAAGAGCGTCAGAGATGTTTTCACTGTCGGGCAGATACAATACAGTCGCTGAGCTTGGAAGCGACGGATGTGCCGTTGGAGGAAACGCAGCAGACCGGGTTCTGCTTGAAAACTCCTCTCCTATAGGGGCAAAAGTACTGTCAAGAGTGGCATTTGACAGTGAAAGAAAGTGTTCAAACGCGACGGTGGTCTTCCGCGGGGAACGCCTTGAGCTTATAAAGGGCGCGCCCGAGGTGATCTTACCCCGCATCCGACGTGCTATGACGGCAAACGGAGACGTAAAGCCCTTTTCAGCCGAGCGCTTTTTGCGCAAGCTCAAGGATTTTACATCTCGGGGCGGGCGAATGCTGTTGATCGCCTTTTCAAGAGCCGAGGAAAGAGAACTGACTCTCGTTTGCGCGGTTGAGCTGATCGACCGTGAGCGGCCTGAAGCGAGGTCCGCCGTGGAGGATCTGCAAAGTGCGGGGGTGCGGGTCGTGATGATAACGGGAGACAACCGCGACACGGCACGCAGTATTGCCGAGCGATGCGGCATCGTAAGCAGCGCCGACGACGTTTGCTTGACGTCCGACGAGCTTGCACGACTTTCAGATCACCGATTGAAGGAGCTTTTGCCGAGCTTGGCAGTGGTAGCACGGGCATTGCCGACCGATAAGAGCAGGCTGGTTCGTGTGGCGCAGGAGGCGGGGCTCGTTGTCGGAATGACGGGCGATGGAGTTAACGACGCGCCTGCTCTGCGCCGTTCGGACGTCGGTTTTGCAATGGGAACGGGCAGCGGCGTTGCCAAAGAGGCGGGCGATATCGTTATACTTGACAACAATCTTGCCTCGATCGTCATGGCAGTTCTGTATGGCAGAACCGTCTTCAAGAGTATTCGCAAATTTATAACGCTTCAGCTTACGATGAACCTTTGCGCCTGCGGAGTCTCTATGATAGGACCGTTTGTGGGGGTGGACTCACCGGTAACGGTCGTGCAGATGCTATGGATAAACGTAATAATGGACACCCTGGGCGGTCTTGCCTTTGCGGGAGAGCCGCCGCGCCGCCGCTATCTCAAGGAAGCTCCCAAGCGGAGAGACGAGCCGATACTTAACTCTTATATGGTAAACTCACTTTTGCTTCACGGCGGCTTTACGCTGGCGTTGAGTATTGTCTTTTTGAAGCTGCCGTCGGTCGAGGCGGGATTCAGAACGGTTTCGGGAGACCTTTGCCATTTGACCGCGTTTTTTGCCTTTTTTATATTTTCAAGCGTTTTGAACTGTATCAACGCGCGAACCGACCGACTCAACATTTTCAGCGACATCGAAAAAAACCGAGTTTTTATCCTAATAATGATGGCAATATGTGCAATACAAATTGCTTTCATTTATCTGGGCGGCAGTGTTTTGCGAACTATGCCGCTAACTCCCGTTGAGCTTGGGAGAACCTTGCTGTATTCGTTGGCGGTCATTCCTGCCGAGTTCTTGAGAAAGCTTATCTGGCGCTTGAGCGGCAGAAAAAACGGTTATTAATTTTCATAGGAGATTATAATATGACGAAGAACAATAAAAAAAGGCGCCCGACCGCCGAAGCAACCCTTCAGGGTGCGATCAAATCGGCGTTGCCGGGTATGGCGGCGTCGCTCGTGTCTGCACTGGTTATGATGTTGTTGGGAACGCTCATAGCACTGCTTTGTCCCGATCCCGGCGCCGCCGCGCGTGTGGCAGGGTATGTCACGCTGTATCTTTCGGCTTTTGTTGGGGGCTTTTATGCTTACCGTCGCTGCCGCGCCTATCCTCTTTTATGCGGACTCTATACCGGACTTTTCTATACCGCGTTGACACTTTTGCTTTCGTTGATCCTTCGCTTCGACGGAGCCGGACTTTCTCCCGCGCTTGCCTTTCTGCTTAGACTGCCTATTATTGCCGCCGCGATCGGCGGAGGCGTGGCGGGGGCGTACTCTCCGAAAAAGCCGCGTAAAAGAAGAAGATAAAACGCAAAAAACCGATGCTTTTGCATCGGTTTTTTGCGTACAGTCTGTTTTTGGAAAACTTATTTGATCTCGACGGTTGCGCCGGCCTCTTCAAGCTGCTTCTTGAGAGCCTCTGCCTCTTCCTTCGAGCAACCTTCCTTGAGAGCCTTGGGAGCACCCTCAACGAGGTCCTTAGCTTCCTTAAGGCCAAGTCCGGTGAGCTCACGGACAACCTTGATAACGCCGAGCTTCTTGTCGCCGAATCCTGCAAGGATAACGTCGAACTCGGTCTTCTCCTCTGCGGCGGGAGCGGCAGCGCCAGCGGCTGCAACAACGCCAACGGGAGCTGCGGCGGATACGCCGAACTCTTCCTCAACTGCCTTAACGAGCTCGTTCAGCTCGAGAATGGTAAGAGCTTTGATTTCTTCAACTATAGCATTGATCTTTTCGGATGCCATTATTGTTTACCTCCAAATAAATGTAAATGTGTTGTGATTTTGAGTTGTGATTCGGGAACAGATCAGGCCTCTGCCGGAGCTTCCTCAGCGGGAGCAGCAGCATCGGTGTTCTCTCCATCCTTGTCGACGATTGCCTTGATCGCGTAAGCGAACTTGTAGACCGGCGACTGGATGCTTCCGAGGAACTTCGCAATAAGAACTTCCTTCGAAGGAATGTCTGCAAGCTCCTCAACGGTCTTTGCGTCAACGACGGCACCGTCAAGGTATCCGGCGAGAATGGTGAAGGACTCGATCTTCTCGGCGTACTTCTTGAGGATCTTTGCGGGGGCAACTGCGTCGTTCTCGCTGATAGCGATAGCAGTCATTCCGGTGAGATGCTCCTTCAGTCCGTCAAGTCCAACCTGCTCGCAGGCGCGTCCGGTCAGAGAGTTCTTCTGAACCATGTAGTTAACGCCGGCTTCACGCAGAGCCTTACGAAGCTGGGTGTCGTCCTCGACCGTTATACCCTGGTAGTTAACCAGAACGCCCGAGACCGAGTTTCTCATCTGTTCGGCGAGGTCAGCAACTGTTTTCTGTTTCTGTGCAAGAATAGCATTGCTGGGCATTTTCTAAACCTCCCATTTGAAATAAAAAAATCTTTCCCCGCACACACTTTTTGCGAGGAAAGATAACAATAACTGACTGTAAAGTTATAAAATCGTCCTCGGCAGGGAAGCGGTGCTTTTACGGGAACCTGCTGTCTTTGGATAACAGACGGAATTATACCACATTTACATTCACTTGTCAATAGTATTTTGAAAAAATATTTTAATTTTCTTGATTACACTCGAAAATCTTACGCGCGGCGGATACCGCCTTCTCTCTGAGCCATACGGGAGAGAGTATTTTTATCTCGGAATCAAGCGACATAATGACGCCGAGGAAGAGTTCAACACTGTGAAACTCGCAAACGTAGAGATTCTTTCTCGGGCGCTGAGAGGTTACGAAATTCTTCAGCTCCATTGCCGCCATCTTATCGGGAATATAAAGCTCGGCGGTATACGGTATTTGAAGCTGCACGACCGTGTCGCCTGTCGGAGTGCTCGGACTGATCCTTGACGCAATACCTGAATAGTCGTCGTCGTTGCCTGCCGTTATCTGGGTCTGCAACGAGAAGCGACGCTCGTAATAAAATCCGCGATGAGCGGGGCAGTAGACCAGCGGTGCGCCAAGAACGTTCTTCATATAATTTATATCGCGCTCGGCGGTACGCTTGGAGATACCGAATCTTTCTGCAAGCAGGCTCTCGTTAGGGTATTTTCCTGCCGCGATGCGGTTATGCATCCACTGTATACGTGAGTTCCTTTGCTGCATAATGTGCTCCTTTGGAGATCAGTTTTCGACAGAGGGGTCTTCGGCGGCATCGGGGTCTTCGCTTTCTTCCTCGGCGAAGATCTCGATCGGGGTTTGATCTGCTATGCGCTCAAAAATATCGCGCGCGAGAACGTAGACCGTGAGTCTGACCGCTATATAGCAGAACATAGCAAGCGAGACGAAGACGTAGAGATAATAAGTGGGAAAGACGGTGGATTTTATTAGGTTGGCAGCTCCGCCTATCAAGTAGGGTAGTGACGCCGTGCCCGAGAAGAAGAGCGCGAGTATGCCGAAGGCGAAATAAAGACGGGGCATCGGCTTTTTCAGCGGGACGCGAAGCTCGTAGAGCATCCAGAGCATTGAAAAGATCAGTGCAAGCTGGGTCATAAGCTTTATCGGGGCGTTTATTGAGACGCTAAGGTCAAAATAACTGATCGAAAGATAGATCGCCGCCGCGATCGGAACCGAGAAGCCAAACAGCGCGTGCCTCTCGCTCAGCTTTCCGTCCTTTGGGAAGCAGTTGAGGATGAAGTACACGACCGACCCAAACGAAAACAGTGCGCCAACGCCGAGCAGGGCGGGATCGGCAGTTGCAACTCCGGTGAAGGTGTCGCAGACTATTGACAGACCGAGCAATGCTCCGAGCAGTATCATACCGCCACAGAAAAAGACCAGCGCTAGAAAGGCGGAAGGGAAGACAATGGGGGCAGAGAGGGGTGAGTCTCCGTTAAGTGCTCCCTTTGGGGTAGTTAAGACCGTGACAACGGCGAGACCGCAGACAACGATGCACATACCCTTGAAGATCGAATAGATGATCGAGGTCTTGAAATATCCCGACGAGCTGTCGTAATCGGTAAAGAGCGCAACGGTCAAAAGTATTGCGGCAAGACCGGCCAGAATAAACGAGGCATAAAGCCAGACCTTTAGATTTTTTGAAAGCTTTTGCATGATCGTATCCTTTGCTCTGCCGTTCGGCTGCCTATATAATAAATTATATAATAAATAAGGTAGAGTTTTGCCCGAAGCTGCAGAAAATCTTCATTAATATATTAAGTATATCACAGTTTTTCGCTAATTGCAATAGAAAATCACTCTGCGCGGCGAGGGTTTTTGTTGATTGAGGACTGTTTGTGCAAAACAAACAAAAACACGCGTAAAAATTCTTCAAAAATCTACATAAATATTTTTTTGACAAGTGTTGATTTTTTTGGTTTTATATGATATAATAGTCGAGCTTGATGTGCGATGAAACGGGAGATTGCGGTCTCGGGGACGCCCGAACCGGTAACTTCCGCGGAGTATGTCCGATAAACGGGCGAACGTAACAGACCGGAACACACCAAAACGAGTGTTTTTTCAGGTCCCCTTACACCCGGAATTTGTCCTGCCGGATGCTGCCGGCGCGCGACGAATGCCGGTATTTTGCGGGGAAACCAAAGAAACGCGCGGAACCGTGTTCAAGGAGTACGCCCCATTTCGAAATACGCAGACCGCCGAAAGTCCTCATCTATATTATAGAGGTGCGGCGGACAGGCAAATTCAAAAAGGAGGCAAATTAAAATGGCAGTCAAAGAGAAAATCAGAGTACGCTTGAAGAGCTATGATCACACGCTCATAGATACCGCTTGCGAGAAGATAGTGGAAGTCGCCAAGAGAAACGGCGCAACCGTTTCGGGTCCCATTCCGCTTCCGACCGACAAGGAGATCGTTACCATTCTCCGCGCGGTTCACAAGTACAAGGATTCGCGTGAGCAGTTCGAGCTCAGAACCCACAAGAGACTCATTGATATCATTAAGCCCTCGCAGAAGTGCGTTGAGGCTCTGATGAATATCGAACTTCCCGCCGGCGTCGAGATCGACGTAAAGATCTAATCTTTACATCATCAAGCAATCGTTCTCGCAACAGGCAAAACAAAGAAACTAACAGAGCGCAAATGCGCACTGTCGGTCAAGTTGGCGTAGCCCGAAAGGGAAATTCACAGCGTCAACCAATAACCACAGGAGGAAAAAACCATGAAAAAAGGCATTATCGGTAAGAAGATCGGTATGACCCAGATTTTCGACGAAGTCGGAAACGTCATTCCCGTAACCGTTATCGAAGCCGGACCTTGTGTTGTTGCACAGGTCAAGACCGTCGAAAACGACGGCTACAACGCCGTTCAGCTCGGATTTGTCGATGAAAAGGAAAAGCATCTGACCAAGGCCGAGATCGGACACTTCGCTAAGGCTGGCGTTGCAAACAAGAAGTATCTGAAGGAGTTCCGTCTTGATGACATCTCGGGCTACAGCGTAGGAAACGCCGTTACCGCAGACGTCTTCGCCGCAGGCGACAAGATCGACGTCACTGGCATCACCAAGGGCCGTGGATACACCGGCGCGATCAAGCGTTGGAATCTTCATCTGCTTGGTAAGACTCACGGTATCGGACCGATCCACCGTCAGTCGGGTTCCATGGGAGTTATCGACCCCGCCAGAATCTTCAAGAACAAGAAGATGGCAGGTCAGTACGGTAACGAGCAGGTAACCGTTCTCAATCTCAACGTTGTTAAGGTCGACAAGGATAACAACCTTATCGCAGTCAAGGGTGCCATTCCCGGTGCTCGCGGCGGTATCGTCTTTATCCGTGATTCGGTCAAGGCATAAGCGGCAAGGAGGTAAGTCATAATGGCAACTGTAAAAGTAGTTAATATGAAGGGCGAAGCCGTCGGTTCTATCGAGCTGTGCGACAAGATCTTCGCTGCTAACATCAACGAAGCAGTACTTCACGCCGCGACTCGTGCATACCTTCTCAATCAGAGACAGGGCACTCAGTCGACGCTCACCCGTTCTGAGGTTTCGGGCGGCGGCAAGAAGCCGTGGAGACAGAAGGGAACCGGACGCGCCCGTCAGGGTTCGACCCGTTCGCCTCAGTGGACTCACGGCGGTATAGCATTCGGTCCTAAGCCGAGAAGCTATCGTACCGAGCTGAACAAGAAGACCAAGAGAGTTGCTCTTTACAGCGCTCTTTCGGCTAAGCTTGCCAGCGAAAATCTCATCGTTGTTGATAAGATCGAGACCGAGAGCTACAGCACCAAGACCATGGTCAACATGCTGAAGGCTGTCGGCGCCGAGAAGAAGGCACTCGTCGTTCTTCCCGAGGTCAACAAGATGATCGTTAAGAGCTTTGCAAACATCGAGGGCGTCAAGACCGCGCTGTATAACACCATCAACGTCTACGACATCCTGAATGCTGAGAAGCTCATCGTGACCGAAGCAGCGGTCAAAATGCTTGAGGAGGTGTACGCATAATGAAAATGGCAGAAGATATCATCCTTGCTCCGATCATCTCGGAGGCGAGCATGGACTTGCTTGAGAGCAAGAAGTACGTTTTCAAGGTACACAGCGATGCAACCAAGCCCGAGATTGCCAAGGCTGTCGAGGAGCTGTTCAAGGTTCAGGTCGCTGAGGTCAACACCATCAACATGAAGAGAAAGCCGAAGAGACTCGGCTACCACAGCGGATATACCTCCGCATGGAAGAAGGCTATCGTAACCCTGAAGGCCGATTCCAAGACCATCGAGTTCTTCGACGGTCTCAACTGACGGTAGGAGGAAAAGAGAATGCCTACGATCAAGTATAAAGCTACAACACCGTCGAGAAGAAATATGACGGTACCCTCTTTTGAGGAAATAACCAAGTTTACCCCCGAGCGCAGCCTTCTCCGTGTTAAGAAGAGCAAGGCAGGTCGTAACAGCTACGGTAAGATCACCGTTCGTCATCGCGGCGGCGGAAACAAGATCAAGTACCGCGTTATCGACTTCAAGCGCGCAGATGCTACTCCTAACACCGTTATCGGAGTTGAGTACGATCCTAACCGCTCGGCATACATCGCTCTGCTTCAGAACGAGGCCGGCGAGAAGAGCTACATCATAGCTCCTGTCGGCGTTACCGACGGAACCGTTCTTTACTCGGGCAGCGATGCCGACATCAAGCCCGGTAACACCCTTCCGATCGCTAACATCCCGGTCGGTACCATGATCCACAACATCGAGCTCTACCCCGGTAAGGGCGCTCAGCTCGTTCGTTCCGCCGGAGTTTTCGCTCAGCTTATCGCTAAGGAAAACGGCGTGGCTCAGGTTCGTCTGCCCTCCGGTGAGGTCAGAATCGTCCGTCTCGACTGCAAGGCAACTATCGGTCAGGTCGGAAACATCGAGCATGATACCGTTAAGGTTGGTAAGGCAGGTAAGACCCGTCACAAGGGTATCCGTCCTACCGTCCGCGGTTCGGTCATGAACCCCTGCGATCACCCGCACGGTGGTGGTGAAGGCAGATCGCCTATCGGTCACCCCGGCCCGTTGACTCCTTGGGGCAAGCCCGCGCTCGGCTATAAGACGAGAAACAAGAAGGCTCGCACCGACAAGTTCATCGTCAAGCGCAGAAACGCTAAATAAGGAGGGAATATAAGATGAGCAGAAGTTTGAAAAAAGCACCGTTCGTAGAAAAGAAGCTGTTTGATCGCGTCGAAGCTATGAACGCTAAGAACGAAAAGAAGGTCATTAAGACCTGGTCTCGTGCATCAACGATATTCCCGGAATTCGTCGGACACACCATTGCTGTTCACGACGGAAGAAAGCACATTCCGGTATATGTTACCGAGGATATGGTTGGACACAAGCTCGGTGAGTTTGCACCGACAAGACTGTTCAGAGGTCACAGCGGTTCCAAGACCTCGAACACCTCGAAATAAGAGTGGAGGATGAGATAATGGCAGAACAGGCAATAGCAAAACTTAAATATGCAAGAATCTCGCCCCGCAAGGTCAAGCCGGTTCTTGATCTTATAAGAGGTAAGGATGCAAGAGTTGCAATGGCAATTCTCAAGAACACCCAGAAGGGTGCTTGCGAGTATCTTGTCAAGCTCCTCGGCAGCGCGATCGCAAACGCCGAGAACAACTTCCAGATGGATACCGATAAGCTTTATGTCGCAGAGTGCTTCGTATGCCCCGGCCCGACTCTCAAGAGAATCATGCCGAGAGCTAAGGGAAGCGCGGACAGAATCCTGAAGAGAACCAGCCACATGACTATCGTTCTCAAGGAAAGAGATTAAGGAGGAAGCCGAATAATGGGACAGAAAGTTAATCCGCACGGACTTCGCGTCGGTGTTATCAAGGATTGGGATTCCAGATGGTTCGTCAAGGACGAGCTGATCGGAGATACCATCGTATCTGACTACAATATCAGAAAGTATCTGAAGTCCGAGCTCAAGAAGGATCACGAGAAGGACAAGGAGAAGAACAGAGACGCAGGAGTCGCCAAGATCGAGATCGAGCGCGATCCTAACCGCGTCAGAGTTTTCGTTCACTGCGCAAAGCCCGGTATCGTTATCGGTAAGTCCGGCGCTGAGATCGAAAGATACAAGAAGGAGCTCGAGAAGATGGTCGGTATGCCCGTCGCTCTCAACGTTGTTGAGATCAGACAGCCCGATCTGAGCGCTCAGCTGGTTGCCGAGAACATCGCAAGCCAGCTCGAGAAGAGAGTTGCCTTCCGTCGTGCCATGAAGATGGCAATCAGAAACACCATGCGTCAGGGCGCAAAGGGAATCAAGATCTCCTGCGCCGGCCGTCTCGGCGGTGCCGAGATCGCACGCACTGAGCACTACCACGAGGGAACCATTCCGCTTCAGACCCTTCGCGCCGACATCGACTACGGTTTCTGGGAAGCCGCAACGACCTACGGCCGCATCGGTATCAAGGTTTGGATCTACAACGGTGAGGTACTCAACGAAGTAAACAGACCGCAGGGCGTCCGCGAGAACCGCGGAGAGCGCAGACCCGGCGGTGACCGCAGAGATAACCGCAAGCCGGGTGCAAATCGCAGACCGGGCGGAGATCGCAGACCCGGTGGCGATCGTAAGCCGGGCGGCAGATTCGAGAAGCCGGAGTACAAGGGCAGCAATCGCGTAGCTCGTCCGGCAGCTCCGAAAGCTCCGACAGAGGGAGGCAAATAAGATGTTAATGCCAAAGAGAGTTAAGTTCCGTCGTGTTCAGCGCGGCAGACTTAAAGGAAAAGCACTTCGCGGCAACGAGCTGGCATACGGACAGTACGGTCTGGTAGCCCTCGAGCCCGCGTGGATCACCAGCCAGCAGATCGAAGCGGCTCGTATCGCAATGACCCGTTACATCCGTCGTGGCGGTAACGTTTGGATCAAGATATTCCCCGACAAGCCGATCACCGAGAAGCCTGCCGAAACTCGAATGGGTTCCGGTAAGGGTTCGCCCGAGTATTGGGTAGCGGTCGTTAAGCCGGGACGCATCATGTTCGAGATGGACGGTGTGGCAGAGGATGTTGCAAGAGAGGCAATGCGTCTCGCAAGTCACAAGCTGCCTATCAAGACAAAGTTCCTGAGCGGCGAGCCCGCGTCAAAAAACTAAGCGGAGGTTAAGCCATGAGAGCAGAAGAAATGAGAAAAATGGATGCCGATCAGCTCAACGCAAAGCTGAAGGAGCTGAAAGGCGAACTGTTCAACCTCCGTTTCCAGCACGCGATCAATCAGCTTGAGAATCCCAAGAGAATCAACGAAGTCAAGCATGATATTGCTCGCGTAATGACGGTTCTCCGTGAGAAGAATGTCTGAAGGAGGAAAGAGCAATGACTGAAGAAAGAAACCTCAGAAAGACCCGTACCGGTATCGTTGTCAGCAACAAGATGGATAAGACTGTTGTCATCGCCATCGAGGACAACGTAAAGCATCCGATCTACGGTAAGATCATCAAGCGCACCCTGAAGGTTCACGCACACGACGAAAAGAACGAGTGCGGAATCGGCGACAAGGTTAGCATTATGGAGACTCGCCCGCTGTCCAAGACCAAGAGATGGCGCGTAGTCACCATTATCGAAAAAGCCAAATGATTGGCGAATACGTCAAACATCGTATTGAATCAGGAGGATATCAGAAGTGATACAGCAGGAATCAAGGATGGCAGTCGCCGATAACACCGGCGCCAAAGAGCTACTTTGCATCCGCGTTCTCGGCGGCACCGCTCGCAGATATGCAAATATCGGCGATATCGTTGTTGCCAGCGTTAAGAAGGCAGCCCCCGGCGGTATGGTCAAGAAGGGCGACGTCGTTAAAGCAGTCATCGTGAGAAGTGTTCACGGTGTCAGACGTGCAGACGGTTCTTACATCAAGTTCGATGAGAACGCTGCCGTTATAATCAAGGAAGATAAGACCCCCCGCGGCACCCGTATCTTTGGGCCGGTCGCAAGAGAGCTCCGTGAGAAGGACTTCACCAAGATCCTCTCGCTCGCTCCCGAAGTTCTGTAAGGAGGAGAATCGATTATGGCAAAGCTTAACATTAAAAAAGACGATACCGTAGTCGTTCTTTCCGGAGACGATAAGGGCGTTAAGGGCAAGGTCATTGCCGCCTCCCCGGAGGAGGGCAAGGTCCTCGTTGAGGGTGTCAACATCATCCACAAGCATGTAAAACCCCGTAGACAGGGCGAGACCGGCGGCATCGTTGATGCCGAGGGCGCAATCTATGCAGCCAAGGTCGCTCTCTACTGCCCAAAGTGCGACAAGGGTGTCAGAACCCACGACGTCGTTGAGGGCGATAAGAAGATCCGTGTTTGCACCAAGTGCGGACACAAGTTTGACTAAGGAGGGAAACGAAAATGGCAAGACTTAGAGATATGTACAAAGCCGAGGTCGCTCCCGCCCTTATGAAGAAGTTTGAGTATAAGAGCACGATGCAGATCCCGAAGCTTGACAAGATCGTTGTCAACGTCGGAACCAGCGACGCCAAGGATAACTCGAAGGTTATCGACAGCGTTATCGCAGATCTCACTCTTATCACCGGTCAGAAGGCCGTTCCGACCTACGCAAGAAAGTCGGTTGCAAACTTCAAGCTCCGCGCCGGAATGAAGATCGGTGCAAAGGTCACTCTCCGCGGCGAGATCATGTACGAGTTCGTTGACAGACTGTTCAACTTCGCACTGCCCCGCGTTCGTGACTTCAAGGGTATCAATCCCAACGCCTTCGACGGCCGCGGTAACTACTCGCTCGGACTTAAGGAACAGCTTATATTCCCCGAGATCGAGTACGATAAGGTCGACAAGATCCGTGGTATGGACATTGCGTTCGTTACCACCGCAAACACCGACGAAGAGGCTCGCGAGCTGCTCACTCTGATGGGCGCTCCGTTCGCGAAGGAATAAGGAGGAAAGAGCAATGGCAAAGAAGTCTATGATCCTTAAGCAGCAGAAGCAGCAGAAGTTCTCCACCAGAGAGTACAACCGTTGCAAGATCTGCGGCAGACCTCACGCATACCTTCGCAAGTACGGCATCTGCCGTATCTGCTTCCGTGAGCTGGCCTACAAGGGACAGATCCCGGGCGTAAGAAAGGCAAGCTGGTAATCAGCTTCGCCAAACCGTGCAGATAAGCACGCTAAACTAATCTCCACTACCGGCAGGAAATCAGACCACGAAAGTGAGAGTTGGATTTTACCACCGGTATGCCGCCGTGAAACACGGCAGGCAAGAATAAAACTTGCATTAAGGAGGACATTAAAATGCAAATGTCAGACGTCATCGCCGATATGCTCACCCGTATTCGCAACGCAAACGATGCGAAGCATGCTACGGTTGACATTCCGGCATCCAACATGAAGAAGTCCATCGCCGATATTCTGGTCAACGAAGGCTACGTTAAGAGCTATCAGGTCATCGACGACGGCAAGCAGGGAACCATTCGTGTTACTCTCAAGTACGGCCAGAACAAGCAGAAGGTGCTTCGCGGTCTGAAGAGAGTGTCGAAGCCCGGTCTGCGTATCTACGCCGGCTACGAGGATATGCCCAAGGTCATGAACGGCCTCGGCGTTGCCATCGTTTCGACCTCGAAGGGTCTCATGACCGATAAGCAGGCTCGCGCCCAGAAGATCGGCGGCGAAGTCCTCGCTTTCATCTGGTAAGGAGGTACGGCCATGTCAAGAATTGGAAGAATGCCCGTTGAAATTCCCGCAGGCGTAACGGTTACCGTTGCTGCAGGAAACGTCGTAACGGTCGCAGGTCCCCTTGGAACTCTGACCGAGACCCTCTGCCCCAGAATGACCCTCAAGCAGGAGGGTAACGTCATTACCGTTGAGCGTCCGTCCGACGAAAAAGAGGACAGAAGCCTCCACGGTCTGACTCGTGCACTGCTGAACAACATGGTTGTTGGCGTATCGCAGGGCTACAAGAAGCAGCTCGATATCGTCGGCGTTGGATACAGAGTTATCCAGCAGGGCAAGACCATCACCTTCAACCTCGGACACAGCCATACCATCAGCTTCACCGAGACCGACCTCATCAAGTTTGAGGTTCCGAACCCCAACACCGTTATCGTTAAGGGTATCAATAAGCAGGAAGTTGGACAGATGGCTGCCGTCATCCGCTCCAAGAGACCGCCTGAGCCTTATCACGGCAAGGGTGTTAAGTACTCTGATGAGCATATCCGCCGCAAGGCCGGTAAGACCGGTGGCAAGGGCAAATAATTGAGAGGAGTGAAGTCAGATGATTACGAGAAAAGATTCTAATCGTGCGCGTCTTAAGAGACACGCTAGAGTAAGAGCCAAGATTTCGGGCACTGCCGAGCGTCCGCGTCTGTGCGTATACCGTTCCAATGCGAACATCAGCGCTCAGGTTATCGACGACATTAAGGGAATCACACTGGTTTCCGCCTCGACGCTTGAAAAGGGCTTTGAAGGAAACGGCGGCAACAAGGCTGCTGCCAAGAAGATCGGCGAGATCATCGCTGAGAGAGCACAGAACAAGGGTATCACCGAAGTCGTATTCGACCGCGGCGGCTATCTTTATCACGGACGTGTGTCGGAACTTGCTGCAGGTGCCCGCGAGGGCGGCCTGAAGTTCTAAGCTTCCGGTTTGCACACTGTTCAACATTAATTGAACAAATTTGAAGGAGTTTAACATGGTAAAAAGACTCGATCCTGCAACGCTGGATCTCAAAGAACAGCTCGTTGCACTTAACCGTGTTTCTAAGACCGTCAAGGGTGGACGTATCGCAAGATTTGCCGCGATCATGGTCGTTGGTGATGAGAACGGACACATCGGTGTCGGACTTGGAAAGGCTGCCGAAGTTCCCGAAGCAATCCGCAAGGGAATCGAGGATGCTAAGAAAAATCTTATAACCGTTTCCCTTAAGGGAACTACGATACCCCACGAGGTAATAGGCGTTTTCGGAGCCGGTAAGGTTCTGCTGAAGCCTGCTGCCCCCGGTACCGGTATCATCGCCGGCGACAAGGTAAGAATGGTTCTTTCGCTTGCCGGTATCAAGAACATTCGCGCAAAGTGCATGCGCTCGAACAATCCTACCAACGTTGTTAAGGCAACTATTGAGGGACTGAAGCAGCTTCGCACTGCTGAAGAGGTTGCAGCTTCGCGCGAGGTCAGCGTTGACCGCGTTAAGGCATAAGGAGGTCAGACAATGAAGAAGGTAACACTTATCAAGAGCCTGATCGCCTGCAAGCCTAACCAGAAGGCCACCGCAGAATCGCTTGGACTGAAGAAGATCGGCGACAACATTACGCTTGCTGACGATGCAGTTCTCGCGGGAAAGATCAAAGTTATTTCGCACCTTGTTAAGGTCGAAAATGTTTAAGGAGGACACCGAAATGAAAGAAATGAAACTTCATGAGCTTTCGCCGGCCGAGGGTTCGGCAAAGAAGTCCTTCAGAGTTGGCCGCGGCCCCGCATCGGGTAACGGCAAGACCGCAGGCAAGGGTCACAAGGGTCAGAAGGCCCGCTCGGGTAACGTTCGTCCCGGTTTCGAGGGTGGTCAGTTCCCGATCTACCGTCAGCTTCCGAAGCGTGGTTTCAACAACAAGTTTGCCACTAACTATGCTATCGTAAACGTCAGCGCACTGAACGTTTTCGAGGATGGCTCGGTTGTTGATCTTGCAGCACTTCTCGAGAAGAGAATCGTTAGAAAAGAGCTGGACGGTCTCAAGGTCCTCGGTAACGGGGAGATCACCAAGAAGCTCACCGTTAAGGCGGCAATCTTTTCAGCCACAGCAAAGGAAAAGATAGAAGCAGCAGGTGGAAAGACCGAGGAGGTATAAGATGCTTCGTACGCTTAAGAACGCATGGAGAGTTGCAGAGCTTCGTAACAAGCTTCTCTTCACACTCCTGATAATAGTCATCTATCGCTTAGGCTCGAATATCATTGTACCCTATGTTGCCACTGACGTTGCCAGCTCGTTTGATGCGGCATACGGCTCCACTGTTCTCGGATTTATGAACGTCCTTTCGGGCGGTGCACTCGGACAGGCAACCCTGTTTGCCCTTTCGGTCAGCCCGTACATCACGGCATCGATCGTTATGCAGCTGCTGGCAATAGCCATTCCTGCGCTCGAGAGAATGTCCAAGGACGAGGATGGCAAGAAGAAGATCAACGTGATCACCCGTTACGTAACGGTTGCTCTTGCTATCATCACGGCATTTGGCTACACCAGACTGCTTGATTCGCAGAAATGGTTGGTCGATCCGAGCACCAACACAGTTTGGAAGTATTTCGTAATAATCTTCTGCTTCTGTGCCGGAGCTTCGCTCATTATGTGGCTTGCAGAGAAGATCAACGAAAAGGGTATCGGAAACGGTATCTCGATCATCCTCTTTGCAAACATTATCGCGCGTCTGCCCAGTATGCTCTTCCAGCTGATCGCTTGGACTGCTCCGAAATTCGGACAGACCCTTGGATACAACTTCGGAAATGAGACCTTCAGCGTGGTCGGCCTGATCATCTCGCTTGTCATTCTGTTCTGCATTATCGGACTTGTTGTTCTTTCGGTCTGGTTCACCAACAGTGAGCGCAGAATCCCGATCCAGTATGCGAAGAGAGTTGTTGGAAGAAAGATGTACGGCGGACAGGGAACTAACCTTCCCCTCAAGATGAACATGGCAGGAGTTATGCCTATCATCTTTGCATCGTCGATCATCTCGATCCCCGCAACCATCGTTACTATGTTCGGAATCGATACGAACGGTGGCTTCGGTTGGTTCGTTGATACCTATCTCAACACCGACTGCTGGCCGTACATCGTTCTGTATCTGATCCTTCTGGTAGCGTTCTCCTACTTCTACATCATGATCTCTTTCAATCCTGTTGAGGTAGCGAACAACATCAGAAACAACGGTGGCGCCATCCCCGGTATCCGTCCGGGCAAGCCCACTTCCGATTATATCAAGAAGATCCTCAACCGCGTTACCCTGATCGGTGCCGGCTTCCTGGCACTCGTCGCCTGCGTTCCCATGATCCCGGGTCTCTTCCCGGCGTTCGCTGAGAACTTTGGTAGCCTGGTATTCGGTGGATCGTCGTTGCTCATCGTTGTCGGCGTTGCTCTTGAGACCACTCATGATCTTGAGGCACAGCTCACGATGCGTAACTACAAGGGCTTCCTTGATTAATAATTAGGTGAAAAACGATGAAGCTGATACTTTTAGGCGCTCCGGGTGCCGGTAAGGGTACCCAGGCAGAGCGCATTTCGGAAAGATTTCAGATTCCCACCATCTCGACCGGAGAAAGACTCCGCGCCGCGATGAAGGAGGGTACCGAGCTCGGTAAGCGTGCGCAGTCCTACATGGAGAGCGGCGCGCTGGTTCCGGACGAGGTCGTTATCGGAATCATCAAAGAATATCTTTCTTCCGACAGTTGCAAAAACGGATTCATTCTGGACGGCTTCCCCCGTTCGATCCCGCAGGCAGAGGCACTTGACGCCATGGGCGTTGAGCTTGACGCTGTACTGAGTATCGAGGTTGCGGATGAGAAGATCGTTGAGAGAATGAGCGGTCGTCGCGTTTGCACCGAGTGCGGCTCGACTTACCACGTTATCTACACTCCGACGAAGGTTTCCGGAGTTTGCGACAAGTGCGGAACCGAGCTGACCATTCGTAAGGACGACGCTCCCGAAACCGTTCTTTCAAGACTCGAGACCTATCACAGCATCACCGAGCCGCTCAAGGAGTTCTACTCCGAGAAGGGTCTGCTGATCACCGTTGAGGGTCAGGAAAAGCTTGAGGATACGTCGGCGCTCGTCAATGCGGCACTCAGCCGTTTCGAATAATGATCCAAATCAAAAATCCCGAACAAATAGCCGAAATGAGGAAGGCGGGTCGAATTACCGCCGAGGCGCTGCTCATCGCGCAGGAGAATATCCGCGAGGGAGTCAGCACCTACCAGATCGATAAGCTCGTTCGCGAGCATATCGAGAAGTGCGGAGCTAAGCCGTCCTTCCTCAATTACGGCGGCTTCCCTGCAAGTGCTTGCATCTCGTTGAACGACGAGGTCATTCACGGTATACCGAGCAAAACTCGGATACTGCAGGAGGGCGACATCGTAAAAGTCGATGTCGGCGCTTTCTATCACGGCTTTCACGGAGACTCGGCGAGAACCTTCCCGGTCGGAAGGATCAGCGACGAGGCTGCAAAGCTGATCGAGGTCACCGAAAAGAGCTTTTTCGAGGCTTTGGCACAGGTCAAGCCCGGAAATCGAATCGGAGACGTTGGTCACGCCGTGGATTCCTACGTTAAGAAATACGGTTTTTCAACGGTCAAGCGATTTATCGGACACGGAGTCGGTCACGCGCTGCACGAGCAGCCCGACGTTCCCAACTACGGAACGCCCGGACGCGGAACAAGACTTTGCACCGGTATGACTATCGCAATAGAACCGATGATAAACGTCGGAACCGATGAGGTCGTTCAGCTGAACGACGGTTGGACCGTGAAAACGGCGGACGGAAAGCTGTCTGCTCATTATGAAAACACGGTTGCCGTTCTGCCGGACGGAGTCATGATTCTGACGAAGGCTTGATTTGAATTATATTCGGAGGAGGGATTATTCTGTCGAAGGACGATGTTATCGAATTTGAAGGCGTGGTCGTCGAGGCAATGCCGAACGCCGTCTTCAAGGTTAAGCTTCCCAACGGACATATTGTGACAGCACATATATCCGGAAAGCTTAGAATGAATTATATCAGAATATTGCCGGGTGATAAGGTCACCGTCGAGGTATCGGTCTACGACCTCGATAAGGGACGTATAACCTGGCGCGCGAAATAATAGTATGAAAGGAATGGTAGCACAAAATGAAAGTTAAACCATCCGTTAAGAAAATCTGCGAAAAGTGCAAGATCATCAAAAGAAAAGGCCGCGTAATGGTCATCTGCGAGAACCCCAAGCACAAGCAGAGACAGGGCTGATAAGTCCGGAAATGAGAGGTGAATAAATAATGGCTCGTATAGCAGGTGTTGATATTCCCAACAACAAGCGAATCGAGATCGCTCTGACTTATATTTACGGTATAGGTCGCACAAGCTCCAACAAGATACTTGCCAAGACAGGCATCAATCCCGACACACGCGCCAAGGACCTCACCGAGGGTGAAGTCGCCAAGCTCCGTGACGAGATAGAGGCTTCGTATCATGTCGAGGGTGACCTCCGCCGTGATGTCGCAATGAACATCAAGCGTCTGGTCGAGATCAACTGCTACCGCGGTGTTAGACACAGAAAAGGTCTTCCCGTGAGAGGTCAGAGAACCAAGACTAATGCAAGAACGAGAAAAGGTCCCGCCAAGACCATCGCTAACAAGAAGAAATAAAGGAGCGGAATGAAAGATGGCTAAAGTTACAACTAAAAGAGTTATCAAGAAGCGCCGCGAGAGAAAGAATATTGAAAAAGGTCAGGTCCACATTCGTGCAACCTTTAACAATACCATCGTTACCGTAACCGACGTTGCCGGAAACGCAATCTCGTGGGCATCCGCAGGTGAGCTCGGATTCAAGGGCTCGAGAAAGTCTACTCCCTTTGCTGCACAGTCGGCATCTGAGACTGCCGCAAAGGCAGCCATGGAGCACGGACTCAAGACCGTTGAGGTATTCGTTTGCGGCCCCGGATCGGGACGTGAGTCGGCTATCCGCGCTCTCGAGACTGTCGGACTTCAGATAACCATGATCAAAGACGTTACGCCGGTACCGCATAACGGCTGCCGTCCGCCTAAGCGCAGACGCGTTTAATCAATAATCGGAGGTATACTGAAATGGCAAGATATACAGGTCCTGTTTGCAGACTCTGCCGCAGAGAGGGAACCAAGCTGTTCCTCAAGGGAGAGAGATGCATGACCGGAAAATGCGCAATTGACCGCAGAAGCACAGCTCCCGGTCAGCACGGCGCAGCTAACAAGAAGACCAGAGAGTATGGAATGCAGATGCGCGAGAAGCAGAAGACCAAGAGATACTACGGCCTTCTCGAGAAGCAGTTCAGAAACTACTTCGCAGAGGCTGACCGTAGAGAGGGTATGACCGGTGAAAACCTGCTCAAGCTGCTCGAGACCCGTCTGGACAACGTTGTCTACAGAATGGGTATGGCAGAGAGCCGCAAGGAAGCCCGTCAGCTCGTTCTGCACGCACACTTCCAGCTCAACGGCAAGAAGGTAAACATTCCTTCGATGCTCGTCAAGGTTGGTGACGTTATCACTGTTGCTCCCACGAGCAAGGATACTGCCAAGTTCAAGGAATTGATCGAAGGCATTGATTCGAAGTTCAGTCCCAAGTGGCTTGAGGTAAACCGCGAGAACATCTCGGCTAAGGTCATTGCTCTGCCCGAAAGAGAAGACATCGACTTCCCGTTCGAGGAGCAGCTCATCGTCGAGTTGTATTCCAAGTAATCCCTAAAAAGGATAAAGTAGACATTATTTGTCTAATTACCCCAAGATGCGCCCAATATAATTATTGAAGGAGGGTTTACTCGAATATGATAGAGATACAGAAGCCCGATATAAAGACTGAAGCTCTCAGCGATGATGGTAGTTACGGCAGATTTATCGTTGAGCCGCTTGAGCGCGGCTACGGAATTACGCTCGGTAACTCGCTCCGCAGAATACTGCTCAGCTCGTTGCCCGGTGTTGCCGTTACCAACATCAAGCTTGACGGAGTGCTTCACGAGTTCTCAACGGTCCCCGGCATCAAGGAAGATGTCACCGAGATCGTTCTGAACGTCAAGGGTATCACAGCCAAGCTGTTCGCCAATATGCCCAAGACCGTCATCATCGACGTCACGGGTGAGCGCGAAATAACCGCCGGAGATATCAAGCAGGACTCGGACATAGAGATCCTCAATCCCGATCACCATATCGCAACGCTGACCGGAAACGAGAGATTCTATATGGAGCTGACCTTCGATCACGGTCGCGGATACGTTTCTCAGGACCGTAACAAGCAGATCCATATGCAGACTCTCGGTCAGAACGTTTCGGCACCGATCGGAACGATCTTCACCGATTCTATCTATACTCCGGTATACAACGTCAGCTACACCGTTGATAACACTCGTGTTGCCAACGTAACTGACTACGATAAGCTTACGCTCGAGGTCAAGACCAACGGAACGATCTCGGCTAAGGAAGCGATTTCTCTGGGCGCCAAGATCCTCAACGAGCATCTCAACCTGTTTGTCGAACTTTCGGATGAAGCTAAGAAAACAGAGATAATGGTCGAACGCGAGGAGACCATCAAAGAGAAAGTTCTTGAGATGACCATTGAAGAGCTTGATATGTCGGTCAGAAGCTTCAACTGCTTGAAGCGCGCCGGCATAGACACGGTTGAAGATCTTATCAACCGCACCGAGGAGGACATGATCAAGGTCCGTAACCTCGGAAAGAAATCGTTGGAAGAAGTTATCCAGAAGCTGCACTCGCTCGGACTTGACCTCAAAAAAGAGGACGAGTGAGAAGTAAGAACTCAAGAAGGAGGGAATGAAAAATGCCCGGTACAAGAAAGCTCGGCAGACCTACGGCTCACAGAATGGCGATGCTCCGCGGTCTTACGACATATCTGCTTGAAAACGGCTCGGTAGAGACCACGCTGACCCGCGCAAAGGAAGTGCGTTCCTTGGCTGAGAAGATGATCACTCTTGGCAAGAAGAACACGCTCGCCAGCCGCCGTGCAGCTCTTAAATTCATCACCAAGGAGGATGTCGTGACCAAGCTGTTCACCGAGATCGCTCCTAAGTATGACGAGAGAGACGGTGGATACACACGCATCTATAAGATCGGTCCCCGCAGAGGAGACGCCGCTGAGATGGCGATCCTGAAGCTGGTCGACTAATCATATAATCAAAAACGGGGTTGCTGCTAACGCGGCAGCCCCGTGGTCTTTAATGATTATGACTCAAAAATATTTATTTGAAATATACGTTTGTGTGGCGGAGTGCAGAAGGTTGGTTTCGGTGTCCGAGATCGCAGAGAGGCTGACTCGCCCGAACGATGAGATAGCCTTCGGCGTGCGATATCTTGAGCGAGCAGGGCTGCTGCGAGAGCATATCCGCGAGGGGAGATTTTTATACAGAGCGTCGGGAGTTGAGTTCGTCGTCTTTGACGCGCGAGAGAGGGAGTTCGTAATAAGAGCCTTTGACGAAGCGCTATGGGAGCGACGGATCGGAAGCTATTACGAGCAGACCGACCTGACTCTGCACGAGAATCTGCAACAGTTCGTCGTTCCGACGATGAGATTGAAAAATAAAAAGCTGGTCTCGTTTTGTCTTTTGCCGCCGACGAAGTTTGACAGCTTTTGCAAAAATGCTTTACCGAAGGAGCTGGCGATCTGTAACGCTGATCCGAAAGAGGTTGTCGAAAGAATGAGAAAAAGATATTTCGTCGTAAATCTCGAAAGACGGAGACGTGAGCTTGAAAGACGAAAAGCGAAGTTGGAGGAATAACGGCGAAAATACCCGTCAAAATCACGGTTTGCTTTTTGATTTTTTTGCTAAAAGGACTTGACAAACCGCGAGTCATAGGATATAATAATAGAGCTGTCTAATGGGGGCCATTAGCTCAGTTGGTTAGAGCTACCGGCTCATAACCGGTCGGTCTGGGGTTCGAGTCCCTGATGGCCCACCAAAAAACCTCATCCTTTCTCCTCTGCATTCTTAGCGGAGAAAACACGAACACCACCAAGGATTTTTCTTTGGTGGTGTTTTTCCATTGGCGGTAGCTTTCCAAAGCCTCCCTCCGAGAGGGAGGGGGACCGCGATAGCGGTGGAAGGAGCCTGCGTGACTTTGGAGTTTTGATAAGCTTTATTGTAACGCGCTCTCCCTCAGTCGCCTTCGGCGCCAGCTCCCTCCCGGAGGGAGCCTTTATACATCATACCTCTGCGGATAGTGGGTTCGGGCTTCTGCCCGGTCGTGCGTGGACTGCCACGCGCTATGCTTGCCCCAGATGCGGGCGTCGGGAAAGCGGAAAACAAGCGATACTTGATTGCTAAACAACAAATTGATAATTGACTGTTGCACTCTTATATGATAAAATATAATCACACTGATGATATCAATAACCAAAGATTGGAGTATACTAATCAATTTGCAGTTGATTTTTATCATTTGTGAATTGCTTTAATAAATTACTGTTGTGTGATATAATATAATCACCAAATGCAGGAGGTTCAAGATGCAAATACAGATTGCCGAGAACATAAAAAGATTTCGCACGGAGAAAGGCCTTACCCAAGGTGATCTTGCAACACTTTTGTCTGTTTCTCCTCAAGCTGTGAGCCGATGGGAAAACGGTCAAGCGTTCCCTGATATTACTCTTTTGCCGAAGCTTGCAAAATATCTCAACGTAACCATAGACGAGATCATGGGGAGTGAAGAGCAACGAAGTGATCGCTTGAAAAAAGAGTCATTTGAACGCAGTATGGCAAATATCGATGATGAATCCGAAAGGGTGAAAAATGAACTTCGTATTCTTGAAATTCATGAAGAATTGGCACATACGGAGTTGCCTTATCTGATCAACTTTTTTCGACATTTAATGGATATTAAAGCCTATAGACGGTTTATACTAAATGATTTAGAGAGCCGAATTGAAAGCGCTCGGCAAATGATTCGAGATCGCCTGAGAATATCAAATATGAGCGACCGTGTGATTCTTTTAAGTACCGTGGCCGCTTACGAAGACGAAGATAACCTGACACATTGGGCAGACGAATATCAGCTCCCCGAATATATTAGAGCAAACTTTTGGGATGAGCTTTTACTGACAAGATATGCAAGAAAACAAAATGTCGATAAATTGAGCGAACAAAACCAAAAAATTCTGTACGAGCATATCAAAAACACCATTTATTATTTGACCGACAGTGTTCGCGCTGATATGAGAGCACAAGGAACAGAATTTTGTGATCCTAAAAGATATAAGACGGCGTTTGGTACACTTTCCCTTTATTCGAAACAGGTAGACGATATTTTTATCTTTGATCGTATTATTGCAGAGGTAAGATATGCGGAGGCTCTTTTGATTAACGGACGTGTTGAAGAATGTCTCGAAATGTTTGCATTAGCTACCGAGCATCTTTTAGTACTGTATCAATTGCCTGAAGGAAGCGTGCTTTACGGCTCTGTTCCCGTGTTGAATTCCGTTAATATTGTCATCGATGTTAATAATAAGCTTGAGAAATGTGTGTTCAATATGGGAGGCTACAATAAAAAACCGCTGTTTGATATAATTCGCGAAGATAAACGCTTTATAGAATATATTGAGTTGTTAGAAAGATTTCTTCCGCATCGAAAAGCGCGAAGCTGGGTAAATGAGAAGGGGATTGATGCCCTCGATACTCAATGGGAAATCCTCCTAAACAGAGCAAGCATAGAAGCTGATAAACTTTCAAAAGGCAATGTGGTGGCGATTCTAACCGCTAAAGGCACGGTTGATTTTATTATATTCCAGAATAAAAATTTCTCAATCGAAACAGAGAATGTTATGAAGTTTCTTATTGAAAAAAAGAAAAGCGGAGAAGCCCAAATCGAACGACTAATATGTATGTGGCACGATGGTTGTATTGATCTGCCTTCATATGATTTTCGAGAGTCGCTTGTGGCTGTTGACAGCAAAAATCTTTCGACAAAAATGCTTTTGAATGGATTAACCGGGTATGTTGTCAAGACGGTAAAAGCGACAATGCCTAAAGGATACAAAACTTAAAGCACCTTTTGATATTTTAGATGCCGATAGTGTTATTGGAGGATGGCAATGAAATTTGATGAATTTGAAAAAATAATTATCAGCGATATCGTTGAGCAATATCCGGAATACAAACAAAAATTACAATCACAGTTTGAGAAGCTTACCGTACAAAAAAGAGAGTTCTCTACATATGGATTTTCAACCTATTATGCAGTGACTGCCGGAGAAGACACACTTAGAGATGGTGAAAACCTACAGCTCGGCAAGCACCAATGGAATATAAACGGCTTGCAGCATGGGAGTGACTATATTTTATGGATCAAAAACGGATTTATAAGCTGCTTGGAAGGATTCTCTTATAACGAGCCTTGGCCGGATGAAATTCTTTGGTGTGAAAAAATAGAAAACTTGAGATAATATGATGAAACAAATACTATTGGAACTACTTACAGCCTACCGTACGGACAATCTTTCGCGAGAGGCTTTTGAAAAAAGGCTCGATGAACTATACTTTTCAGCTATTGAACAAATCAAAAATGCACTTGACATCAACGCCATCTTTATTTCTCTTGCTCTTTCGAGAATACAAGCTGCTCCGAGCGAGAGGTACAATAACAAAGAAATGGATCAGTTGATTGAAGCGCTTTCGGGTAACGGCTTTGTTTGCTATCAATCCTTTTATCGTATTTCGGAAGGTATGCTTACCTCATCGGAACGCTCGATCCTCGCTATTGCAAGAGATTTTCTATCACACGGTGATGAAAGAACGCCCGAGAAATTGTTGAACGAAGAAAATTACTGCGCTTGGCAGTCGATTATGAAATGCGACATAAGCCGTCGAGTAGAATTTACGAAGCCCACAACTGTTCCCGAGTGGATCGCGGGTCAAATAAAATATCTTTTGTGGGTCGCCTTTTCGGACAAAAAAATTAATCTTTTGAGGCTGGAACGCGAGGAGCTGATCAAAAAGATTGATCATTATTGCCGATTGCTATCGGGCGAACAGATCGCTTTTGTCACTGTGGGAAATGGCTTTTGTTCTGTTATATAGCGATAAGGGAGAAGGATATGAATATAACAAAACACAATGAAGATCGGCGATATGAAGTATTAGAGCAAATAAAACAAACTGCCATTCAGGAGTGGCCTAATAATTTTCAGATCAGAAAGGATGAAATGTTCGATTTTATCATGGCAAATCCGGATTTGCCGATCACATACGATAAAATCGTTTTTCTGCTACGATGGAGTTCTCCGTTCGTTGATCCTTTGCGGAATGACTTTTTTGACGTGTTTGCCCGCCTGGTATCCGAAGCAAAGGGCTTGGGGGATATGACACTTGTTAAAAGCATCTATTTGGCCATGCCTTTCTATCCGACTGATAAGGACCGTCGGGAGAAAATGAATTTTTATCAAAGTGGGATTGAATATTTCCTTGCTCTTGGTTTGCATCACAGCGCCGGCGAACTGTATGCGAATCTTGCGGTGAGTGAATGTGGAAGTACAAAAGAACGAATCGCGTTTTGCGAAAAAGCACTTGAATTGTTGGATCAAACGTCCAAAGAATACGCCTCTTGCCGAGCTGTGCGGGAAATACTTTGCCAAATTGGTCGGCGAGGCAATCGGGATTTTTACCATTATTGGTCATTTGGAGGAACGATTTTTTCAAAAGGAGAAAGCATTTTCTTGTCACCGATATTTGCCTGTGAGGCTCTTCACAAGACGGCAAAGGGGGTGTGCTTTGACGTTGTAATATTGAAAGGGTACAGAGAGTGGTATGAAACTATGGATTCCCTAAATGTCTCGGGTGAGGTGAAGGAAATCGCGGACGAAGCTATGACTGTCGGCACTTCCAAATATATGTCCAAGGAAATGGAGATGATTCGGCGTTCGGACGAAACCGTTACCTGCCAAGCGGATGGTAAAGAGTATCTTTGCCGAGTTTTTACCATACGACGGGTAGAGAAAAATGGCGAGCGGATCATTGGCGATACGATCGAAACCCATTATTATGCGAGCGGAGTCGGCTTGATTCGCACTGAGCTTTTGGTTACAGGCAGAGACCATAAGCGGGAATATGTGTACAATTTGTGTGCGTATACCATAAAAGGCGGAGATGGAATGATTCCGTGCTGTGTAGGGAATCAATGGTACTACAGCCAAGAAAAGTGCCCGGCGTCTATAGATTATGTAATCAAACGCGAGATTGTTGCCGAAAACGGAGAGGAATATCTGCTTTCGGGATGGAATTTTGCCGGGGATAATCCATCTTCAAGTTATGATGCCTAATAAGTGTGAAATGTTTTCATATTAGAACAAAAAAGAACAAAACAAAAATGGAGACTAAAATGAAAGATAGTATCTCATAACAGTCATAATTTACAACAGCAGGAGTAATGTCATGTTGATTACCGGAAAGATATATTTTATGCGTGTTCCATTCGGCAGAGAAATGG
The DNA here is from genome assembly GCA_017502915.1 of Clostridia bacterium. Classification (GTDB taxonomy): domain Bacteria; phylum Bacillota; class Clostridia; order Oscillospirales; family CAG-272; genus RGIG3994. The sequence continues at coordinate 60,493 of JAFVUB010000008.1, forward strand.
AGAATTTTGTTGCATTGCTGACTCATTGCGCGGAAGAAAATCAAATATGGATCAATACAGGCAAGCAGATCAGAAATCCGGACGCGAGGTATAAGTATTCTATAAATAATAGCGAAAGCGATAATCTTGCGGAGAAATATCTCCCCTTTGAAATAACAGATACCAAGGACAGCGACGAATGCAGGCGGATTATGAGTGGTATATCGTATCGTGATACGAATTTTAGCATAGCCGACTGGGGTAGCTCTGGTATTCCCAATGTTGAGAGCTTTTTGGTGCAGATCATGGCGCACGATTTAATAGAATACGTTCAGATTTCCATTGATTTGGCGCATGGTTATGCATCGTCCGCGTATGCGGAACTCAATATCACGGCAAATGAATTCTGCAGGACGCTTATGTCTCTCCCCAATCACAACGCTTTACCGACAGCGCAATTCAATATTAAAAGATCAGAGAAAAATTTGATTGATTTGAAAAATTATTATAATTGATTACTCGCCCCGCCTTGCGCGGGGCTTTTCTTTGCTTTCTGCATATCAAAAGCCACCACAAAAATGTGGTGGCTTCAATTTTACCGCTAATTTTGCAGACGCTCGGATAAGGAAAAAGCGCAAAAAAGAGAAGCACAAAGGAGAGAAGTGTTGTTTAATCGAGCTAAAAACAGCAGAGATCCGCTCGTTTTTGATGTTTTTTGCACAATAGAGTCTAAATTTCCTGGAAGCGTGCTATTTGTAAACGAAGAAAAAATGGATTGCTTCTTGGGGGGACCGCGAGAACTTGACATTATCACAAAAAAGTGTATAATAGAGGTTAAGAGCGGTAAAAAAGTAAGAAAAGGGCTACGGCAATTTGAAGGGCAAAAAAGATATGCCGAAAGCAGAGGTAAAATACATATTGTTTATGCGCCTAAAATGCCCCAAATTGCCAGGAACACATACGGCAAAATGGGCATTACAATCGTGTCAAACTATACAGATTTGATAAATATGATGAAGGAGCATGAGAAATGAGAGATTTCTATTTTTATACAAGCCGGCCAATGACAGCAAAAGATTGTTTCGATAGCTTAAACAACGAAATTAAGAACATTCGCGGCACCAATAATCTTGACGAGGTTCAAATATCGGTTGGTGGCAAATGGCGCTCATATCTTTGGTTTTACAACGAGAGATTTGAAGATTACATGAATTTCTATGAAAGCGAAGAAGAATTTGAGGCTGATAAAGACTTAATACCTATAAAAGAACCGTATATCAATTTCTTTGAAGCATATCGTTCCGTTGATGCCAAGCGATTTATTGCAGTATTGATGAGAATATATCCCGAGCTTTATGTTGAAGTCAACGAAATGGATTATTGGCACGGCACCGCTCAGGAGTATCTCGATACGGAGTTTGATTATTAAGTATTTTGGCAGAGTCAACTTTCGTTAAGCGCGTTCAATCAAAAAACCTCATCCTTTCGGATGAGGTTTTCTTTTTTTATTCAATAGAACTTCCGTTTATCAGCGACGTGAAGCAGGTGTCGTCCTCAAGCTCTGTCAGAGCGGCTTGGATATGTATAAAGCGCACGCCCGAGGCGTTTATATAGCTTGAAAGCGGTCGGTCGAGGGCATTGTCCGAGTGGGCGCAGACGAGTATTTCGCCGTTTTCGATTGCTGAAATTAGAAGGGTGTGATAGTAGTCGCCCACGTCGTTGTAAAGCTGAACGACGTCTCCGGGCTCAACCCGATTTGCGCGAACCTCAATTCCCACCGGTCCGACGCGCGACAGATGGTTGGGGTAGCCCCCCGTGCCTATCAGAAAATTATAGAAAAACTCAACTCCGCTCCAGGCTGGCGCGCGGTCGTTTGCGCTTACGTAGTACCAGCCGAAGGTTGGAGTGTAGTTTTGAGTGCAGCAGCCCGCCAGCACGCACTGTGAAACAAAGCTGGTACAGTCGCCGCCAACACCCGTGAAATCAATGAAAAGGGGATTGCGCGAAAGTGCCCAGCGGCGGGCGTATTCCACGGCTCGCTCGCGAAAATAAGGTCTTGTTAACAGCATAAAGCCTCCCGTGTTTTTAATTTGGTCTGTTAAAATACTATGCCGAGCGAGAAAGAATGATACGCGACAGGCAACCTCCTTTTGCTTGACAAGACGTCAATTCTGCGATATAATTATAATAAATATAAATAGTCGTTTTAGGAGAGTAATATGCTCAAGATCGAACATCTAACTAAAAAATACGGAGAAAAGGCGGCGGTTGACGACCTGACTCTGCACATAGCTCCCGGTGAGCTTTGTGCCTTCATAGGTCACAACGGCGCCGGTAAGACGACCACCCTCAAGGCTTGCTGCGGACTTTTGCAGCCCGATGCGGGAGAGATATATGTTGACGGTGTTTCGTTGAAGGACGCCCCGATCGAGTGTAAGCGTCGACTCGCGTATATTCCCGATAACCCCGATCTTTACGAATATATGACGGGTATTAAGTATCTGAACTTTATCTGCGACGTCTTTGGCGTTTCGAAGGATACCCGTGAGACCGAGATACACCGCTACACCGATATGTTTTCACTGACCGACGACCTCGCTCAGCCCATCTCGGCGTATTCTCACGGAATGAAGCAGAAGCTTGCCGTTATCTCGGCGCTCATTCATAAGCCGAAGCTCATAATGCTTGACGAGCCCTTCGTAGGTCTTGATCCGGTCGCCGCGCACACCCTTAAGAGCCTGATGCGAGAGCATTGCGAAGCCGGTGGAGCTATCTTCTTCTCGACCCACGTTCTTGAGGTCGCTGAAAAGCTTTGCGACCGAATTGCGATAATCAAGGCAGGCAAGCTGGTCGTTTCGGGAAGCATGGAGGAGGTCAAGGGAGATACCTCGCTTGAGCAGGTATTCCTTGAGCTTGAGGAAGAAAAAGATGCTTAAAACACTGATAAAAAAACAGCTGTCCGAGCTCATGTCGGCAACGCTTTCAAGTTTTAACGCAAAGGCGCGAAAAACCGGCAAAAAGACGTCGGTTGGAATGATCGTTCTGATCGCGATACTTTTTGCCTATGTGATCGGCGTGTTTTCGTTTATGCTGATCGGCTCTTCTTTGACGATTTGTGTGCCGCTGGTTGAAAACGGATACGCGTGGTTTTACTTTGCACTCCCGTTTGGACTAAACTTTGTACTGTCGGTGTTCCTTGGTATATTCAGCTCGCAAAGTCATCTGTTTAACGCCAAGGACAACGACCTTTTGCTTTCAATGCCGATCCGACCAAGAGATATCCTTGCTTCACGTATCATAGTTATGATGCTTCCCGACTATCTTATGGGACTGTGGATCGGTGGCGTGTTCGGCGGGGTGTACGTGAGCTTTTACGGTATAGACCCTATCCGCGTGCTGATATTCTGCCTCTTGGTGCTGGCAGTGCCGCTTCTGGCGGTGTCGATATATAGTCTCGTTGGCTGGGCGGTTTCGGCAATAACGGCGAGGATAAAGCGTAAGCAGCTCGTAACGACGGCTATCTCGATTGCCTTTTTAGTTCTGTATTTTTGGTTGTACACTCGATTTATGGATGCTATGACGTCGCTTGAAGAGAACGCCGATATGAGCGCGGTCTTCGATAGCCTTGCATCGTTTGCCAATAAAATAGCCGCGTATCTTCCTCCGCTTAAATGGATAGGAAGCGCTGTTGCAGACCGAAGCGCGGTCAACACGCTTTTGTCGCTCGTTGTCATGGTCGTTCCGTTCGTTGTAGTGCTCGGTCTGATCTCGCGTAGCTTTATCGGTATAGTTACCGACAGGCGAGGAGCGAAGAAGAGCAGATACCACGCGGGCCGCTCGCTTAAAGCGGCGACCTCGGGTAAGGCGCTCTATATGCGTGAGCTCTTGAGAACGGTTAACTGCTCGACGTATCTTATGAATGCAGGAATCGGAACTCTTATGATGATAATTTTTGCAATTATCATAACGCAGACCGATACGGGTGAGATGATGACCTTCCTCGCCCAAGAAATGCCCGGAATAGAGAGGATTTTTCCGCTTTGCGCGGCGCTTTTGATCTGTCTTATCTCGTCAACGGTTATGTTCACGGCGTCGTCGGTCTCGCTTGAAGGAAAGCAGCTCTGGATAATACGAAGCCTGCCGATAGAGGCCGAAAAGATACTGCTCGCAAAGGTTGCCCTGCATATGACATTTGCCGTCCCCGCCTCTCTCATAGCATCTGGAATACTTTGCCTCGTCGCGAGACCCAACGCGTTCGAACTGATACCGTATTTCCTGCTGCCCTTGGTGTTCAACCTTTTTGCCGCACTATTCGGTTTGATCATAAACCTGCGCTTCCCTAAGCTCAACTGGACGAACGAGGTCCAGCCCGTAAAGCAAGGGCTTGCGTCGTTTCTCGGAATGTTCGTTCCGGGCGTTGCGGCGTTTGTTGTCGGAGGAGGGGCGCTTCTCCTTACTGCGTCTTATGTGATCGTCGGTGATAAGCCGTGGATCACTGCCGCCGCAATGATTGTGCTGACTTTACTCTTTGCTCTCGTCTGTCTGATCCTTTATAAAGTGTTGAAAAAATGGGGAGTTCGACGTTTCGACGCGCTTTGAGACAAAAAAGCTCTTGACAAACAGAAAAAAATATGGTATACTTCAGTGTAACGACTTTGACGAAGAAGGCGTCACGTGAAAGCCTGCAGAGAGTGCGCGGTCGGTGCGAGCGCACGGTGAGTAGCTTGAGGCTTGTCGCTTCCGAGTCGGCGCTCTGAAAATTGCAGTAGGTGCGCCCGTTCCGCCGCGTTAAGGCGTAATACCTGATGGGGTATGAGTGGCGCAATACGCGCAATTTGAGTGGTACCGCGGATATTTATTCCGTCTCAAAGCCAAGCTTTGAGACGGATTTTCGTTTAATTTAGGAAAGGCAGGGCCTTATATGGACACCAAGATTCAACAGATACCCGAAAGAATACGCGAGCTTCGTGAGATACTTGAAATAAGCGTCTCCGAGATGGCGAGCGTCACGGGAGTCAGCGAGGAGAGATACCTTGCCGCCGAGGCAGGGGAGTACGACCTCAGCATTTCGTTTATACATAAGTGCGCGCTTCGCTTCGGGGTCGATGTCAACGACATTATCGAGGGTAAGAGCCCTCAGCTTGAAACGCTGTCGGTCATTCGTGCCGGCGGAGGAACGCAGGTCGACCGTCGTTCGGAGTTTGACTATATAAACCTCGCGCCGCAGTTCAAGGGTAAGATCGCAGAGCCGTTTCTGGTTCACGCCAAGTATAGCGAGGCCGAGCAGAAGGAGCCCATCAAGCTCTCAACTCACTCGGGTCAGGAGATCGACATAATCATTCGCGGAAGCCTCAAGCTGGTCGTTGGTGATAACGTTGAGATACTGCGAGAGGGAGACACGGCTGTTTTCAACAGCTCCGAGCCTCACGGAATGATCGCCGTTGGCGGACGCGACTGTGATTTCTATGCCATCGTCGTTAAGGGTGACACAAAGGCAGACGAAGAGGTATCTACCATGCCGGTTCCGGCAACTCCTGCGTCCGAGGTCGCCGAGAGGTTTATTGAGACGACCACCGACGATCACGGGATATTTAATGGCATCAGCTTTAAGAATATAGATAAGTTCAACTTCGGTTATGACGTTATAGACGAGATCGCGCGCCAGAAGCCGAACAAAACCGCGCTCGTTCACGTCTCGAACGATAAGACGGTTCGCAAATTTACCTTTGACGACATCAGTCGTGAGTCGAACCGCGCGGCAAACTATTTCAAGTCTCTCGGCATCAAGAAGGGAGACCGCGTTCTGCTCGTGCTGAAGCGTCATTACCAGTTCTGGGTGATAATGCCGGCGCTAAATAAGCTCGGTGCGATCGCCATTCCCGCAACGAATCAGCTCGTTGAGCACGACTTTGAGTACCGTTTCAACGCCGCAGGCGTCTCGGCGGTCGTTTCCACGGCAGACGGCGACGTTGCAGAGCAGATCGAGTTGGCTCTTCCCAAGAGCCCCACCGTTATGACCAAGATCATAGTTAACGGCGAGAGGGAGGGTTGGCATAATTACGACGGCGAGATCGGTATGTTCAGATCCAAGCTTGAGCCGACCGACGTCGGTGGAGACGATCCTCTGCTTATGTACTTCACCTCGGGAACGACGGGATATCCGAAGATAGCAATGCATTCTCATAAATATCCTCTCGGTCATTATCCCACCGCCCGCTATTGGCAGTGCATAGACCCCGACGGTCTGCACCTCACCATTTCCGATACCGGTTGGGCAAAGGCTATGTGGGGAAAGATGTACGGGCAGTGGTTCTGCGAGGGAGGTCTGTTCGTTTACGACTTTGACCGCTTCCACGCCGACGATATTCTGCCGATGTTCAAGGAGCACGGCATAACCTCGTTCTGCGCTCCGCCGACGATGTATCGCTTCTTTATAAAGGAGGATCTGTCGAAGTACGACCTTTCGTCCATCAAGCATTCGTCTATCGCCGGAGAGGCGCTCAACGCCGAGGTCTACGACCAGTGGAAGAAGGCGACCGGACTGCCGCTGACCGAAGCGTTCGGTCAGACCGAGTCTACGGTCATAGTCGGAAACTTTGCGGGAATGACGCCCAAGCCCGGCTCGATGGGTAAGCCGTCGCCGCTTTACGACGTGCATCTGATAGACGCCGACGGCAACGAGGTCGAGGACGGTGAGACGGGCGAGATCTGCATCAAGACCGAGATAGGACAAACACCGGGACTGTTTATTGGCTATTATAATAACAAAGAGTATACCGATGAGGCGTGGCACGACGGATTCTACCATACGGGTGATACGGCGTGGCGAGATGAGGACGGATATTTCCACTACGTTGGAAGGACCGACGACCTTATCAAATCCTCGGGATATAGAATCGGTCCGTTTGAGATCGAAAGCGTTATTATGGAGCTGCCCTACGTTCTTGAGTGCGCGGTTACCGCCGCGCCCGACGAGATACGCGGACAGGTCGTTAAGGCTGATATCGTTCTGACCCGCGGTACGGTCGCAAGTGACGCCTTGAAGAAGGAGATCCAAAATTACGTCAAGACGCATACCGCGCCGTACAAGTATCCCAGAATCGTTGAATTCCTTGACGAGATGCCGAAGACCGTCAGCGGAAAGATCAAGAGAAACGAGCTTCGCGCCCGTAGCTGGAATAAATAAAAAAATTGAGGACTGTTGCGGAGCAACAGTCCTCTTTTTTAGCAATTACAGTGCTTTTCGGATCTGTCCTTGCAGGGAGAAGGGGATGGGGGCGCGGAGAGAACGCCAAACTCCGAAACGGGGAAGGGCATCTTTCTGAAAACGCTGCAGGGATCGCTGTCGGACGGCTCGAAGCATTCCTTATCGGGAACCGAGTATTCGCTTGCCGAAACCAGATACTGACCGGGACGAATGAGACGAACGACCGAGAAGATTCCGAGAGAGACGGCGAGATAACGTCCGCTGCTTTCGGGGCAAAGCTCTCCAGAGAGACAGGAGACAACGGGGAGCGGAATGTCGTGGCAGGAACAAACGCAACGGCAAGCGCATTTTTCGTCCACGATCTTAACACCGAGAACGACGGGATCAACCACCTCAACAACGGCGGTGGGAAGACTGCGGCAAGAGGTGCAGGGCTCGGGGAGCGAGCAAAAGCCTGCGTTTTCGGAATCGCTTCTGAAAACGTTGACCGAGCTCTCACCGCCGTAAAGCACGACGTTCTTGTCAAGCACCGCCATACCGTCAAACTCCTGAGAACGGCCGCCGCCGACGCAGGCCTCAAAGGTCATACGAATGAAATAACGGATCGAGACCGAATGAAAGCCGCGGTTGAACTGTATCGGATCGATGCCGATAGAGGTCCAAACTATCTCGGCTTCCTTGGCGCGAACGGCGCCGGTGCGGGCGATTATGTCGTTGCCGAATCCGGTGAGGAAAACGCGAACGTTTTCAAAGCAATCGCGGTCGCGGCAGGAGTCGAGTATACGGTTGGTCTCGATGCAGACGCTCTCGCGCGAGGGCGAGGGGCAGGGGAATCTGCAATCTGCCATAAAAATACCTCCTTGATAGATATGAATAGGATATTGAGGCCGACGCGCGACCTCTTTTCCTTAATATATTATGCGGCTCGGCGCGAAATGACACCGATAAACTTGAATAAGGTCGAAAACGGGTCGGTAGGTGTCGCGATATGAAATAAAGAGAGAGATTTAATAAAATTTTTTTGGTTTTCTATTGACAAAAGAGAAGGTTTGTGATAGAATATACGGCGTTGGGGCATTAGCGCAGTTGGGAGCGCACAACACTGGCAGTGTTGGGGTCAGGGGTTCGAATCCCCTATGCTCCACCAAAAATAACGGCTTCTTCGGAAGCCGTTATTTTTTATCCATTGCGGAAGCAATGGCATATCATCAGACCTTGGTCTGCATCTCATCACCGTAGGTGTATATCATCAGCCGTAGGCTGTATTATCTTCCGCGATGATGATATACAACACGTTGTGTTGGTGATATACAAAACTCCGTTTTGATGATATACACGCCACGGGCGTGATTAGTTATAACCGGTCGACTGAGCTCTCGCATTTCCACTCGAAGATCGACAAGCTCGCTTGTCAGTCGCAGAGTGTGGAAATATTGACGCTTGCCGTCAAAATCCTAGTTTATGAACAATCCTCGCCTTAGTTTTCTCGTTTAGATCGAATTTCATCAATCCTATGTTTCAAAAACATCTCTGGATCAATTCCTTGACTCTTTAAATATTTGTTGTATCGCTCCAAAGTGGGTGCAAGTTGTTCCCGATCGTTTTTGAAATCAACAAAAAGCGCGTCCATATCGGTTACATCAAATTGAGGATCTCCTGCCTTGTTCTCAAACACATATCTCTTGTCTATGCCAAAAGATTGGAGTCTTGAATAATAAAGCTTCATTTCATCATCCCATAACTGAAGATATATCTTGCCATCGCTATCAGCTTGTCCTATTCCAACTGCTAATGGATATATCAATCGATTTAGTCTTTTGAATGTATCATACCAGGTGAACGATTCTTCATCGCCTGTTTTCCTTCCGTAAAGTATATACTCGGTAGATGTTTCAAAAAATTCTGCGAGGGATATAAGTTTTTCTGTTTCTAGCAAACTTTCCCCGTTTTCATAACGACTGATGCTTTTGTCACTAATATCAACGTAATATTTGTTGGAAAGAACTTCTGACAACTGAACTTGTGTGAGCTTTTTATTTTTACGCAATTCGCGTAATCTGTTACCTATTGCGGTCAAAAAATCTTTATTAATATTTGTCATTTGACAACCTCCTTTTTTACTATTATACCAAAACTAGACAAGTTTGTCTAGTTGATTCGCATTCAACTACGTTCTCTTTTTCGTTTTAGTGTGAGATAATAAAAACGACTAACACGAAAGGAGGCAAAACATGCCAACTAAGAAAGGTGCAGGCGGACGCCAACAAAATTACGATCCGCACACGGGTAGATTTGCTAAAACAGATTATGCAAAGTTATATCCACCAAGCGAACCAACACGTAAAGAAAAAGCGAGAAAAAGAGAGGAGCAACGTCGAGAAGTTCTATATATCCGAGCGAAGAAAAGCAGAGACCCTTTGGTCTTTGATGTTTTTTGTGCAATAGAGTCGGAGCTTCCGGGAAGTGTTCAATTTGTAAATGAAAACAAATTTGATCCACACATCGGACAACCGAGAGAACTTGACATTATCACAAAAAAATGTATAATAGAAGTAAAAAGTGGCAAAGTGTCGCATAAATTATTTCAGTTTCAAAGCCAAAAAAGATATGCCGACACTGTGAAAAAGAAACATATTTTATATGCACCTGATATTCATGCGCCAACAAAACGAGATTATGAAAAGAATGGAATAATTATTAAATGTTCCATGAAAGAATTAACCCAGACCATAAAGGAGTACGAAAAATGAGAGATATTATTATATTCACTGATCAACCTATAAGATTCGAAGACTGTAGAGCGAAAATTTCAAACAATATAAAAGATGTTGAAACAAATGAAAAAAATTCTTTCTGGTCTACAAATAAACATCATTGGAATTTTAGTATCGACAACAATGGTTTTTTCGACGGTGCCAGTGATGAGGAACACATAAACGAATTAAAAGAGCAACAGAAAAAAATACCAATAACAAATCCAATAGTAAATATTATAAGCGCGCATAGATCCATAGATTTTAAAAGGCTTATTAAGATTTTGATAGCCTTATATCCTGAATTGTATATTAACATAGACGATAGCACTGACTGGTACGGCACCGCGCAGGAATATCTTGATACAGAGTTTGATTATTAATTACCGTGGGCAGGTTCGACTTTCGTTAAGCAAGCTCCACCAAAAAAGAGCAAGTCGAAAGTGCACAAGTCCGTTAAAAACGGACAATTGAAAAAAAGAGCCTCCTATGGTAGAATTAAAGTACTACCATAGGAGGTTTTGTTATGTCAAGGAAATATGAGAAGGTAAGTGAATTATTGCCGATCATTAAAGATCTTACAG
>JAFVUB010000009.1 GCA_017502915.1 Clostridia bacterium
TGTCACCACTCTTTATACTCTTTGTTTGTTGTGTTACATGCCAGTCTAATTCTTTGTGCTTAGCAAACGCACGAATAATATCGTACTGTTTATAATCACACGGAATAATCCAATTATCTTTTTTCGGCATGACCGGTTTAGGCGCTTCGTCAAAAATCGCATCATAACCCGGGATTAGCTCATTAAATGCATCTGTTAATCTTTCAATGATAGAAGCATCTGTCTCTCCATCTTCTACAATAACGCTTATATTAGTTGTTATTTTGTAAAACTTGGCTAAATTCAACGTTGCACTCTCAAACTGACTTCCCAGTCTCTCATGTATATATCTAGTGGGATAATAGGGATTGGGGTTTACTCCTTCATAATAGAATTCGCAATTTGGTTGCTCAACATCAATAATAGAGTGCCAAAACATTTGACGAAGTTGCAACTTGTTAGAGGCCTTTTCGTACTCCTTATCTGCTATCTCCAAATACACCTTAAAGTGATACTTACCGCCTATATTAACATTCGAAATAGAGATGCTAAAAGGACTATCGATATGTTTCGCTCTCTTAAATTGAAGCCAAAAATAGTTTTTTATATTACCTGAATTTTGCCACTTAGTCGAACCAATAAATTTAAAGCCGTTGATTTTTGACTCAAACCTAAGTCCGAGCAACTTTGCAGATTCATATGCAAGTTGTCCATATGTAGTCTCATTGATGTCATTTTGGTCATGTTTCTTTCCTGCGTAATTGTTCAAGAAATATAAAATATTATGGCAAATATCCATCTCATTTTCTGCTTTCTATTAGTTTTGTCAATATTTCTTCATCTGCCGGGCAGAAGTCGTAATTTGTAATCTCGCTTGGCGTGATCCATTGGATATCGTTGTGCTCCAATTTCTGCGGTTCTCCCTCGGCTATTGTTGCGTTGAACAAAGTCAAATACACCGTTAGATCTGGATACTCGTGTATCACATCCATGAAGACGTCACCGACAGAAAGAAGAATGTTCAATTCTTCCTTACATTCTCTGACGAGCGCCTGTTCTTTCGTTTCGCCTTGCTCGACCTTACCACCAACGAACTCCCAAAGGAGAGCTCTTGCCTTGTTTGCTGGTCGTTGACAGATCATAAATTTATCGTCATCCCATATAAGGGCTGCTACAACTTCTACCATAATTAAATCTCTACTATCCCTATACTCTTCAAATATGCGTATGTCTCATCATAAAAGGCCGGATCGCGAGTAATATCCTCTTCGTTCCCTTTGGGCACATAAATAATAAATCCCTGGCGAGAACGAGTTAGTAGCACACGATAAGAATTCTTCAAATAATCGCGTTCTATCTCACTATTAATCTTCTTCCAAGAAGAGCCTTCAAATTTGTTGTATGTAAAGTCACCTTGATTAAACCTATAATCGCCTTCCCAAGCAACGACAGAATAATCAATTTCCAATCCCTGTATTTTAAACTCAGATACAGCCACCTCCATAAAACACGAGGAATTTACATCGTCCTTGCCTTCCAAAAACCACTTCTCCACCTCGATATCCTTCGGAACAATAACTCCATCTGCTCTTAAGCGCTTAGCACCAGAGCTTGCAATGATACCATATCGCTCAGTTCCAAGGCTAACATCCTTCACCCATTGCTTCGCTTTCGACAAATCACGAGTTATGAGAATGGGATATTTCATGCTACCGTCAACATTCGGTTCAGTGATTTGAGCATATAAGCGTCTCGCTTCATCCAAATCAACATCTATAACAGCCTTAGCAAACGCAGATACAAGCTCGCTTCTAAAGCTTCTCATAGAAACCGACAAGTGAAGCTCGCTTCTCTTGTGTAGCTCTACATTAGATAGAAGCTTGTCTACCGAGCTGTCACCAACATATTCTCTATCGGTCATTCGGTCTGAACAAAAGACTTTCCAGTCTGTGAAATAGGTGTTTAACGCATTGAACCATTCACTAATTCCAGCTTCTCCATCGTGAATCTCTTGACCGCCACCAACTAAGCAAACAATAGTTGCCCAATCTTTATGGCGATTCATATATTCAATAAGACACTCTGGCTCAGACATATTGAAATGCGGCTGTCCCTTTTTAGTACGCATAAACTTAGAAAGCTGTTCCTTCTTCCAAGCACGCTGAGCTTCGTCAAAAATCGCGATTTTATCAATGGGCGCAGGATGTCCATCTAATAAGGAATCATCTCTAAAGGTATGTATCATCTGAATAAAGCTTTTTGTTTCAGATCTAATTTCCGCCTTCGTTAAATCAAAATTACATCCATCACAATTGACTTTAGTTTTTTTCTTCTTACAATCTTCGCAATGCTGCTTTCTTTTCTCGTTTTGATCGTTAGTTAACGCTTCCTGAAGAACCGTAACAAGCGGTTCATTACCTGATAGGAATATTGCATGCTCCTCATCGCCCTCTTTAAATCTATGACGACGATTAGCAATATTCAAACCAACAAGCGTTTTCCCAGCGCCAGGAACACCCGTTACAAAGCATATAGACTTCCATCCGTTTCTCTTGCTGTTTTCAATAATCTCGTCTATGCACGCAGTTGTAACCGCAATATCGTTATCATCGCTTTCCTTATGAGATATATCACGGACGTCATGTCCTGTATATAGCGCCTGAGCTGCCTCAATAATCGTTGGTGTAGGCTTGTATGAGGAATTAATCCAAGCATTAGCGTCAATCTCTTTATTATCATAAAATGCATCTGAAATCCTTTTTATTTCGGACGCAAGATTGTACTCGTTACAACGCATTGGTGATGCAATATGATTTTTCAATTCAATGTTGTTAGAAACAGTAGGAGCTGCGGTACACACTAGAATTGGGAACAAATCGGTTTCGTGACTCGCTTCATGGAAATTATGCAAATCAACTGCATAGTCGACAGCCTGATCCTCAGCATTCTTAGGATATTCATCCTCAAAAACCTTGAATTCAAGAATGAATACCTGTCCCTTTCTAATAATGACAACGTCAACTCTTTTTCCCATTCGAGGAATGGTATATTCAAAAGCAATTTGTCCATCACCTAACTCACGCATAACTTGTTTCAAAATGCGTATTTCTTCATTCCATGCAATGTTCTGCTGAGCAGTTAAATCAAACTGCATAGAATGCTGGACTATTTCATCACGTATTTCTGACTCTGGTGCTTTTAAAAACTCATCGCAGTTAGCGTAATAATAAGCTCTATGTATTACATTCTTATCAACTGATTCGATTGGCATACCATTCCCCTAAATTATGTTTATTTATCTAACAACTTGGACAGCTTTTCCGCGATTGCTTTAGCCATAATCGGCGGCACTGCATTTCCTACTTGTTGATACTGTTTATCCTTCGAACCACAGAAAACGAAACTATCTGGAAACGTTTGTAAACGTGCAGCTTCTCTAACGCTTATTGCCCTGTTTTGAGTGGGGTGAACCCACATGGATTTTCTAACGTTCACAACAGTTCCACTTGGTTCGTCATAGTTCAATCGAAGATAAATTGTATTTTGTGTTCTTGTTACATCTGTGTATGTGTTCGTTTTCAACTCTTCCGATAATGCATGGAAATTTTGACCTTGTTTTAAAGCCTTGAATCGCTCCATCGCAACGTCAGTAGTTTTGGTTATTACATGGTTGTAAAGAGTAGAGCTGTCTCTAAGGATTGTTGCAAGTTCTCCAACTGACTTATGCTTAAGCTGTATACCTACATCTGCTGCTACATCTGTTATAGCATCAACATCCTCAAGATCTTCAATAGCATCTCTTACGGTGTAATATTCATCTTCGTCAAATTTTCCTTTAGGTAACGCAACTTTGGGAGAGATGTTCTTTTTTATGCCTATTGCAACAAACCTCATACGTTTTTGTGGCGCTCCGTAATCCGCAGCACAAAGAACATCACTACTAATCACATATCCATGTTTTTTTGACTCCAGAATACACTTCAAATAATCATATACTGCATATGATTTGATAATCGCGTTGATATCTGTAGCTGTTTCATATTTTTCTACTACTATATTGTTGTCATATATCTCTTTCGCTTTGCTTAGCATTCGTTGGAACATAATTGCTTTTGAGATGGAAGTTTTGATAGATTCACTATCACTGCCATTTTCAATGTAATGAACAATAGCAGAAAATGCCTCAGAATCAGCTTTTAATATAAAATCGTCCGAGTTATTAATGTGATGCTTAGAAAACTCAAGAAGACTCTTTTTGTGTTTTTTCAATGCTTCAACTAATTTGATAGGATTTTTTGTAGCCTTATATATCACGTTCAATTCAGCATAATGCTTCTCATCCCAAAGATACTGTAGTACAGACTCTTTACTTCTGATTATACTAAGCACCCCGTCAAAAACAAATTCAGATTCCAAAAGACACAGCGATGTCTCTTTTACAGGAATACTATAGTTTTTAACGATTGTAACATCTTCTTCGGTTAAATAAAACCGATGAACGTCAGATTTCAACATGCTAACGTTTTCCATTACAAAAGCTTTCGGACTAAGCTCTAATATAGCACGGATATATTGTCTAACAAGCATGTTGTTCTGACTAATTGCTGTATTCTTTTGTCTATTCGCATTCGAAAAACCTTGACAAGGCGGACCACCAATAACCACGTCTATGCTTCCGTACTTACTTTTTATTGCAGAATAGTCCGCATCGCAAACATTACCCAAAACTTCAACATTGTGATGATTTTTCTTGTAAGTGTCTTGCATATCTGGATTGTTTTCAAAAGCAACTTTTATTTCATATTTTCCTGTTTGCATAAATCCAAGGCTTAAACCGCCCGCACCCGCAAACAAATCAATTACAGAGTATTTGCTCATTCGCCCTCTCCTTTATTCTTTGAAACCATTTGCTTTTGCTTCCTCTAAAAGAGCGAGCAACTGTAAACTTTGATATGCACTCGGAAATTGTGTAGGAATCCTCATAGCGTATGTCATAGCTTTAAGCTGATCCGGACCTATGCGAACTTTTTTTGACATTACAAACTCATTAACCTTTTTCCAAAAATCAGCACCTAACTCCAAGACTTTTGCTTGCGCTTCAACATCCGAATATAGTTTCTGTTCTTTTTTCGCTTCTTTTTCAACAGACTTCGAATCTTCTTTGCTAATTAAAACCTTTTCAAATTCTGAAGAAAGTTTTAAGGAACATTTTTTAACCTCTTCCCAACAAGCTTCGCGCTTACACCACTGAGTAACGTTAATCGTCCCCCTGTGAGGATCAGTAATTGTTTCAAATACAAATTTTGTAATTCTAACTAATTCGTTTGTTACAACATCTGGAACTTGCTGCCTATTCCAAATAAGTTGCAAATCCAAATCCATATTTTTAAACTGCGAAACAATGATTCGATGAAGCAATGCTATGGAATATGTAACAATGTTTGCTCTATAGCCCTGTTCAAACCACGGCTGATGCGAAACCACCCACTCTGTGTGTTTGAACAGTATCGCTAAGGCGATAGAGTCTTTAAAATACTTATCGTTATATCGCGTATCCGACTTATTCCATCCATCATCAATTATTTCTGCAAATTTCATAAAGTTGGTTTGTGCACCCTTACTTACAACATGAGGCAAACCAGCCCACGAATCTCTATATTTCGCAAGATCGGTTTTTGTTATAACCTGTTTCTTCGGATTTTGTGCAGTGAACTTATCCTTCTGAGATTTAGTCATATGCATCTGCGCCTGCAAATACTGTCCACGCGCTCTTTCATAAAACCATTTTGTCTCATACTGAGCGCCTCCAGACGCAGGGGCAAATATTCTCCTGGAAATTTGCTCCATACGAATGTGGAACGGATGTGTTGCGAAGAAATCTGCATCGCTAACCTTGTTTTGACTGTTAGACGATCGAGAAATGTTGCGGATGAGCTCGCTTGATTTATCGGCATTAGAATCCACTTCCGTAAGCTTCATCTGAACATAAATCTGTCCCAAATCAGCACCGTCTTTATATCGCGCATTAGATAACGAGGCGGTAGTTTGTCCGCCGTTTATAATCTGAAAATCTTTTGCATACGTAATAAAACGTCCATCCGGGGTGGATTCAATGTGAAGATCCATTGCTGTTGCAGATACTCCATTATTGTAAGCGAAGAAATTCTGAGGAATGCGAAGTATGGTCTCTCTTATTTTTTTGTTAACCGCAACTTTTGTAGATAAGAACGATCTAACATTTCCTTCGAGTAATTGGCTTCCGTAAGCATCATAGACGTCTGCCAATGTCTTGCCCGGGATAATGCACAGATAGCTTTTATAATCTTCGCTATTCGCGCTACTTGCTTCCAGACAAGGTATTCCTTTTCCATCTGTATATGCCTTAAAATCAATTTCTATATCCTGTCTACCTAAATCCGAAAAACATACGCGATAAATTCTATCTATATCCCATATCTGGCACTCCACAGGTATTCCATTGTAAGCTTTGGCATCTATTTCGCTTATTCTATTGCTCATGAAGCCATCGGTAAGTAATAGCAATCTGAATTTACGAATGCGATCTTTATGAAGAACAAGGGATTCGATCAAATCGGCTGCAGGAGTGCTTGGTTCGATCTCTCTCCGTAGCTTCCCCTCATAAACTTCTTCAACAAAATATAATACTCGGTCAAAAAGTGTTTGAGCATACGTTTTGGTTATTGTTTCTCGATCTTCGTCGCCAGTGTAATCTGCTATAATCAGATTGAATGTTAGGTCAAATTCATCCAGTACGTAACCATCCACACGTATTTTCCTGCTGTTCTTACCAGTCCCTATATAGAACGCCGGGGTGAAATCTGACAACACTTCGGCATTAATTAAATAGCTTGTTGCAATATTTACAAAAGCGGCATTTGAACCAGAGCCTTCTGTTGCTGCTGTTGCTTTTATTTCTTCCAAAAAATCTTTGTGAAAATCACGTACGTCCATTTTATCTCCTTAAATTTTAAAACGGTCAATCGTTAAAAGATCTAATTCGTATTTTGCGTTATGTACTTCGGGAGGAACATTACCTCTGGTCAACTTAGGGAATCCATCCTTTACACTGTACACTCTTTTTTCCGAAATCCTGTATCTCATTTCTTTATAGCGTTCACTATCCTTTAAATAGTATCCACACATGGCTAATTTACAAAGGAATAAATCTGTTGCACCAATGGGTAACAGTTTTTTTACGTCGTCAACAACTTCCGGAAGAGATAGTGTTTGTACTCCATTTGAAGTAGTCTTGTCCATAAAATAGACAACAAGATGACCGTTATCATTTCTGTCGAGTTGTTGTAACGAAGAAATTACAACAGTAGTTGAAGCTATTGTTGTCGCCTTAATTTCATTCCAGCTATTTTCGCAGATAAAATCCTGATCGCTACCCTCGGGGCCAACCCACGAATTTAAAGCCTTTATAGAACCTTCAGAAACCATCAATTCTTTAAGAAATAATAATTCTCCAATAAGTCCTTTTTGTGCCGAAGGTGAAAGCAATCCCTCACCTCTTTTTTGAAGCAAACGCATCCAACTATTAAAGCGTGACAATATTGTTGCAATCGGATCCAGATTGTTTTGAGAACAATCTATTAAATCCCAACATAGCTTGACAAAAAGTTCATTTAATGAAGGATAGTTTAACAAAAAACGAAGCGCGTATTTGCCGTTATCCATCTCCACGCAACTGGAATTTATTGCTTTAGAAGAAGCAGTTTTTTCCACCTTTCCGGTATCCAAAACCATGAAACACATTTGCTCGCCATAATATCCAATGTGAAAAGACAATGGATGATCTCCTGAAACTAGTAAGAATCCTCCGGTATTTGGCGATATACTATCCCATTTTCTCTGCAGTTCATTTATTGTCATATTCGTCATCATCCTCGTCTGTGATGTCTACCCAGTTCTTTAATTCATTGACATTAACCATATAATTTGCTTTTCTTTCAAGTCCGTCTTTCGGGAATCCCAGACCAAGCGCAAACAAGATATCGGGGTCCTCCGGCGTACGCGTACCTGTCGTATTCTTAAGGATATGTATAAGTGCCAGTGGTCGACGATCTTTAATCAAGTACGTCCGATCGTTAATTTTTTCATTGTTTGCTTTGCTTTTTGCACGCAAATCATCGATTGTATCTTTAGACAATCCAATTTTTGAGCAACCACCCGTACCAACTCGAACGTGATGTCCGTTGACTCGTATAAGATTTGTAATCGTCTTGTCCCACTCCAACTGTCTACCTTCCGGTTTTATAGACAAAACACGATCTATTAAATCAACATCTACTTCCGATTCCTCTGAGCCCTGTGGTATAGCGACATCCCAAAAATCAAGAACCTTTTCGTCTTCAGAAATATAATCCGCTAACGCAATTGGTTGGAAATTCAAGTTCCATGGATGCGTTGAGAATCCACGAACTAAATCTATAATTGCTTTTTTAGGTACACCTTTCCAAATATGAGCCTTTGTATTAACATCATACTCGTAATGTATACCCTCATCTGCCGAAAGACCTTGAATAAATGAACGACACAAATCTTCGTTCTGCTTCAACGTTTGCTTATCACCTCTAAGACGAGGTGTTTCAAGCATACGTCCTGAAACAGTTATAGGTCGTGAAACGGAAGTTGCTGTACGCATCTTGTTTCTTGCAGTTATAAGAAGCGCACCGGGTGCCTGACGTACTTTTAATCCAAATTCCTCGGGTGTTTGGTTTTGGCGTTTCATTTTGCGCAATTCGTCTTTCAATTCGTTTACTGCATCGGTTATATATCCATACCAGTCAATTGCTTCCTCGCCCATCCAAACCTTGAACAAATCATCATAATTAGGACGATATCCAAACCATCTGCCCATCTGCAAAAGAGTATCATACATCATCGTATTACGATAAAAATAGCTAACGCACAACCCTTCTAGAGTCAGACCTCTAGACAAACTATTTCCACCAACTGCAATAACACGCATACCAATGTTTTTATACTCGTAATAATTGAGAGAAGATGCTCCGTGTTGCTGGTTAACTGAACGTACTTCTATACGCTTCGCTGCCTTGTACAAGTATTCTTCAAGAAGAACGTGCCATTCAACCCCTGCGAGATCTTCAAGTTCATATTTCTCCCATACTTCATGAAGCATAGAAATACTGGTTATTTTCATTGCTTTTTCCAGAGGCAAAGAAGAATAGTTTTCCAAGTCTGCTTTTATTTGATCTAAAAATTCATCTATCAAATCAGCAGTTCTATTTTGAACTAATGTGAACCTGCTGACGTTTACCAACATAGATCTATGCTCAGTCGTATCTTTTCTATAATCGCAAATAGCTGTCGCAAGTACAAAATAGCGAATCGCTTCTTTCATGCTATATGGAATATCATATAATTCGTCGGCTAAATCTTTTTTATGTTTGAATACAAAGAAATCGTCCTGTTCGTCATTATAAATCGGTATTATCGCTTTGCCATAAACACCTTCGCATCGTGTGACGGCGTTTCCATTCTCCCAGTTATCGGCGTCGCCATTACCAAAGATTTTATCTGCGCCAATGTATAACTCTGGTGTAGGCAATACCGTCAAAAAGTCTTTAGGGAACAGATTTTTGGTTGCTTCATCAGTTTCCGATTCCGGATTAATAAAAATATTAGCAAAAGGCGTTGCTGTAATACCTAAATATGAAGCCTGCCTAAAGCAATTCAATATATCCCTAATTGCTTTATTAATAGCTGTGGGATCTCTTTCTTCGGAATTGGTATTCACAGAAGCATTATCAGCCTCATCATCTATGAGCAGAAGAGGCAGATCTATTAGACCGTTTTCATAATCTGCGTTATTTTCCATTAACCATTTGTAGAGATTGTTAAGAACACTTTTGTTCTTTTTTACAACGAACAAAGCCGTTCCATTTAACGTCCTCAAACTAAGCCCTAACGCACGAAGCGTAGTCTTGTTGAAATCAGTTGCAACAGATGTAAAACACGCAATTCGTTTATCGGGATTGCTTGGAGGTATTTTGCCAACACCTACAGGTTTATTCTTTATCTCGTGATCCGCTTTCTTGTCGAGAGTATATTTACTCTCTACTCCCACAAACTCCGCATCCAGACGTTCTTGAGTCTGAACTCGAAGGTTTTCCATCATACCCGCAAGAACAATAATAACACGATATCCCGCATCCGAAGCTTTGTTACAAATAGCAGTATATGTTGCAGTTTTTCCCGACTGAACATCTCCAAGAAGCAAACCTCTTCGTTGGAACGGACGTTTGTGATCTTTGGGATTTCCCAAATCATCCATTACATCGCTCGATGTTTTATTCAAACGATTAACAACATCAACGCCCCAATGTTTTACAACCTTAAGGTAGGTTTTGTATCTTTCCCAATAAAAACCATCATTCTCTTGAACGTGATACCAAGACTGATGCTCAACATCTCTGCCACGCAACGTAACAGCAAAACCAATAGTATGCAAAATGTTTGTGGCTAACGTTTTCTTAATCTGTACAAAATCATCATCGCTGACGGGATACAATACATTGAAAGCTTTGCGTATAACCTCGGCTTCTTCATTAATTTGCTCCAACGTAGGTAAAGAATCCCCATATTTTCTATTAATTGTTGCAGTTACCGTATCAACAATATAATGCATATTTTCAGTCATTGAATTCACCCTTTTCTTTCGCGTGGTCTATTTCTTCACTATACGCACAGAATGGCTCAGCTAGTTTTAGCGCTTCTATAGTAGAGTAGCGCTCTTCAATGCTCGCCTGTTGCATCACTATAGTTTTTACAAGTTCAATTATTTCTTTTGAAGCCATATCACTATCATTTGCCAGTTTTTCGTCATTAGTTAAATCAATATAAAGAGAGTTCAAAGGCAAAGACATGCTTATCTGCTTCAAGAGAACATCAAGTTTCGAACGTATACCTGGATATTCTTGAACAATATCTTCTATCATAGGATAATCCGGATTGATTTCATAAAAAATACCACCGTCACGAGAAACCATTCTGTTCCACATATGAATAACGTCATCTCTCGTTTCTTTTTTTCCGCGGTATGTCCAAGTCCGTTTGCTACCTTCAGAAATTTTTTCAATGATTACACCTAGATTTTGCTTTACATCCTCTGGAGGTGTTGCTGTTGATTTTTTAATATCTAGCGTCCATAAATCATCAAGCGAGTTAGGTATATCAACTTGCACTCGAGCTAATTTCGACAAATCTCCCTGGCGCATCAAACGAAACCATGTGCCCCAAACCAGAAGTCGCTTATTTCTATACACATAAAACCCTTGTTGCTTCCTTAATCCTTCTTTTCCACCCAGATCCTTAAGTTCTTTTTGAGTCAACTTAGAAACATGTGGCAAAATATAAGGCTTAACTTTTACCTTTGCACCTCTAACAACAATTGTTTCTTCATCCATAAGTTGCGTGCTTTTTTTAATCAAAAACGGATCTTGTGGAACGATGCTCATATCATTCATACGAATATCCAACTTTTTTAACCCAGTTTCACCGCTTAAATAACGATGAAACACCAAGGAAAGATGTTCTCGTATCAAAGACATTTTCCTTGTGAAAGCTTCAGCTATATCATTTTCTCCAACCGCGAATTTATCCAACTCTTGCCAAATAACCAACGTTCCATTTTCTAAAGACGTTAATTTGGAATAACTAGGGTAACTATTGAAATCCGAATTTTCAAGAATGATAAGAGACCACGACTCTGCATGCTTCACGTGATCCAGATTCCATTGAGCACCCGAAACTCGACCGTTTTGCTTCGTAATCACGGTTAAAACTCTACATTGAGACAAAGATGCAGTCTTCATTCCAAGTCCGTATCTACCCAAATCATCTTCATCTCTTTCATCCAATGGATCTCTGCTGCCATACTGCATGGCGGCTATAAGTTTTTCTTCAGTCATGCCATGTCCATCGTCAAGTATCGATATATAAGACTCGCCTATCGGAAAGAAATCAATATCTACTCGTCCTGCTTTTGCAGCTACACTATTATCAACAATATCAGCAATCGCAGCTTCTATGGAGTAGCCAATAGCACGAGTGGATTCCATAAGAGTCGGCGCATACGGGGGCATATCTTGGCATCTCATATATTTTCTCCTTAACTATAAATCAGTATTTGTTAGGAACAATCTCTACAATGTCATCCATCGTACATTCAAGTGCAGTGCATATTTTCACGAGCACATCACTCGATATAGTCGCACCATCTTTCTTCATCTTAGCGATGGTCGCAGGACTAACACCCGCCTTGGCAGCAAGTTCCTTGCTCTTCATTTCGCGATCAATAAGCAATTTAAAAAGTTTCTTATAGCTGGCAGCCATATTTCACCTCATAAAAATAAAAGTTTTTATACATATACTATTTTACTACTTTAATCGACAAATTGCAAGAGTTTTTGCAGAACAAATTACACGATCGCTAAATTTCTTATACTTGCGTAAATTGTGGCGTTCCTATCAATGATATAGGAACTAATATATCCGTTCCGATGGAAATGATTGAAGCAAAAACCTCTCTTCTTTGTTTAGTGCTGATCAAATTTTTCTCCATTAGGCAGGGGCGTTGCTTTTGTATTTCGAGACTGATATTTGTGTTATGTGTAATGGCAGTATCGGCTTCATTTTAAATTGGTAATTTATATGTTCCTTTTTCTACTTTCATTTGTTATTGATAACCCAAATTAACATAAGTGTATTTTAAATGTCGAAATTTGTTTGAAAAGTGTATCATTTTTATAATAATAACTATTGAAAAGTGTAAAAATATGTGTTATAATATTATTGAAAACTGTATTATTGGAGGAGAAATCTATGCTTTTTAGAAAAATCGAAAGGTTCATCAGAGAATATTTGACTTCAGACAGCAACAAAATCTTAGTGATTGACGGTGCACGCCAGATTGGTAAATCATATATCATCCGCGAAGTTGGAAAAGATCTTTACAAAGAAAACTACATTGAAATAAACTTCGTCGAAGATAAGCAGGGGCCTCAGCTTTTTAAAAACATAAACACTATTGAAGATTTTTACTTCACGCTTAGCACTATCGCTGGCGAAAAAATGAAAGGCAAAGAAAACACCTTAGTATTTATCGATGAGATTCAAGTATATCCTCAGTTTATCACTCTGCTGAAATTTTTAAAACAAGATAATAAATATACGTATATTGCATCTGGTTCTCTCTTGGGAGTTACTCTCTCCAACATAGGATCTATTCCTATTGGATCAATGGAAATCAAGAGAATGTATCAGCTTGATTTCGAAGAGTTTTTGATTGCCAACGGATTTTCACAAGAAGCAATCAAAATTCTTGAAAACAAATTTTTAGCAAGAGAAACTCTTGACGAAGCAATGCACGACAAGTTGCTGGATTTGTTTAAGAAATATTTAATTGTCGGCGGACTTCCTGATGCCGTAAATGAATTTTTAAAAACAAGAAACGTTGTTGCTATACGCAAAATCCAAGAAGACATAAAAACATTTTATGGAGAGGATGCGTCTCAATACGATATTGAGAACAAATTAAAAATCAAGCGTATATACGATTATATTCCATCGGTTATGCAGAACACCAAAAAACGCATCGTGGCAAAAGATATAGAAGGCATCGTCGGAAAACGCTTTGCGAACTATGTTAATGAATTTGACTACTTGATTTCTTCCGGGATAGCACTCGAGGTTAAAGCTATTTCCAATCCCGTTTTTCCTTTAATTCAATCAGCAGATAAAAACCTTCTCAAACTTTATATGAACGACGTAGGTTTGCTCTCCGGTATTTTGTATAACAATAACGCAAAACCGATTCTTGAAGACGTGCGATCAGTTAACCTTGGCGCTCTTTACGAAACAGCAGTGGCAGGCCAGCTTAAAGCTCTCGACCATAAACTCTTTTATTACGATAACAGAAATAATGGTGAAGTTGATTTTATGATTGACGATTACGATAATCTTGCGGTTCTTCCCGTAGAAGTAAAAAGCGGAAGAGATTACACCACTCACAGTGCGCTGAATCATTTTATCACCAATGATAACTATCCCGTTAAAGCCGGATATGTTTTATCAAATGAAAGAGAAATTAAAACCGTAGGCAAAATCACGTACTTCCCTATATATTTCGTAATGTTTCTTAAACCAATATCAAGCGCTGATGAGGTCTTGATATAAAATCATATTTTATGCCTTGAAAAAAAGAAAAGCCGATGAAGATTGCTTTGTTCTTCATCGGCTTTTCTTTGTTTAGTGCTGACCAATTTTTTACCATTAGACGCCTTTTAAACTATAGTTTTTCTTCTTCCAAAGGCTATATGTTTTTCGAAAGAAAGCAGAAAAACACCTTTGCAAAACCGCTCTAAATGTTTACATAAAGGAACACATCTTTTGCCTGTAATAATGTTGTTTTTTCTCAAAACAACTAATCTACATTTTTCCTCTATACCTCTATTTTTGACACCAACGAATTCCGGAACATACGGAAACAACGGAAAATTTACTACAAAACAGCACATTTTACTGGAAAATATGGAAAATTTGCAACGCAAAGTTTACAAAATACGCTTATCGGTCCGTTGGGGTGGTAGAGGCCGCAAGTTCAAGTCTTGTCACTCAGACCAAAAAAGCATTGGAAACACTACGTTTTCCAATGCTTTTTTCTTATCCTGTTACGCAGTTTTTCGCCGACTGCTACACAATTTGCTACGCAGCTGAAGGTCAGCTGCCGACATATTCAAAATTCGTAGCGCACCGCAAGACCGAACGAACGACCTTCTATGTAGCGCAGCCCTGACGTCAGGGCTCTACTTTTGGTACTGCTTCGGGGAGTGCTACACAAGCCCCCTAAAATTGTTAACTTTTTGTTAGTAAATCATATAAGTTAAAATCGCAGAACTCATTTCTGAATTCTGCGATTTTTTGATCCCTATAAAACCCTATAAAAAATGATATCAGTTTTTGTTGATTTGCCAAAAGGAACTCGTTACCAAACTTTTTAAGTGTCCTTTAAGCTCACTTACGAAATTGTATGACAAATAAAAACAGCCTCAAATGCAGATATAGCATTTGAGGCTGTTTTTTATATTTCTTATTTCTTTTTTCTGCGTTTTACGGCAGCGTCACCTTGAATATGCGATCGGTCGGAGCAATTTCCTTACCGTCATGGAAGCACAAAGCACCCGATTCGTACAAAACGTAGAGTGCGCCGTCGTATACCGAAAGTCCCTGCGACATCGACATAGTAACGTAGCTCTCACCTTCAGCTTTAGAGTCGAGGAACCAAACGGGAACGCTCTTTCCGTTGAGAGTAACGGTGGTGTGCGCGGGCTCCTTGGTAACGTTATCGTAAACAATAAGCGTTGAGTTCACCTTATTTCCATACGAACGGCTAAGCACTATTTTATCACCGATAACCGTAAAACCCTGGAACTTTTGATCTATCGAGAGTACTATATCCGGAGTTGCATACTGCATTCCGTCAACATACGCATCTTTGGCAAGTCCGCTCTCGGTTTCGTCGGTTATTATGTAGCCTACACACCAAGCTCCGTACTTTTTACCGTCACGGTTTGTCATATGGCGCCAGGTGGGGGTTGCATATTCGCTGTCGTTCGGAATATAAAAATCGCCAACCCACAGTATTCCGTCGGAATAGTTACAGAAGGACGCACGCGTCGGTACAGGAATTTCTTCCACAATTTTAATCGTTGCCTGAAGTCCGTCTTCTTCAAAGGCAGATAACGGTATTCTGAAAAGCTTCTCCTCGGACGCTATAAACACGTTATCCTCGGTTACGGCAACACCGCCGGCATGGCTTGTGTGCTTTGAGCCGTCAACGTTTAAGATGCGATATTCGCCTACCTTTTTCCCGGTTTTTACATTAACCGTCAAAATCACAGACGTATCGGAATAGGTATAATCCTTAAAATATCCGGAGATAAAGATAAGCTCTTTTTCTTCAGAAATATCCATTCCCTGAGGAATGAAGCCTTGCTTAAGACCGGGAACTACGGCGTCGGGCGTTGCGATGGCATTGAATTTGCTGTACGCAGGCTTCGTATATTTGTTGGTCGAAACGGTTCTATCCTGCGAGAAGACAAAGTCGTAGGCATATTTCGCTTCTTCATCATCGGGATCGATAGCCATTTCATTAGGAAGAACCTCGAAATGAACCGTTCCGTCAAGTCGGGTTGCATCCGCAAACTCAAAAACGTCTTCCTCGGGATTTTCTACCTTTTCAACGTCGATAACGAATTCGTCACCTGCGGTTACAAAAACGTCTGCCACAGAGAAATAGGTCTCAGTTCCGGGCTTCGATCTCTTGTCGCCGATCACATAGGGGAACACGTATCTGTCTGCTGCTACATCACCCGTATAAACGATTTCTCCGTTTTTAACCTTTGCGGTATAAAGAAGATTTGGGTCGCTGTTGTCGGCGTCGTATATAACCTTGTACGAGGAAAGCTTAACTCCGTCAACGTAAAGAGTTGCAATAACGTCGTGCTTTACACTTCCGCTTACGATACGAGAGGTCTGATGAAGCTGAATTCCGATTCTGTGCCAACCGTAGTCGCCTATCATCGGGTAATCGTCCTCGGTCGCCGTGACCTTAAGTCCGTCGGGAATAGAAGGACCGTATATTATCTGCGTGTTGTTATCCGACTCAAATCCGCCGGCATACTGACACCACATCTTAGAGCCAATATCATCTACAAGAAGCAGATGATACGGGGTTTTTCTTGTGCCGCTGGTATTGCCACTGCTATCGCAGAGCATACCGAAATAAAGATAGTACGCGCCTGCCGAGTTGTTATTATTCGCAAGAGTTTCGTTCCAAAGGAAGGAAAGCTCTACGAAAAGGTCGTTGCCGTCCGGATCGTCTGCTGTGGGATAAAAATGCTTATCTCCGAGAACGTCGGTCTTAATGTTAACCTTTTCAGTATGCTTGTTTGAAGCGTTTTCGTCAAAAATTGCGCTCTGGGGAACGGTTTCACTAAGAACTACGCTTATTTCCTCGTGACAGCTGTCGCATTCGCCCGTCTTTGTGCCCTTGCTGAACGCCGTAGGACGAACTATTGTATCAAACGTTACACTTTCGTGATAACAAGCTCCGGGCGTTTCGGGTGTTTCCGGCGTTTCGGGAGAGGCGGACGTTTCCGAGTCTTCCGATGTTTCCGATGTTTCCGGGGCTTCCGATGCTTCCGGCGCTTTTGGCGTTTCCTGTTTGTTACATCCAACCACCGCAAGCATCACCGACAGTGTCAACAGAGCTACCATAAATGCACATAAAATTCTTTTAATCTTCATATTGAAAATTCTCCTGCAAATTATATATGATCGCCGCATAAAATGCAGCAATTGATTTGCTCGTCAAAGCCATTTTCTGTATGATTATTATATCATAATATGCAGATATCCTGCAAGGATCACGATACGTTTCTTGTTATTTATTAAGCTTAACATCTATATAGATGGGGCAATGATCGGAGGCATTGAGCGCTGTATTGCAGGTCAATCTGTTATAGAACAGCACTTCCTGTCCGGGAGATACCGCGATATGGTCGATACACAGCTTATCGCCGGGGACAGATGATCCCAGCGTATGCGTTGTCCTTCCTGCGTTGACTATTTTTTTAGCCTTATATTTGGGATCGGTCATCTTCGTTGCCTTCAGAAAATCGTCAAACAGGTCTTCCTCATTACTGTTATAGTCTCCGGTTGCAAATATGGGCAGCTTATACTTTTCATAAAGGTCGTTTATGAGCTTGGCATTCTCTCCACACTGCACCTGACGCTTATCGTCTGTTATATCCCAGTGTGTGCAGGTGACGATATATTCCGCCCCGTCTGACTTACGGCGGAAGCGCGCCCACGTAAGGTTACGCATACTGTCACTGTTTCGAACACTATACAGTGTGGTCTTACACTCGATCAGCTCGGTGGTGTGAATATTATACATAAGAGTAGAATAGTTGACCTTACCGCCGGGAACCTTATAGCTTGCGAATTTATACACTCCGTCAAGCCGAGACTCAAGCAGCGAGTACCACAGTTGAGTAGTTTCCTGAAGACCGATAACGTCGGGCAGGTACGAAAGAATGATCTCAGAGGTGTTTTTATCGCGACCGGGCAGAGTTGCCGCTGCCTTGTCGTCCCACAGCTCTGCAAGAACGTTGAAGGACATTATGCGAAGATCTGCGCCCTCGGCAAGCGTGGGGTCATACGAGCCCTTGAGGGCGACGTTACTCGAAACAACATTATCGTAAGCTTCCGGAATGCGGACGGTGTTGCTATAGACTCCGGACATGAAGGTGGATTCAAACTTGTCAACGGCGAGAGAAGTTGCCGTTTCAGCGCAAGATCCGATAATTATTTTCTGACCGACTACTTTGATAGCATATCCAAGACCTGACATATCTTTCACGTGCACAGATTCCTCTCTGGACGTAAATCCTATAATAATTTCCTTGGGAGAAACGGCAGTGCTGTCGTCAACGCAATTGAGTTTTACACCGCAGTAACTCTCGATATCTGCAGCAAACTCCTTGGCGCAATTCATCATATACGAATCTCCCTTTGCATATACTATCCGATATTCGCTTAGCTGCTCTGGAGAAGAGATAAGATCGCGGATACCTGAATTCGAAACGGATTCACTTTTGAGCTTAATCACTTTGTTTGTTCCTTCGCCCTCGGCTGTAATTAAGTTGTTGATCAAATAGTCGACGGCTTCTTTGAGCGTTTTTTCGGAATGAGCTGCGATGACCACCTTGTTTCCGATCTTTTTTATGGCAAAATCGGAATATGCAACATCCTTAACAGCCTCTGCGGACTCCGGGCGATTTGTGTTGGCAATCAGTATTTCAAGCGCATTGGGATCGGGCTCCATACCGGCTTTAAGAAAATCTGTTTTTGTGTTGACCTTATTGATGTCGGTCATTTCGTCGATCGCCTTTTGAAAATCGGAAACGATGTCGATAACAGCCCTTGGGGCCTTCACAGCATACGTAATGACATACGAGGTGCTTTCGTCAAACAACACCAGATCGACCGGCTGCTCGGAAGCCGGAGGCTCCTCGGCAGACGTATTCGTATCACCGGGTGTAACGACTGTTGTAGGGGCGCAGGATGCCAATGCGATCACTACAAGCAACAGCGCTATTGCGATTTTAAGTTTCGATTTCATATTCTCCTCCGAATTTTTTGTTCAAATATTTTACCTCAAATCAAAATTCCATTACAATGATCTACTTCATGCTGAATAATATGTGCGCCATCGGCGTATCAAGCAAGTCGTGTGCGACCTGCAAATCTTCTCTCGTTGAGACCTCCGAATTTCCAGCAAGGAAGAGGGGGTCGTGCATAAGCTTTTTAATCATTTATTATTCCTTCCATTTCAACATCTGTGCGAAATACAAAAACGTGGACACTAAACCTAAAGCCAACAGCCCTATAGAACAGGACGCTACAATCAAACACCATTTGCCAGAAAGCGGAATCGTACTGTCAACGGAAGAACAATATTAACCATTGAAATCTGAAGCCCCAATACCATTGCCGCCACTTCTTTCTAACCGTCAAATTGAAAATTGTTTATTTCAATCCGCAAATCGAATACAGTTCTTCAATGCACGGGGTTTTGTATTGAATGTATTTATCTATATCGTCAGAGAACAACTCGGCTGCTTTTTCCTTTACTAAACTGTATTTCTTAACAGCTTCGGCGTTATGCCGAAGAAAATCCCTAAACGTAATGTGACGGTGTAATTCCTCGGAATACTGAGGACACACATACAAATGGTGCATCATCAAATGCGGTTTATCCGTATATTTGAATGCCTCTCTGTCCTTTATTCCAAGATCGCCCTCGTGAATATATCCAATCGCTCCGAGCTTTCTGACAATCTCATCAAACACCAAATAATCCTTTATAACAACGTCTATGTCAATGCAAGGCTTGGCGGACAAGCCTTCGACAGACGTGCTTCCAATATGTTCAATACCCAGGATCAAATCACCGATTTCAGCTTCAAGCGCGTTCTTGATTTCTTCAAAAGCCTTTTTCCACGCTTCATCATAAGGTACAACCACGACTCTTTTCGTTCGCATCTGCAATCCTCGTCCAATTCTTATTTATCGATCGCTTTACTTCAACGTTACAGCGCAACCTTGGTGACGCTTCCATATTTATTATATCATAACTTTCGTTTCTTTTCAAGCATATAACGTAAAGAAAACGAGCGCCCACAGCCAAACCGGCTGTGGGCGCTCGATTGTTTTTTAGTCAGATCAATTCAAGCAGGCAATTTCTGACCGCCTCGTCCATCTCGGTCTCGTTGACCGCCGCTGCGCTGTCTATCTCCGGGTCGCAGATCTGTTTCCAGATCTTGCGCTTCACATCGTAAGACATCTGCGCTCTCTCAAGCACATCATAGATACGCTGCTTTCGGTTATCGGTCAGGGTGACGCTCTGCAAGGAAACGGCGATCTCACTCGTGACCTCCACGTCGGGGATCTTGACCGTCAGACGCTTGAGGTCATCGTCGTAAGAGGTCTGAACGTCGACTGCATTGCCGTCAACCGTCACACTCACGCCACTGTTTTCAACCGAGCAGAACACGAGACTCCAGCATCTCTTTTCGGGAATGACCGAAAGATTGCCGCTTGCCTTGCCGACGGTGAATTTGCCGTCTGCATAGCAAAGCTCGGTGGAGACCCAATTCCCGTCCTTATCCTCGGGGGTATCGCCCTCGTCCTCCCACAGGGTGAAGCTGCCGCTATCGGCAGGAAAGACCAACACGTCAAGCGCGGCGGGGTTTTTAACGGTATTGCTGTATTCGGTCATATCGGTCATCGGAACGATAGCTCCCGCCTTCATCAAAACGGGAATATCGTCCACGCTTCTATACAGGTCGGTCACCTTACCGCCCGTGTAGACCGTGCCGTTGAACATATCGCACCAAAGACCCTCGGGCAGCCAGGTAGAAGCCTTTGCGGCTTTTGATACGTTATCTATCTGCGAGGTGACAGGGGAGACGATAAGCTCAGAGCCGAAATAGTATTCGTTGGGAACGTTGTACGCTTCCTCTCTCTCGGGCTCGGCGTAGTACATCGGCTGAATGAGCGGCAGAGCGTTTCGGCTTGCCGCTCTGTTCATCGTGTAAAGATAGGGGATCATTGCGTGGCGCAATCGGAGATATCTGTTCATCACGTTTCGCGTGACGTCGTTGTATCTCCACGGCTCCTTTCCCGAGAAGGGGTTGTTCGAGCTGTGCAGACGGTTGATGGGGGAGAACACTCCGTATTGAACCCAACGCGCCATCATTTCGTCGTCACGCTCGCCCCACATGTGTCCCCCGATGTCGTGGCTCCACCAGCCGTAGCCGATGTTGCTTGCGGTGTTTGTGAAGTAGGGCTGATAATCAAGGCTCTTCCAGGTGATCGACGTATCGCCCGAAAATCCGATGGGATATCGGTGGCTACCCACGCCGGCATAACGCGAGAAGGTCATCGGGCGCGTGCCCTTATGTGAGCTGTCAAGGTAGTGGAAATGGTTCAGTATCCAAAGCGGATCAAGACCCTCCATCTTGGAATTTGTTCCCTGCTGCCAATCGATCCACCAGAAATCAACGCCCTCTTTTTCAAGCTCGTGACAAAGAACGTCGAAATAGATCTTCATAAATTCGGGGCTGGACGGATCGAATTCCACCGTTTTCTCGCTTGCGGGGTCGATGCCCATCGCCCTTGCCATCTTGGGATATATCTCCTCAAAAGCACGCACGCCGTCGGCAGGATGCACGTTGAGCGTGACCTTCATGTTCTTATCGTGCAGCCACCTCATAAAGCGCTCGGGATCGGGGAAAAACTTTCGGTTCCAGGTATATCCCGTCCAGCCGCGATCGTTACCGCCGTACTTGGGATCAACGTCGTCCACAAGATGCCAATCCATATCTATAACGGCAACCGAGAAGGGCAGCCTTTCACGCTCAAAGCGGTTCATAAGCGCCATATATTCTTCCTCGGTGTAGCGATAATATCTGCTCCACCAGTTACCGAACGCGTATCTCGGAAGAAGGGGCGTTTTGCCGCACAGGTGATAAAAATCCGAAAGAGCTTCCCTATATCTGTGACCGTAGCCGAAGAAATACAGATCGGTGCAGACCTTTCTCGGCTCTACGAAGCCCTCGTCGGTCAACGCCATCGAGGCGCTGTCGTCGATGACCGAAAAGCCCTCTCTCGACAGAACGCCCGTTCCAAGCTCGATCTTGACGCGGCTCTTATCCTCTGTAATATATTCGTCGCCGTCCACACGGTCAAGCGTTCTGTACGTACCCTTGAGGTCATTGAGCTTCTGACCGTAATTCCATACGGCCCCCTCGATCTCCTTCACCCTGACCGTCAAGCCGTCCTCGGAGAAGGGCTTTTCGTCGTAGGTCAGGATCAGTCTTTCGGTTTCCACGACCAGACCGTTTGCATTCCTTTCGACGCTGTACGGCACCGCCGTAAAATCTCTGTTTATGACCGACTGGGTCGCTCTGTCCTCAAACTCGCCCGTATTACTGTACTCGAGGCGAAGAAGCGAGGGCGTCAGCACCGTGATACGGTACTTATCTCCCTTGATGACCGACTCGTCCTTGCCGGCTCCGTGGGTCTTGAAGTTATATCTTTTCATAATGTTATCTGCCTTTCTGAAGCATTATCCGGTCTCGGAGCTGACGGCGTCAATCCTCGATGGCGGCCTTCTTTTTGTTGATACGGGAGATGATCTCCATATCAAACTTGGGCTCGCGCGTCTCGAAGGTGAAAAGACCGTTCTGCTCCTGCTCGACATCGGTCAGCTGGGTGTAGCAAAGACCCATGATTAGGGGATTGTCGAGAATGGCGTGCGTCAGACCCTCGTAACGTGCGTAGAACTCCTCGTAGCTCGTGGTGGCGTTGCCGTAGCTCCAGGAGACCTCCAGGTCGTTGCGGGGCAGGCAGAAGCCGATGCCGCCGTACTCCGACACGAACAAGGGCTGTCCGGGAGTCCATTTCTGGCGGCGGCGGCAGATCGCCATTGCCTCGGTGAACGAGCCGTTTTCAACTGCCTCGTTATAGCGGGCGCGGACCGACTCGGGATCCTGCTCGTAATCGTGAACGTCGTAGATGTCGGTGGAAACGTGGAACCAACCACTGCTGTCGATGCAGGGACGGGTGGGGTCGAGACGCTTGGTCTCCTCGTAGGCGAGGCGGATGAAGCGATCGTCCTGACGCTTTCGCTGCGGACCGAAGTCAAAGGTCTCGTTAAAGGGACACCAGCCGATGATCGAGGGGTGGTTGAAGTCGCGCTTGACCGAGTCCAGCCAGTCGGGCAGGAAGGTTGAAAGGTTTGCGGCGTCGGAGTGGTCAAGCCCCCAGCTGCCGTACTCGCCCCAGACCATATAACCCATTCTGTCGGCGTGGTAGAGGTAGCGCGGCTCGAATACCTTCTGGTGCAGACGTGCGCCGTTGAAGCCGGCGTCAAGACCGCACCGGATATCCTTGATCAGCATATCCTCGGTGGGGGCGGTGCAAACGCCGTCGTGGTAAAATCCCTGATCGAGTACCAGACGCTGGAAAACGCTCTTGCCGTTCAGCTTGAACTTGATGCCGTCCAGCTCTACCGAGCGCAGACCGAAATAGCTCTTGACCTCGTCCTGACCGAAGCGGATAACGAGATCGTAAAGTCTGCCGTGACCCAGCTCCCAGACGTGCTTTTCGGAGAGCTTGACCTCAAGCTGCGCGGTGACCGAGCGATTGACCTTTACCGCCTCGCCCACCTTTTTACCCTTGTAAAAGACCTCTGCGGAAAAATCTCCGCGGCCGCAAAGCTCAGCGTCGATCATAACCGAAAGGTTTTCGAGGTCGGGCAGGATACGGGCGTACTTTACGTAGCTCTCGGGTACTATCTCGTACCAAACGCTCTGCCAGATGCCCGTCGTTCTCGTGTAATAGCATTCGTGTGAGTAGAATCTCTGCGACTGCTTTCCCGTGCCCTGACGGGGGGAACGGACGTCGTCGCGGCAGCAGACCGTGATGACGTTCTCGCCGACGCTCAGCTGCTTGGTGATGTCGTACTCAAACGAGGTGTAGCCACCGACGTGGGGCAGTCCGACGCTCTTGCCGTTGACCCAGACGTCGGTCTCAAAATCAGCCGCACCGAAATGCAGTATGACTCGGTTGCCGGCAAGCTCTTGCTCGGTGAAGGAGACGGCTCTTTTATACCAAACGCAAGACATAAATTCCTTGTTGTTGACGCCCGAAAGCGGAGATTCGGGGCAGAATGGAACTATGATCTCCGAGGAGAGCACAGCCGCCTCGTGCAGCTTGCGGTCCTTGCCGCTGATACCGTTGTCTATCTCAAACTGCCACGTGCCGTTGAGGGTCTTCCAGTTTTTTCTCTCCCATTGAGGATTGGGATGCTCGGGACGGGGAATAAAAGTGTTCATAAAAAATCTCCTTATTTTTTGGGACGAAGCCCTTGCTTTTTTTATCTGTCTTTATTATAATAGAAATATAGTGCAAATTCAATGCAAAATATGAGCAAAAAGGTGTGTTATATGCGCAATATTTCAAATTCGACCTACGCCGTCAAATATCCGAGCAAGGAGTTCGCCACGGCTTTTATTCCAAAGCACGGCGTTCCATTTCGCAATGCGGTCATCG
This sequence comes from Clostridia bacterium, assembly GCA_017502915.1. GTDB lineage: Bacteria > Bacillota > Clostridia > Oscillospirales > CAG-272 > RGIG3994. The sequence continues at coordinate 24,712 of JAFVUB010000009.1, forward strand.
GCATCACCTATCCCACCCCCGATTATAGCATTGAGCGACAAAGCAGCTCCCCCATAACGGTCTTTGAATACGTGCTCGAGGGGGAGGGCAAGCTGCTGATCGACGGAAAATGGCAGACCGCAGGGTCGGGCGATATCTATATCCTTCGCTCGGGTGAGCACCAGCACTATCGCTCCGCGCCGCAGCGTCCGTGGAAAAAGATCTGGATCAACTATATTTCGGATTATCTGACGGCAATGCTTGACGCATATAACATCAAATCGGGCATTTACAATTCCGACGCGGCAAGGGATCATTTCGAGCAGCTTTTCAAGCTCTCGCAAGCCGTCACCCCCGATCAGGACGCCTGCTATGCCATAGCCGAGCATATCCACGCCATACTGCACGCCATCGTATCGGAGCGCGGCGCAGGGCAATCGGACAAATACAGGATCCTCGAGGCGCTGAACGCCGCCGTTTACAAAAAAACGAATCTTGATCGTCTTGCCGCCGACCTGCATATTTCAAAATCAAATATGATCCGCATCTTCAAAAAGCATTACGGCGTCACGCCCTATGAATATTTGATCTCGCAGAAGATCTCGGCGGCAAAGCTTCTGCTGAAGGACACGAAAATGACGGTCAAGGAGATCTCGCAGCGCATCTGCATCACCGACGAGCATTATTTTTCCTCGCTTTTCTTTGCAAGGGTCGGTATGAGACCAAAGGAATACAGACAAAGTCATATACAAAACGCTAACACCTGACCGTGACCGCCCGAACAACAAAAAAGCATTGGAAAACGCTATGTTTTCCAATGCTTTTTGTTAGCTTTTAGATTTCTTTTTTATACTCCCCCGTGTTGATTTTTATACCGTGCTATCTTCATTTCGAGTCAACGGGTATTAAAAGATCACGCTTGGCTAGTACCGGTTATCAGATCACCCTGGGAGATGCCGGTTCCGTCGCTTAACTTATCGAGGACGTCAAGCGAGGCATTTGCGGTGCAGTTCTCGATCCTTGAGAGATATTTCACGTCGACCTCACAATCCAGAGCAAGGCGTTCTCTTGAAAGATTCTGCCTTTTCCTATAATCGATCAAATTCTTTGATAGTCTTCTCCTTGACTTCTTGTCTGTTTCGATTTTAAGCTTTGGCTCTTTGTACAATGTTCCGCTCCACCTTTAATAATCATTACCACTCATTCGTGGGATAAAAAAATTATAAAAATTTTTTCCAAAAGGGTCGATTGACCCTGGCGAATTTTGTCAAATAGGCTATAATGATGTCAAAGCAAGGAAAGGAGCATCGCAAAATGAAGACCGAAAAATCAACCCCGACCTCTCTCGCCGTTCAACGCGAATACAGCTTAGCCGTGATCGCGAAGACAGACTCGGAGAACGCTTACGGCATAGCCGCGCACGATACGTTCGGAGATAACGCCGTCTACGTCAAGGAGATCGGCTCCGACAAGGAGCTTGCTACCTCGATCGTTGGCATTCTGAACGACAACAAAGTGCCCTGCGTCCATTTTATTGACATCATCAATGACATGATGAATAAGTAATTTTTAGACCCGCTGTTTAGCTTTTTTGACTTTTCTATTAATGTTTTTTATTTATGTTTGGTAGCTTATCTACAGGTTTCAAGATACTGGATAGTATGCCATTCACTTATTCCGTTAGTGAAAGCGCCAACCACCCATATAGCCTTGTACTGAACTCCGACCTCAGCCTCAAATTCAATGGCAATAGCTAAAGTTCCAACCGATTTGCTGCCCGAGATTTCGTCCATATATTCATACTCGGTGCCATTCCATTTATAGAGATAGAGCGTTCCCATAATATGAGACGCAGTAGATTGCTTTCTTGCGGTGCCCGAGACGCATCCTTGCGTTCCCACAAACGCCATATCAATATTCATATTGGAAATGCTCGTCCAGTTAGGCGACACCGTTTCCTCGGGCTTTTGAGCGGCGAATGCCGGAATCGACAGGGAGCATAGCATAACTATTACAAGAGAAAGCGAAATAACGGATCTTATCAGTTTTTTGCGTTTCATTTTTCCTCCAACGTCATTAATATCTGCGGGCCTACTTTTTATAACAAAAAGATCCCGAAAACGTGACAGAATTTTCGGGATTTTTTTGTTTTTTATATTTTTTTCTTAAAAATATCTTATTTTACGCTTTCGGCATATTCGATAAGCTCTTCGAGATCACATTCGGTTGAAGCGATATAATAAAAATACTCGCTGTCGCTCCACAAGATAATTATCTCATACTTGCTCACGTATTCAACGACCGTCGCATCGTTGCCGTTGATCTTAATATACGTAACGTCCACGTCTTCGTTATCAACATGGTTATAGTTTGGCTTAAGCAACCTCTGCGAAAAGGAGAAAAGATATTCGTCGTTAAAATAGTAATCAACAACAAACGTTGAGAGATTTTGTAATAAAATATCCTCCCGCACGCCCTCCGGCAGATCAGTAGGCTTTCGTATTTCTTCTATGCTCGTCGGGGCTGTCGGCTGTCCGTCGTTGGTATCAGTGGGCTCGGTCTCGGGCTCGCTTCCGCCGGGCGTTTCAAAGCGCACCGCAAAGCAGTTATCGTACCACTCGATGATCGCGCCGAATATCGCCTCTCTCCATTCGGGCACGCAGCCTATCATAATGCAACCGAGCATTGATATTATCATTATCGCCGCCGCAACGCGTAACGTCACGGTTCTTGCGCGCTTTAAGGCTGGTCTGCGTTTGCGTCCGTTAATCATCTTGGCCCTTTTTCTATAATACGAGGGGTCAAATTTTACCGACGAGGTATCAAGCTCATTAAGCTCCTTCGCATCCTCCTCGGCGCATTTCATTGCCGCTAAAGCGATCAAATGATCGAATTTATCCGATTTATTATACATACAGATCCTTACCTCCCATCTTCAAAAGCTGCGCTCGCGCGCGTGAATATCTCTTTCTGACCAGTGCCTCCGAGATATTCATTATCTGGGCTATCATTTTGGTTTCAGCTCCCATACTTTTAAGTATCACGATATCACGGTACTTTTCATCAAGCTTATTTACCAATTTATGAAGATTATCGCAATTCTCCTCACTGATATATATTTCTTCGACGCTCGACGAATAATCGGGAATCTCCATTTCCACGTATTCCCCTTCCTCGTAGTCAAATACCACGAGAGGCTGCTCGTATTTGTTTCTTCGCCTTTTAATGCGTAAGGCGTTCAGAGCGCAGTTTCGTCCCACCACCGGGATCAGCTTGTCAAGATAGCCCTTGTCTCGCGCCAACTTGAATTTATCAATGCTGTATATCAGCGTGGCAACCACCTCGTGCACGCAGTCCTGCGCCTCCTCGTGGTCGTGCAGATACTTCATGGCAATCAAATACAGCTGATGCTCATATTCTATGTATATCTTTTCAACGAAATCGCCGTCGTCATCATTAACAACGGTTAAAATTATCGGCAACATATACACTCCTCCTTCTTTTCATTCTGCCACAAAAAATTGACAACGATTTCCATTAATTATACAACAAAATCCGTCAAAATGCAACACCTCCGTCAAGGCTCATCAAGCCGATTGACGACATTCCCGTCGAGCTTTCAAAGAAAGCTCGACGGGAGCCGTATATTACCGACCGTTTTTGAATAAACTTTAGTCAATCAAGTATTTCGAGGTGAACTATGAAACGGTCGATAGGTATTTCGCAGCTGTTGGGCTTTGGCGTTACGGCTCTGGGCGGCACTTTATTGCATTTTCTCTACGATTGGCTCGGTGAGTCGGTCTTCGTCGCGCCCTTTTCAAGCGTGAACGAATCGACCTGGGAGCATATGAAGCTACTGTTTTGGCCTATGTTTATCTTCGCCGTCGTGCAGAGCTTCTTCTTTAAGGATCGCAAGGATTTTTGGTGCGTAAAGCTGCGCGGCACTCTTCTCGGGCTTATTCTCATACCCGTCCTTTTCTACACCTATAACGGCGTTATCGGCAAGTCTCCCGACTGGATAAACATCGCTATCTTCTTCATTTCGGCAGCCGTTGCATATATTTACGAGACTCGACTTTTCAACAGCGGCAAGCTGAGTAGCCAAAACTCCAAGCGTTCCTTCATCTGGCTTTGCGTGATCGCCGTTTTGTTCGTCGTTTTCACCTTCAGAACTCCCGAGCTCGGCATCTTCAAGGACCCCTTGACCGGCGAGCTCGGAATATAAAGGCAGCAAAAGCATAAAAGACATAGGCTTTCGCCTATGTCTTTGTTATTTCAAAAGCGAGATCGCGTCTCCGATCGTCTTCTCGAATGCCTCGCGGCCGTATTTATCAACGTCGCTCTTGCTCTTATCTCCGTGAGTTAAGCAGCCCGCGCCGCCGATGCAACCGCCGACACACGCCATTCCCTCAATGAAGTTTCCGTCGAGAACGCCCTTGTTGAGCTTGAGCAGTGCCATTCGGCAAGCCTCGATGCCGTCGCAAACGACAGGCTTGATCTCAAAGTCTATGTTCTGCTCCTTCATCGCCTGAACTGCCGCATCAGTCAGTCCTCCGCTTCGGGCGAAGATTCGTCCGAAATACGACGCGTTATCGAGAACCCCCTCCTCAAGCGAGGCGATATCGAGATCTCGGCTGTCGAACAGTGCCTGAAGCTCCTCAAAGGTCAGCACGGCGTCAAGATAGGGCTTAACCGTTTCAAGATGCGCCTCCGATTTCTTGGCAGTACAAGGTCCTATGAAGATGACCTTAGCCCCCGGTGTGGTCTCCTTTATATACTTGGCAAGTGCCGCCATAGGCGAGAGGTTATGCGAAACGTGCTTCAAAAGACTCGGGAAATTCAGCTCTATATATCTGACGAACGCCGGGCAGCACGAGCTTGTTAGCAGTCCCTTTTCGGCGAGCTCCTTTGCCTCTGCCATAGCCACCATATCGGCTCCGAGCGCCGCCTCAATAACGTCGTGGAAGCCGAGCTTCTTGAGTCCGGTAACGACCTGACCGAGCTTGGCGTACGAGAACTGGCTGGAGATAGAGGGAGCAACGACAGCATAGACCTTATAGCTTCCGCCGTGCGGATTTTTTTCGCTCTTCTTGAGAATATCTATCGCGTTAAGTATATAAGACTTATCCGAGATAGCTCCGAAGGGACACTGATATACGCAGGCGCCGCACTGGATGCACTTCGAGTTATCTATCTTCGCCGCCTTTTCCTCGTTCATCGAGATCGCCTTGATCTTGCAGGCATTCTGACAGGGACGCTTACGGCTGACGATAGCGGTATAGGGGCAAACTCTGGCACAGGCTCCACATTCCTTACACTTAGATTTGTCTATATGTGCCACGTGGTTGTGGTCAAAGGTGATAGCGCCGAAGCGGCAAACGTCCTCGCAACGGTGAGCCAGACAACCGCGGCAGGCGTTGGTGACCTCAAATCCGCCAACGGGACACTCGTCGCAAGCGATGTCTATTACCTCTATGACGTTGGGATTATTCTGATCTCCCCCCATCGCGAGCTTGACTCTCTCGCCGAGAATGGCTCTCTCCTTATAAACGCAGCAACGCATAGTCGGTTCTTTACCGGGGACGAGCCTCTTGGGAATATCTATAACGTTTTCGATAAGCTTGTCCTCCCACGCAAGGCGGGCGACCTCGCGCAGAACCTTATATTTCAAATGCTGTACTTTCGTATCAAATTTACGCACTTTTGCCTCCTGACTTAAAAATAACTTACTTTTATGCGCTTACCCATTTTCTTGAGGCAGCTTGAAAGCTCCTCAACAAGGTTCATTTTTATATTGAAGTTGATCGGCAGATCGGGGTTCTGGTGAGCCGGATTGACCGCTCTTCCCACGTAGAAGTTGATATCCGTCGCCTCCTCGAACAAAAGCCTTGAGATAAGCGATGCGCCGTCCTTTTTGAAGTTCCACTCCTCGTAAAGCTCATTCTCACCGAGATAATCCTTGGCGTACTGAATGACCTTATTCATCGTAATGACGCCCTCGGTCACGAGGTCAACGCCCTCGATATACGCGATGGGGGGAACGTCACTGCGCTCAAAGCTCAAGCTGGCGCGGATCGGCTTGCCGAGGTATTTTGCCGCGATCGACGAGGTCGTGCCTCCGCAGACGATATGCTTGCCCTCCTTTGAGAAGAAGAGCGACATCATTCGGTTTGCATCGTCTCGGTTGGACGGCGGACCGAACAGAATGTTCATCGGCTCTCTCTTGCGGATCTTGACGACGCAGCAGGTAGTATCGTCTCCCGGCTTGTTGCCGTAGAGCTTATCACATTCGTCGACCAGCATAGTAGACAGATTTTTCGCGGTATACCCGCCGGCAACTATAGCCTGCATATACTCGGCAATATCCTCGACCTTCCAGCCGAAGTTATACTTCCCGCCCATTCCCGCGTGAGGACAACCGTCGCTCATCGCGATGAAAACGTCGTTCTCCTGCAACGTCACGGTCGACTTATATATCTTCTTGCCGCCGATGTTCATCTCGGTCTTGGGATAGTCGTACACCTCGTAGTCCCTTATAACTATGACGTGCGGATTATCGTACTGAATGATCTCGGCGGTCTCATTGTTGAGAATGTGAAGAATGGTAAAGGTCGAATAGGCAACTCCGCGCAGAGAACAGACGGGGAGCGTTGCCGCGATGGTGGAAACGCACTCCTCGATCGGAAGACCCGCCGCCATCATAGTCGAGATGATCTTTGACGTGAGGGTCGAGAGTATGCTCGCCTTAACGCCCGAGCCAAGTCCGTCAGCCAGAACGATGACGATAGAGTTATCGTCCTCCTCAATGACGTCAACGTGGTCGCCGCAAAGCTCCTCGCCAAAATGGTTTATGCTTTTATATCCGATGTCGGCAAAAAGATTATTCATCGCCCACCGACTCCTTCAGCTTGGTCAGGGCGATCTTGGTCTCTGCCGCCGTCTCGCCGAGAAGCGACGCGATCTCCTGAACTATTCTCATCTGCTTTTCAACCACTGAATCGGCAACCTCAAGGGTCTGCTTATTGATCCTCGATTTCTTTTCTCTGTCTGCCTCTTCCTCGGTTATATCTCTCATAATACCGATCAGCATATGAGAATCGGGGTCGTAAACGACGGTCTGCTCAACGTACTTATTATATTCGGCGAGATAGGTTCGCTGATCGCGAACGATCCTGCCGCTGTTTTTGACTCTGATGAACACCGAGGGGTCGAGTATACGAACGACCGGCTCTCCGAGAACGTCGGAAGCCGCGCGAATGTTCATTATCTTGCGAGCCGCAGTGTTGATCTGCTGGACCTCAAGGTTCTCGTTGAGAACGATAAGTCCGTTGGGCATATTTTTAACTATCGTATCCGAGAAGCTCTCCGCCTTGTCCTTTAAGAAGGGCAGACACATAGAGATCTCCGACTTGCCGTGTATTATCGCGATCGCCTTTTCGCGGCAGGAATTGTATCCGCACGTTCCGCAGTTCAGCTCGTCCGACGGCTTTGTCTTGCCCATCTGACGCAGGACCGACAGGATCTCGTGCTCGGAGGGAGTCGGGTATTTCGGCTCGATCATAGTAAAATGCTTCTTCAGCTCGCCCGGCGTAGGCTGACCGACCCCGAAATCGCGCTCTCCGGCATAGGCGGCAACCGCCATATAGTCCTTGATCGGCGAGGTGCTGTGATATTTTTCCATGACCGGACCGCCAATGCAGCTTCCCACGCAGGCAGACATCTCGATAAAGCACTTATGTATCTTTCCGCTTTCAATGTCCTTAAGCGCCGCGATACAGTTCTCAACTCCGTCAAGCGCGAGGTAGGTATATCCCGGCTGATCCTGCGCCATAGTCTTGAGAACGCCTCTCGTCGTCGGGAAGAAGCGCGCGCGGCTCTCGGGGGTGTCGTCACACGATCTTTCCAGCTCAACGCCCTCTGCCTTGAGCCAGTTGGTAAGCTCCTCAAAGGTAAGAACGTCGTCGACCAAGCCCTCGTAGTGCTCCGCCTCGTCCTTCTTCGCAACGCAAGGACCGATAAAAACGGTTTTGGCGTTCGGCATTCTCTTCTTTATGTCGGCGCAGTGAGCCTGCATGGGCGACATAACGTCGGCAAGATACTCCAGCGCCGCGGGGAAATACTTCTGAATGAGAAGGTTCACCGAATGACAGCAGGACGAGATAACTATATCTCTTTCCTCCTCAGCGAGAATCCTCTCGTATTCGGTCTTGACGATGGTCGCACCGACGGCGGTCTCCTCAACGTCGTAAAAGCCGAGCTTTTTCAGCGCCGTTCTCATCGACTCGATGCCAACGCCCTCGTAGTTTGCGATAAACGACGGTGCCAGACTTACGACAACGGGGTCTCCGCTCTGGAGCAGTACCCTTGCCTTTTCGGTTCCGTCAACTATCTCCTTTGCATTCTGCGGGCAAACGACGAAGCAGTGTCCGCAAAGAATACACTCGTTTCCTATGATATGCGCCTGATTTCCCGAAAAGCGGATCGCCTTTACGGGGCAGTGACGAATACATTTATAGCAGTTTTTGCAGTTTGATTTTTTCAAAGTTAAGCAATTCGGCATATCGGTTATTTCCTTTCGCTTTCGATCGCGTCGAGAATTTTCTCCTTAAAAAAATCTCTGAAATTATCTCTCGTAACGCCGACGTGTACCTCATCGTCCACCGTAACGGTGACGCCGACGCGATTGCACTTTCCGGTGCAAAAGCAGCCCGAAAGCACGATATCATCTTCTATATGATGCTCCTCTATCGCGCGCTCAAAAAGCTCAACGATCTCTTGCGAGCCCTTGAGATGGCAGGACGAGCCAACACAAATCTGAACAAACAGCATATTTTCAGACCCTTGCCAGAACTTCTTTTGCGAAGAACTCCTCAACCGTTTCGGGAGTTACCGAATGGAAGGCGTCGTTTACCGTTACGCAAACCCCCTGCTGACAGTTTCCTATGCAAAAGGTTCCGCCAAGCTCGACCTTGTCGCCAACGTTGTTCTCCGCGATGAGCTTCTGCAGCTGCTCAACGACGCGGCGAGAGCCTTTAAGATGGCAGGAACTTCCGATGCAGATGGTGATCTTGATCATAATATTTTTACCTCACAATGTTATTTCAATTTTATCAGTTTAGATTGTTCCGCTTATTTATAATCGGCGGCTTCGATCCAGCGCATAAGCAGCTCTTTTTCCTCTGCTTTACCGTTCAAAAGCTGCACTGCCGAAACGAGCGGCAGCCATTTCTTTACGTACTGCTTTTCGGTATCGCTCATTTCGCAAAATGTCCTGAGATAGAGCTCCGCGCCCTCGACGTCCCCTCTCAAAAGGAAGAGCAGATAGCTTCTTGCAACGTCTGCCGAGGCGTTTCCCTGCGTCGCGTGCGACCAGTCAATGATATAGGGACGCCCGTCGTCGGTAATAATTATATTCGAGGGGGTGAAATCGCCGTGGCAAACCTTGTTGTGCCTCGGCATACCCTCAATTCGGGTGTGCAGATCGTAGCGCGTCGTGGCGTCAAGCTCGGTGGCGGCGATCTTGAGGCTCATCTTGTCCTTCAGCTTGCTGAGAAGCGGGGAGGACTTGGCGTTGACCTCCATCTGAAGCTTAACGAGAAGGGTTATGTATTCCTCCTTCTTTTCGGGGTTTTCAGTCATCAGGCGCGAGAGGGTCTTGCCCGAGATGAACTCCGAAACGATAGCCCATTTGCCATCTACCATAGTGACGCCTACTATCTTCGGTATGTTAAGCCCCGTTTCCTCGATCCTGGCTTGATTGAGCGCCTCGTTCAGCACCTCTGCCTTGGAATACTCCTCGTTAAAGACCTTGATGCATCTGTCTCCGTCGCGATATATCGTCTTATTATTTCTGACTGCAATAACTCTGTCGAGCCTCATTCTCCGTCCTCCTTGAATTGCTTTGGCAAGGAAAGCGCCGTTCGTGCCGTTTTATGCACATATTTATTATATTGTATCACAAAAAGGCTTACAAATCAAGACGTTTGCTCAATTTACCCCCTGAATTACGGCAAAAAGGGACGCTTTTTTCAAAGCGTCCACTAATTCACAGAATCGGTGCTTTTATGCTTTACGCGACGAATCGCGAGGTAGATTAAATATCCGATAACGAATCCGAGCGTGTTCAGTATCAGGTCGTCAACGTCTGAGGACCTCTCGTAAAAAGGAAGCTGAAAAATCTCGATGAAAAGCGAGCTGAGAAAGCCGGAAAGAACGACTTTTTTATGACTGTTCAACCCCTTGAAGACGCTCGGCCAAACAATTCCCAGCGGCATGAACATCACCGTGTTTCCAACGACGTTGCGCAACGTCTCTCCGAGCGTCGGATAGTTGAGCATATTCACGAAGGGCACGAGATTAACCCTCAGCGGCAATAGTCTTTGGGGGTCAAAAACGAGTGGTTGAACGGCACCGTTCACGCGTTCGAAGGGAAAACAGGTGATCCTTGCAACCACAACTATACAAACGTACACCGTCAAAAGCTGCAGCTCCCGCTTTGCATTGATCCTTTTGGTCTTTATCCACACGACTCCCCGTACGGCGAGCCAGATCAGGCTTATCGTCGTCATAAGAAAAGTGCAAGAAATCTTTATCATTTTATCCTCTTTGAGTCTTTATTCTTCTTTCACCGCGGCGTTACATCGTTTTGCGGTAATTATCTATGTTCTGATTCTCGTTGTAAGTAGGGTCGCCGGGGCAGATACCGTTCATCTCCTGCATTATGTGGTATGCTCTGGCACGAAGCTCCTCTGCCGCGGCGTGGGGCTTCAGGCTCTTGTCTGCGTATATCGGCTCGGCAATATGGAGATCGACGAACGGGCCTCTGCCGAATATTTTTCTAAATCCCTTTCGGGGACGGAAGGACATCGAAATTGGGATGAGCGGCTTTTCGTATTTCACGGCATAATTGAACGCCGAGAGCTTAAGCGGTCGTATATCGGGATAGAATTTCCACAGTGAGCCCTCGGGGAAGACGTGCATCCAGCGTTTGCTCGCGGCAACCTCGTCAAGACCGTGCTTGAACGCCGCCATCGCGTGAATATTACCCTCGGGGATCGGCATTCCGCCGAGTATTCTCATAAACGGACTGAACCCACTCTCAAAGTTGGGCTTCCAAGCCGGAAAATAGCTTATGTGCGGACGTATCGCCTTGAGAACGCAAAGATAGTCCCAAAGAAAAACGTGATTTGAAACGGTTATCGCGCCGTTTTTTAGCTCTTTTCTGTGCTTTCTGAGGTTTTTTCGTCCGTATATTCTGAGCCCGTGGGTCAAATGAGTCAGCGGGAACACCACGAGGTGAAGCAGTATCGCAACCAGCGCTCTTTTTATGCGAAACCACGCGCCGCGCGGCATATAGCTATAGTTTTCGTCAAGCTCGATCGGATGCGTGCGCTTCAGCTCGACCATGTGAGCGTCACTGCGCTCGGGATAGGTATAGTCAAGTTCGTGACGGTAGTACATCTGCGGGTCTCCTTGCTATGCATTTTTCACTATGCTTTATATTGTAACACATTCCCAAAGCTTTTTCAATGGCTTTTATCGTCAAAAAAACACGCCTCGAGGACCGGACCTCGAGGCGGTTGGGTTTATTTCTTTCTCAAATGCTCCTTGCGGCTGCTTTCGGCAAGAATTGCCTGCGCGCTCTCTCGTGCGCTGACCTTGCCCTCGGGACGGATCTCTCCCGCCTTCTGGAGCGAGATCTTGGTGAGCAGCGGTCCGAAAAGCTCGTAAACGAGAACGGCGAAGAGCGTTATGTTTGCGACGATCGCTCCTTCAGCACCGAGTGCGCTTGCCTTCATTGCCATACCAAGCGCAACCCCCGCCTGCGGCAGAAGGGTTATTCCGAGGTAATTGACTATGTTCTTTTCACAATGCACCGCCTTGGCGCTTCCATATGCTCCGAAATATTTACCGAGCGAGCGCGAAGCTATGTATATAAGTCCGATAATTATGATCGCGAGGTCGGTAAAGACCGAAAGCTCAAGCTCGGCACCGCTGATGACGAAAAACAGTACGAAAAGGGGCGCCGCCCAGCGGTCAACTCTTTCCATAAGCTCCTCGGAAAGGTTACAAACGTTGCAGAACACGGTTCCGAGCATCATGCAGCTGAGCAGCGGCGAGAAGGCAACGTGAATTCCGCCGATCGGGAAGCTTATCATTGAAATAGCAACGGTGAGGAAGATAAATGCGACCGAGACCGAAAGTCTTTTTGATCTCGAATGGAAGAATCTCTCAAAGAAATTGAAGGCAAAGCCCATGGCCGCGCCGAGCGCGATAGAGAGAACGACCTCAAGCAACGGCTCAACTATGATGGACAGTATGCTCAGCGAGCCCGAGGACTGCAAAGCTCTCGAAATACCGAAGGAAATGGCGAAAAGCACGAGTCCGACCGCGTCGTCAAGAGCAACGACCGGCAGAAGTATATCGGTCAAGGGTCCCTTTGCCTTATACTGCTTGACGACCATAAGCGTTGCAGCAGGGGCGGTCGCCGAAGCAATAGCTCCGAGGGTTATAGCTGCGGGGAGCGAGAGCTTATCTGGCATCGCGAAGTGAACTCCGATCAGCACGGCGTCAACGATGAGGGTGGTTACCACCGCCTGAACTATTCCGATAACGGTTGCCTGACGTCCCGTCTTTTTAAGCTGAGAAAGTCTGAATTCGTTACCGATCGAAAAGGCGATAAATCCGAGGGCAACGTCCGAGATGAGCGAAAGCCCCTCAAGATCGTGCATCGTGTTAAAGCCCAGGCCCTGAACGTTCAGGCTTCCGAGCAGGTAAGGTCCGACGAGTATTCCCGCAACCAGGTAGGCGGTAACGGCGGGAAGCTTGGCAAGCTTTGCAAGGCGGGAAAGTGCAAGTCCTGCCAAGAGCACAACTGCCAAAGAAAGAAGTATCTCCATAGCAACTATCCTCTTTAGATTAATATTTTTCTGTTATTACTTAAAAGCACCGAGTTATTATACATCTTTCGACCGTAAATGTCAATGCAATTTTACATAATTTGATTTTTTTATCCTTTACCTCCAAAAAACGGCTCGAGAAGCGGAGTTATATTACATATTTTATTATTAATTATTGACATTGTATGCCTGTTGTGGTATCATTAATATGGGTATGGTCTGCTACATACGACCCTCTTTAACGTGACAGAGGTCGATTCGCGAGGAGAATTATGAGATCCGAAAACAAAACCGTAAAACCACAGCTTTTACCGCTTGAAGCGTCCCCCTCAAGCAGACTTTCCACGATCAGACGCTTTTGCATGAGCGCCAACTTTATGTGGCTGAACTTTCTGTGCGGTGCCGTTTTTATGCTGACCGGACACCCCGTTGCCGCAGCGGTCTTTTTCCTCGTTCTGATATCGGCACTGCTTTTTATATGCGACGACGTTTTGGCAACCACCCTGCCCTTTCTTTTGCTCTGCATCTCGGTTCTGGTCTGCTACGACTCGTTCAGCACCTTTATAAAATTCATCTGGCTCGCGCCGTTGCCGATTTCGGCACTGCTCTTTCACTTTATCCGTTACGCTCGTCCGATAACCCTTGGCGATAGCCTTTGGGGGCACGTGGGCGTTTCGATCGCCGTTATATTGGGCGGCATCGGAGCTATCGGTCTTTCAGACTATTTTTCAGGCTCGTCGCTCTACTATATCGCAATGCTTGGAGTCGGTCTGCTCGGGGCGTACGTCCTTATGAAGTCGCAGATCCGACCCCGTACCGACTACGATATTCGCGAAAAGCTGATAACGGTCATGATCATCGCAGGAGCTTTTGCCTGTCTTGAGGTTGCGTACCTCGTCTGCCGTGTGACCTTTGAGTTCTCCTTGAGCGCCGAGCAGTTTACCGATTATTTTTTAAGACTGCAAAGCCACAGCGAAGGCATCGCCCCCAACGCGTTACCGCTGATCGAGTGCATAATGCAGCCCTCGAACAATCTTTCGACCTTCCTTATGATAATTCTGCCGGTTACCTTTTACCGTGCCGTCAGAAAGAACCCCGCCTACGCTCTGACCTCGCTTCTCTTTTTGGCAGGACTTTTCTTCACTAAGTCAAGAAGCGGTCTGCTTCTCGGAGGTGTCGAGTTCGTTCTCTGTATAATCGTTTTCTCGTTGCTCATAAAGCGCCGCGCGCTTAAGTATACATTTTTCGCCCTTGGCGTGTTAATACTTATTGCGGGCGGTATCATCGGATGTCGCATTCTGCTTGATTCGTCGGCGTCGGTCGTCGGAGAGGTGCGCTATTCGCTCCTGCTCCGATCGTTTGAGGATTTTAAGAACAACCCTCTCTTCGGTCAGGGCATCGGAAGCCGAAGCAATGCCGATCTCTACCCCGGAAAGACCGGAACTATCCTCTGGTATCATATGATCGTACCTCAGGTCATCGGCAGTATGGGAGTTGTGGGTATCATCGGCTACGGTCTTCAGCTCTTCTTTCGAGTTCGACTCGCCGTCAAGAAGCTGAGCGAGTATACCGTCGTCTTCTTTATGTCCTACGTCGGACTTCTTATGATGTCGCAGTTAAACCCCGGTGAGTTCTGCCCCATTCCGTACGGGCTCATCGCCGTTCTGCTCTTCATTATGATCGAAAACGAGCCCGACCGTCGGGCAAACAAATCGCAAATATAAAAATTGGAGATATTATGGCAAAGCACAGAACCGGTCGTGTTAACGACGAAGTATTGAAGGAGGTTGCCGCCGCACTGCGCGAGGTCAAGGACCCCCGCGTGGCATCGGCATTCGTCAGCGTCACCGGCGCTGAGGTCACCCCCGATTTCAAGTTCGCTAAGATATACTATTCCTCGCTCCGCGGCGACAAAAAGGAGCTTGCTAAGGGTCTTGCCTCGTCGGCAGGCTTCATTCGCCGTCATCTCGCGCAGAGCATCAACCTCCGCGTCACCCCTCAGCTGACCTTCGTTGAGGATCAGTCTATCTCTCACGGCGCGCACATTTCAGAGCTCTTGCATCGCATTGAGTCGGAGTCGCCCGCCGAAACGGCTTACGAAGATGAAAACTGAGACGCGTGCGCTGTCCTTTTTCGAGCTTTGCGACGAGCTTGCCAAAAAGCAGGACAGTCTGATACTTTTTCACACCCGTCCGGACGCCGACGCCGTCGGCTCGGCGTTTGCTCTGAAGCTTATCATAGAAGCACTGGGCGCCAAGGCGTACTGCCTTTGTGCCGACGAGCTTCCCCGCCGTCTTCGCTTTCTGACCGATAGCTTTGACAGGCTCGACTCGGTCGGACAAATTGATTCCTATCGCGTTATAACGGTCGACTGCGGGTCTGCCTCTCAGCTCGGCTCACTTTACGAGCACCTCAAGCCGTCGTTGGCGATAGACCACCATCGCACCTCTACCCCCTTTTGCGACGGTTACACCGACAGTGCCGCCGCCGCGACCGCCGAGATAATCTACGAGGTGTCTCAGGATCTGATCGAAAGAGGCGCGCTGACTTCGCTGCCCCGCCGTTTTTACGAATGCGTCTACGCGGCGATCAGCTCGGACACCGGCTCGTTCAGATATTCAAACACCACCCCTAACACCCATAGGATCGCCGCCGAGATCATCGCTCGCGGCATTGATGCCGCCGATATAAACCACAGCCTTTTTGAGTCCAAAACTCTATCCGAGCTTCGCGCAAGCGCCGCCGCGACCGACCACCTGTCCACCTATATTGACGGACGCGTTGCCGTGGTTGCCTTTTCCGCCGAGCAGCTCTCAAGGCTTGAGATCGAGCGCGAGCATTACGACGTTTTTATCGACGTTGCCCGTTCGCTCGCCGGAGCCGAGGTCGCCTTTTCGGTTCGTTGCGCGCCGGGAGACCGCTACTGCCGCGTTTCGATGAGATCCTGCGGAGAGGTCGACGTCTCGCGCATCTGCGCCGCCTTCGGCGGCGGAGGACATATCCGCGCCGCAGGCTGCACCGTTGAGCTCGACGACGTCAACGAGGTCGTCAAAAGGGTACTTAAGGAGATCGAAAAGCAGCTATGAGCAGTAATCTTTATTCGTCTGCCGCGCTGGCATATCTCGGTGACTGCGTGATCGAGGGTTGCGTTCGCGAGCATCTCGTCCGCTCGGGGATCTCACACTCGGCAGAGCTGAACGCCAAGGCGCTTGAGTTCGTTCGTGCGTCGGCACAGGCAGAGGCGGTCAAAAACATACTCCCCGTGCTGACCGACGAGGAAAACACCGTCTTTCGCAGGGGAAGAAACATAGGTCACACGAACACCCCCAAGAGCGCAACGCCGGGACAGTACCGAGCCGCGACCGGTATGGAAGCGCTGTTCGGCTACCTGCACCTTGAAAAAAGAAACGACCGTATCACCGAGCTTTTCGCTCTGGCATACCAAGACAAAATACAAAACTAACAGCAAAGGAAGAAAAAGCAATGTCCAATCCCAAGATCAGATTTGAAATTGAAAATTACGGTAGCATCGAAGCCGAGCTTTATCCCGAGATCGCGCCCAAAACGGTTGAGAACTTCCTCGGACTCGTAAAGAGCGGATTCTTTTCGGGACTTATATTCCATCGCGTTATCTGCGGATTTATGATCCAGGGCGGCGGCTACGACGCCTCGCAGCGTCATCACGACGCTCCTGCCATTCGCGGTGAGTTCCGCGCCAACGGATTTGCGCAGAACACCCTCAAGCACACCCGCGGCGTTCTTTCCATGGCGAGAACCATGGACCCCAACTCGGCATCGTCGCAGTTCTTTATCATGCACGAGGACGCACCGCACCTTGACGGTCAGTACGCCGGATTCGGTTGCGTCACCGAGGGCATCGAGGTTGTGGACAAGATCGCGAACGTTCGCACCAACTTCTCGGATATGCCCCTTTCGCCCGTCGTTATCACGAGCGTTTCGGTCGTTGAGTAAAGCTCTGCATATTTTAATTCGGAAGCAAATAATTTATAACAATATTTGAAGCAGGAGGACAACATAATGTCAAAATGGAACGATTTTTGTGCAGGTGTTTCGAAGACCACCAAGAGCACGGCAGACAAGACCAAGAACATAGCAAACCTCGCCTCTCTTCGTGTCAAGCTCGGCACTCTTGAGAGCAAGGTTGCTGACGAGTATGATACTCTGGGACGTATCTACTACTCGCAGGAGGTTGGCAAGATCGATAGCGGAGAGGCGCTTCGCGATCAGATCAGAGCCATCAGCGACATCAACAAGCAGATAAACGCCGTCAACGCCGAGATCCGCGAGATCAAGAGACTTGAGGCAGAGGCAAAGGCAGCTCGCGAGGCAGAAAAGGAAGCCAAGCGCGCTGCTAAGGAAGCCGCCCGCGCCGCCGAGGAGGCAGCTGAGCTTGAGCTTGACGTAGAGGTCGAGGTTGAGGTCGCAGAGGACGCCGCTGAAGAGGTCAACGAATAATAAAGAACACCGACACGTAAACCGTGTCGGTGTTCTTTATTATTATCTCGATTCTATGACGAAAAGCTCGCCCTTTCGTACGCCAACGAGGGCACAATTTCCGTTTATCTCGTTACTTACGGCGTACTGCAGGTTCGGCTTGAGCTTGGCGTTCCTCAACGGGTACTTAACTCCCTCTGCCTCAACACCCTTGGCAACACTGCCGTGAGCCAGCAGCGAAAGATAGGTGTATCCGCTTCTCGGAACGAGCTCGCTTTCGTTTTTGATAAAGCGAACACGGTTTCTTCCGTCAAGCATCAGAGCCCGAAAGCCGCGAATCTTGGCGTCCACCAATATACCGAGGTTAGACATGGTATGGTCAAGTCTTCCGTCGAGTCCGCCGACGATAACTATCTCGCCCGCGCCTCGTTCAAGCGCTATCTCGACTGCCGCCTGAGTGTCGGTTATGTCCTTTTCGGGCTTGAGCCTGATCACCTCGACCGACTCGGGCAGCTCTCCGTCAAACGAATCGAAGTCTCCGACGAAGATATCCACTCTGTCACCAAGCAGCTCGGCGTTCTTATATCCCGAATCGGCGGCGATACGCAGGTCGTCTCCCTTCGGGTGCTCGGTTATGTTCTCGGGCAGGATAGACCCGCCAACGTATATAAATGCTTTCATTTCGTATCCCAGCTGTGCTTTTGCTTCAAAATATCGTAAAGCGCAAGAAAGCTCTCGTGGCGTGACGGCGCTATCCTTCCCTCTCTCAGCTTTTCGAGAACGGCACAGCCCTCCTCCTTGGTATGCGTACATTTAGTATAACGGCAATTACCTATACAGTCGTCAAACTCCCGGAAGGTTTCGGGCAGGTCCTCCTTCGAGAAGAAGTCGAACCTTTCGAAATCGAGCATTGAAAATCCGGGTGTATCAGCAATAAAGCCGCCGCAGCTTTGGAAGAGCTCGACCTTACGCGTAGTATGTCTGCCTCGCTCGGTCTTGCGGCTGACCTCTCCCGTCGAGAGCTTCAGCTCGGGAAAAACGAGGTTCAGAAGGGTCGACTTACCAACGCCCGAAAGACCCGCAAACGCCGCCGTCCTACCGACGAGCGCGCTCTTTACGTAAGAGGCGAACTCCTCAACGCCGTTGCCCTCAAAGCAGCTCAGCACGAAGACCCGAAAGCCGGCAAGTCGGTATACCTCGGCAAGAGACTCGGCGCGTTCGGGGTCGAGCTCGCTCTTTCCGATAACGATGACCGGCTCTATTTTGTTAAATTCGCAGATCGAGATCAACTTATCCGCCGTGAAGAGCGAGGGCTCAGGGCGCTTTGCCGCCATAACGACGAACATCAGATCAAGATTTGCAAGCGGCGGACGGATCAGCTCGTTATATCTCTCGTTGATCGAGTCTATAACGATACCCGCCCCCTCGGGCGAGGGGATCATATCCTCGTTGAACGAGCTGTCGTCGTAAACGACGCCTACGCTGTCCCCCACGAGCGGGGACTTTTTTTCGTGCCTGAAAACGCCTCGGGCGCGGCAGACCACCGTCTTACCCGAAAGGGGCGTTCCCTCGTTATCAAGCAGGATACTGTAGAGTCCTCCGTTGCTTGACGTTATCTTTCCGTTGTTTCTGTATTCCATATTACCTCGTCAGCCGTAAAGTCGGGCAAAGCCCCGTCGGCTCTGTCCTGATTCACGATCAGTATGACCGAGACGATGAGCGCGATCAAAAAGACCGCCGCCGCGCCGAGCAGCATAAGTATTCCCTTGTTGATACCCGTTTCGGCGTTCTGCCTTGCGAGAATGTCCTCGTCTGGCTCTCGGTTGAAATCGAACTCGACGTTTGGATAGTTTTCAAGCGTTTCTATCGCGTCGAGCATAGCTTCGGCGTTTTCAAATCGCATGAACGGCGTTTTCTCCATGGCGTGCAGAATGATCTGCTCAAGCCCAAACGGTATCTCGGGGTCAAGGACTCTCGGGCGTATGGGCGACTGCTCGATATGCATACGCGAGACGGTTGACGTATCCTCTGCCGAAAAGGGCAGTCGTCCGGTTGCCATCTCGTACATCATAACGCCCAGCGAATAGATATCCGACCTTCCGTCCACCACCCTGCCGGACGCCTGCTCGGGGCTGATATAATAAACGGTTCCAACCGCTTTATCCGACTCAACGTTATCGTCAGAATCTACCATTCTTGCAATGCCGAAGTCGGTCAGCTTAATGCCGCCGTCAGGCAGAAGCATAATGTTTTGCGGCTTGACGTCGCAGTGTATCATATCACGTCCGTGAGTGTGCATCAGGGCGTGAAGTATCTGCTTGGTATAATGTATTATCTCCTCGGGCGGCAGCGCACCGTACTCGTCTATTCTCGTTTTCAGCGTGTTCGCCTCAACGTACTCCATTACGAAGTACGGCGGCTCATCCTCGCCCGAAACGCCCTTGATGTTGACGATGTTCGGGTGGTTCAGGTGACACATCTTTTCCGCCTCGGCAAAAAACTTTCTCGTTGCCTCGTCCCGCGCCTGTTCGGGGCAACACTCAAGATTCAGCAGCTTGAGCGCCACCGCCTCACAACCGACGGTATCAAAAGCGCCGTAAACGGTTGCCATTCCGCCAACTCCGACGACGCTGACTATTTTATAACGCCCTCCAAGCGTTTTCCCGATCATATTATCCATAATCAAAGCTCCGCCATAAGGACTGTTATGTTATCGTCTCCGCCGGCCTCGTTTGCCAGCAAGACCAGCTTCTTCGCTCTCTCCTCAAGGCTCACGTCGGAGGACGCCGCGCCGTATATCTCGTCCGACGTCAGCATTCCCGAAAGACCGTCCGAGCAGAGCAGCAGGCTGTCTCCCTTTTTGACCTTGATCTCGGCAATATCGGTCTGGACCCCGACCGAGATACCGACGGCGCGCATTATTATATTGCGGTCGGTGCGCTTCTCCGCCTCAGCCTCGGTGATCTCACCGATATCCACGAGATACTGTATGTAGGAGTGATCGCGAGTCAGCTGCTCGATGCCGCTGCCGTTTATTTTATAGAGACGGCTGTCTCCCACGTTGACCGACCAGACCCGAAGCGGCGAGGTCATAATAAACGCGCCGACGAGAGTCGTTCCCATACCCTTGAGGGTGGGATCGTCCTGCGCCTTCTGCCAGACCTCGAAGTTTGCTGATCCTGCGGCGCCGTCCAGCGCCAGACGGACGTCTGCCTCGGGATCGGGAAAGCGCAAAACGCCGCCCGAGATATAGTCCTCGGTCTGAAGCACCATTTCCTCGGCAAAGCTGTTTCTCGCCGTTTCGGATGCCTCGGCGCCGCCTGCCTCTCCGCCCATACCGTCGCAGACCAACAGCAAAAAGGCGTTGTCGGCAATACGGTAGATGCCGTAGCAGTCCTCGTTATTCTGTCTTTTTCTTCCTATATCGGTCAGTCCGTAAAAATTCATATCTCTCCTGCGAGTTCTCTTTATCTTACTCATCTTTTTCGTCTTTTTTAGCCGATTCGGCACGGCGAAGCTGTCCGCACGAGGCGTTTATATCGGGCCCGAGGGTTCGGCGCACGGTGGCACGTATGCCGTTTTTCTCAAGAAGCGCGGCAAACGACGACACCGCCGCCTTTGCAGGCTGCGAAAATCCGCTTTCCGCCACAGCGTTTACCGGAATGAGGTTGACATGTATCGGGAAGCTCTCCCTTTTCGGTCTGAGCTTTGAGTTCAGCTTTGCAGCCAACGCCTCGGCGTGCTTTTGCGAGTCGTTCTTCCCGGCGATCAGGGTATACTCAAAGGATATACGTCTGCCCGTTCTGTTATAATAACGGCGACAGGCGTCGAGCAGCGCGTCAACTCCGTACTTACGGTTGACCGGCATTATCGCCGAGCGAGTGGCGTCGTCGGGCGCGTGGAGCGAGATCGAAAGGGTTATCGGCAGGTCCTCTCCCGCAAGACGGTCGATCTTATCGACCAGACCGCAACTTGAAAGCGAGATATGACGGTATCCGATGCAGATACCTCTCTCGTCGTTGACCAGCCTTAAAAATTTTATAACGTTATCGTAGTTATCAAGCGGCTCGCCGATGCCCATCATTACGATGCCAGAGATGCGCTTTCCCATATCTCTTTGTGCGGCAACGACCTGACCGAGCAGCTCGCCCGCCGTGAGGTCGCGAACTCTGCCGCCGATGGTCGAGGCGCAGAAGGCGCAGCCCATACGGCAACCGACCTGCGACGATATGCAGACCGTCAGCCCGTGGAGATACTCCATTACGACGCTCTCAACGCAGTTTCCGTCGGCAAGCTCGAAAAGATATTTGACAGTTCCGTCCACCGCCGAGATGAGTCGGCGCTTGACGGTCGGGATATGACAGCTCGCTACGGCTAAAAGCTTTTCCTTAGTAGCCTTACCGATATTAGTCATCTCGTCAAGCGATACTCCGCGGTGAAGCTGGGGAAAGATCTGCGACGCGCGGTATTTCGGCTCGCCGACCGACACGACCAGAGCCTCAAGCTCCTCGGGTGTCAGCGAAAGAAGATCTGTTTTGTTCTGAAGTTCGTTCATATTGTTCCTTAAAGGTTTGATGGATTGAGATCTATTGAAAGCTGCGGCTTTTTGGGTGTCTTAAAGCCCTGACCGAACTGCCGCAACACCGTTGCGAACAGCTCTCTTGAGCGGCGGTTCAAACGGCATTTTATGACGAAGCGCATACGGTATCGGTCGTCCACCTTGTATACCGGCGCTTCAAACGGCCCGAAGGTTATCTGCGGCACGTCCGAGAACTCGCCGCCAAAGCTCCGTTTGAGCAGTGACGCGAGATGCTCAACGGCTATCATCAGCTCGCGCTCGTCGTGATGCGAGACGGTCAAAAGAACTATATCGCAAAACGGCGGGAAGGTCAAAAGCTTACGTAAAAGGATCTCCTGCTCGTAAAAGCTATCGTAATCCTGCGCGCAGGCAAGCCGTATTATATCGTTATCGGGGTTGTTCGTTTGGATTATTGCGCGACCTGCGCGGTCGGCTCGACCCGCGCGACCTATGACCTGAGTCAGAAGCGCAAAGGTTCGCTCGTTTGCACGGTAGTCGTCGAGATAGAGCGACATATCGGCGAGAAGCACGCCAACCAGCGTGACCCGCGGGAAGTCGTGTCCCTTTGTGACCATTTGAGTACCGAGCAGAACGTCTCCGCTTTCGCGGAACTCACCGATCAATCGGTCGTACGCCAGCTTTTGCGAGGTGGTGTCGGCATCCATTCTCATGATCTTTGCGTCGGGCAAGAGTGTGGACAGCTCCTGCTCCACTCTCTGAGTTCCGAAGCCGCATCTTGAAAGATGACCCGACGAGCAGGACGGGCACTTCTCGGGCAGTCTCATTCTACGTCCGCACCAATGGCAGACCAGCTCGCCCGAGTCGTAGCTTCCCCGCTTGGTATGATAGGTCATAGCGACCGAGCAGGAGGGGCATTTCACCGCCTGCCCGCAGTCAACGCAGCTGACGAAGGTGTTATACCCCCGTCGGTTCAGGAAAAGGATCGACTGCTCGTCCCTTTTGTCGGTCTCTATCAGCGCCTGCGCCAGCTCGTTACCGAGCGGCGAGACGTTACCCCCGTGAGCCTCCAGCCTCATATCGGCTATAGTGACCTGCGGAAGCCTTGCTTTGCCGTAGCGCTCTCTCAGCCGAACGAGGGTGTATACCCCTTCCTTTGCCTTCTTAAAGCTCTCGACCGACGGAGTTGCCGACGAGAGCAGCATCAACGCCGAGTTTTCGGCGCAACGAAGTCTTGCTATATCGCGAGCGTGATATTTGGGCGTCATATCCGATTTGTAGGTATGCTCCTGCTCCTCGTCAATGACGATCATTCCAAGGTTTTTGACCGGGGCGAAGACCGCCGACCGCGTTCCGACTACTATATCGGCAAGACCGCGACGAACGCGAATATACGCGTCGTATCTCTCTCCCGCCGAAAGCCCCGAATGCATAACGGCGACCCTTTCGCCATAGCGCGAGCAGAAAACTCCCAGCATCTGCGGCGTGAGCGCGATCTCGGGAAGCAGGACGATAACTCCCATACCCCGCCGCGTCAGCTCGTCTATCATGCCGAGAATGACCGTCGTCTTACCGCTTCCCGTAACGCCGTAAAGCAGCGCTCCGTGCGGCTTTCCGTCACGCGTCAGCTCGGTGAGCGTCCGAAGTGCGGCGGTCTGCTCGGCGTTGGGGGTCAGCTTCTCGGGCTCGGTCACCGTTACCGCAACCGGGTCACGGAAGACCTCTCGACGGTCGAGCGTCAAAATTCGGTTTGCCGTCATGGTATTCAGCTGACTTGACGTCAGCCCGGGTATGGTCTCAAGCAGCTCTCTTTCCGAGACCTCTCCACCTACAAGTCTGTCTATAACGGCAAGCTGCGACGGCAGCGTCAATCGACGCTTCATTTCGCGAACTCTGCCACCGGCACGGAGCTGGGTCAGCTCGTCGGACGTAAGCTCGGTCGAATAGACCTTCTCGGTACGAAGTGAGCTATCGGTCGTCTCGCGGCTAAGCTCGATAAAGCCCTGTGTGATCAAAGCGCCGAGCGATTCCTCCGCCTGAGCTCCAAAGCGAGAAAGCAGAAGATCGTCGCGAACGCCCCCCCTCTCGCGAATATATTCATAAGTCAAAAGCGCGCCGGGAGGAAGCTCTCCGCCGTCAAACGGAAGCTCCTTACCGGTCACGCGGTATATGCGAACGCTTTTTGCCGCGCCCGACGGCACGACGGCACGAAGCGCATCCCCAACCGTGCAGAGCGTCATCTCCGCCATATAGCGGCAGATCTTGAGCTGCTCTGCGTTCAAGGGGCAGACGTCGGTCTGCACCGAAAGGATCGGCTTCGCCTTTTTAAGCTCCACGTCGGCGTGAAGCTCAACTACAACTGCACTTTGACGGCGGTTTCCACCACCAAACGGCACAACGACAAACGCCCCCGGAACAGCGGTGTCTCGGAGGTCGGGCGGAATATAATAATCATACATCCGGTCGGCGGCGAAGGGAACGTCCAAAAGATGCACGCCTGCAAAGCTCTTGGAAGCGCCCCCTGCCGCGTCGTTTGCCGAGTGGCTCATTTAGTCCTCGTCCGGAGTTTCGTCAACGATAACGAAGTTGCCGTCGTTGATGCGGTCGATAGACAGACGAACTGCCTTTTCGTCCTTCAGCTCCTTGTCTATCATAGTTGCGATAGGTCTCTCGCCTTCCTTGACGCCGGCGGCGCGCTCAGCCTCGGTGCGCTGACGGACGTATTCGTCGGTTATGATACGGGCTCCCTTTGCGGCGGCAAGTGCCAGCTCATAACGGTTATACTCGCCCTTCGTAAGCTCCTGGATTGTGGGTTTGATCATCATGATAAAGCTTGCTCCTTCAATATATATGAGTTAGTTTTTGTTCGCAAAATAATCTTCGGCGGCGCTCGCGCGGCGGTCGAGCGAGCAACGCTCGGCGGCGGCAATGGCACGAATGTTCTCGAGCGCGCGCTCGGTCTCGCCCGTGGGGTTATACACTATGTAGTCGTAGACAGACAGGCTCTTCAGCTCCTCGCGGGTCTGCTCGAGTCGCTTCTGTATCAGCTCCTCGGTCTCGGTTCCGCGGTACCGCAGTCTTCTCTCCTGCTCGGCAAACGACGGAGGAAGCAGCATGACCAGCACGGCGTTCGGGCACTTTTCCTTGACCTGCTTTGCACCGTTGACGTCTATTTCAAGAAGAAGATTCTTTCCCGACGCGATAATACGCTCGGCGGCGCTCTTCGGAGTTCCGTAAAACTGACCGCAATAGCTGTTGTACTCAAGGAAATCTCCCTCGGCAAGAAGCCTCAAAAACTCCTCGCGGCTGACGAAGCTATAGTCAACTCCGTCGACCTCTCCGGGTCTCGGGTCTCGGGTCGTTCTCGACACCGACGGGCAAAAATCTCCCGATGCATAAAGCATCTTGCACACCGTTCCCTTGCCCGATCCGGCAGGGCCGGACACGACCATTATAACGCCCTCGTTCATGCCTCGTCGTCCTCGCCTTCGTCGTCGTCCGATATTCTCTTGGCTATCGCCTCGGTCTTGAGCGCCGAGAGGATAACGTGCTCGCTGTCGGTGATTATGACCGCGCGGGTCTTACGTCCGCAGGAGACGTCTATCGTTCTTCCGGTGTCCTTTGCGTCCTGCATAAGTCTTTTGACCGGCGCCGAATCGGGGCTGACCAGCGCAACTATGCGGTCGGCAGAGACCATATTGCCAAATCCTATATTTATGAACTTCATAGCCTTTTCCTTACTCAATGTTTTGTATCTGTTCCCTTATCTTTTCAAGCTCACACTTAACGTCGACGACCAACCTCGCGGCGTCGGCGTTCTGGCACTTCGAGCCGATGGTGTTGATCTCGCGGTTCATCTCCTGCATAAGAAAGTCGAGCTTTCGACCGGCAGGCTCGTCGGCAGCGAGAATGGTATCGAAGGTGACGAAGTGGGAGCGCAAACGAACCAGCTCCTCATCTATCGCGATACGGTCGGCGTAAGCGGCGCACTCGGTCAGTATCCTTCCCTCGTCAGCCTTGACTCCGAGGTCGGAGAGCAGGCGGTTCAGTCTTTCTCTGATACGGGCGTTGCCGTTCTCGACGTCGTCCTTCGAGATGACCTCTATGCGGTCAACGATGGTCTTTATATTTTCAAGCTTGGCGTTGAGGTCTGCCTCTATACGCTGACCCTCCGCCTGCCTTGCGGCGATGAAGGAATCAACAGCCACCTCGAGCACCGAAAGCACGGCAGCCCAGTCCTGCTCGGCGTCGACCTCCGGCTTTTTCACGGTAAAGATGTTTCGGTCGGCGGCGACCTTCATAACGCTGATGTCGTCCTTCAGCCGATACTGACGGCGAAGCTGACGGAGAGCCGCAATATACGCGTCTGCATACTGCTCGTCGATACCGAGACCGATCTGCTCCGACTCACTCTGCCCGACCGACACGTTGACGTCCACCTTACCTCGGCTAATGCCCCTTGAGGTCAGATAAGGCTTAACGCGGTCGTCCTGACAGCCGAGAGTTCGCGGCATACGCACCGAGCAATCGAGAAAACGGTTATTTACCGAGCGAAGCTCAACGGTTATCTCCCGTCCGTTCACGCTTGCCGAAGCCCGCCCGAAAGCGGTCATGCTCTTCAACATGGAAACACTCTCCTTTATAACTATAATTATATTAATTATATCCCTTTTTAATCGGTTTGTCAACCGTTTTAACGACTTATGCGCGCGCTCAAAGCTTTTTTTCGCTTTTTTACCAAAAATCAAAAAAAAATTGCGCTGTACCTATTGCAATAATCGCGAAAATGGTGTAAAATAAAATGTAATTATGTGACATACGTAAAAAATCAATCTAAAAATCAAAAAAGCCATCGTGTGATGGCGTGGAGGTTATTTTATGGTAGTAGCAGGCGATTTCAAAAACGGTATCACCTTTGAGATGGACGGTCAGGTCTATCAGGTCATCGAATTCCAGCACGTTAAGCCCGGTAAGGGTGCCGCGTTCGTTCGCACCAAGCTGAAGAACGTTATCTCGGGTGCTGTCGTTGAGAAGACCTTCAGCCCGACCGATAAGTACGAGAATGCTTACATCGAGAGAAAAGAGATGCAGTATTCTTACAATGACGGCGATCTCTATTATTTCATGGATATGGAAACCTTTGAGATGCTGCCCCTGAACAGCGATAAGCTTCCCGACAACTTCAAGTTCGTCAAGGAAGAGATGATGTGCAAGATCATTTCGTATAAGGGCAACGTTTTCGACGTTGAGCCCCCCACGTTCGTTGAGCTGGTCGTCACCTCGACCGAGCCCGGCTTTGCAGGAAACACCGCTCAGAACACCCTCAAGCCCGCAACGCTTGAGACCGGTGCTGAGATCAAGGTCCCGCTCTTCATCAGCGAGGGCGAGCTTCTTAAGATAGACACCCGTACCGGTGAATATCTCGGCCGCGCTTAATTTTAAGCCTTAACGAAAATTAAACGCCGCGCACGCGGCAGAACGGAGATTTTTATGACTCTTATTGAAAAGGCGGCATACCTGAAGGGTCTTGCCGATGGACTGAAACTTGACAAGGAGACCGCCGAGGGCAAGCTCATCGGCGCGCTCATCGACATCGTCGGTGACCTTGCAAACGCTCAGGCAGATACCGACGAGGATCTGCAGTATCTGAACGACTATATCGAAGAGATCGACGAGGATCTCGGCTCGCTTGAGGAAGAGATCTACGACCTCGAGGACGATGACTGTGACTGCGATTGCTGCGACTGCTGCGATTGCTGTGACGATGAGGACGAGGACGACGGCTTTGAGATCACCTGCCCTTCCTGCGGCGAGATCATAGTTCCGCTTGATATCGACGAGGAGGACCTCGTTTGCCCTCATTGCAACGAAAAACTCATCTACGAGTTTTCTGACGAGGAGTAATTGACCTGTAATAAAAGGCTCAGCGACGCGCCGCTGAGCCTTTTTCTTTCCGAAAGCTCTTGACATCGGTGAAAAAATGTGATATTATAAGCTAAACCGTTAAAGGAAGAGTAAGTAGGTCGGGGTAACGACTTCACAGAGAGCCGCGGAAGCTGAGATCGCGGTATGTTCTCCTCTGCCGAATGGACTTCCGAGGGTCGGCTGAAGGCGCTTTGGCGTTGCGTATGCCGAACGGAGAGGCACTCTGTTAGCAAGGGCAGCATATTATCTAACGATGTGCAAAAGGTGGGCGAGTTTTCGCCAAGCAGGGTGGCACCGCAAGAGGTTTCGTCTCTTGTCCCGGCATTTCACGGGACAGGGGATTTTTATTTTCCGCCTGCTCCGAATCTAAACAAGGAGGACAATAGCTATGTCCGATACTAAAATCCCTTATAAGATCTATCTTTCGGAGGACGAGATACCGAAAAAATGGTATAACCTCCGAGCCGACATGAAAAAGAAGCCGGCGCCGCTGCTCGACACGAAAACGATGCAGCCCATAACGCTCGAGGCTCTGTCCGAAGTCTTTTGCCGCGAGCTCGCCGAGCAGGAGCTCAACGAGACCGACGCTTATATCGACATTCCCGACGAGCTGATCGACTTCTATAAGATGTATCGTCCCGCGCCGCTGATCCGCGCCTACTGCCTTGAAAAGCAGCTCGGAACGCCCGCCAAGATATACTATAAGTTCGAGGGCAACAACACCAGCGGAAGCCACAAGCTCAACTCCTCTATCGCGCAGGCGTATTACGCCAAAAAGCAAGGTCTTGAGGGTGTCACGACCGAGACCGGAGCCGGTCAGTGGGGCACGGCACTTTCGATGGCTTGCTCCTATTTCGGACTTGACTGTAAGGTCTTTATGGTCAAGGTCAGCTACGAGCAGAAGCCGCACCGCCGAGAGGTCATGAGGACCTACGGCGCGTCGGTCACCCCCTCCCCCTCCGAAACCACCGAGGTCGGCAGACAGATCCTTGCCGAGCATCCCGGAACGGGCGGCTCGCTGGGTTGCGCCATCTCCGAGGCGGTCGAGGTGGCTATGAACTCTGACGGACGCTACCGCTACGTTCTCGGAAGCGTTCTCAATCAGGTCCTTTTGCACCAGTCGATAATCGGTCTTGAAGCCAAGACCGCGCTCGATAAATATGGCGTCAAGCCCGATATAATCATCGGTTGCGCCGGAGGCGGCTCAAACCTCGGCGGACTCATCGCCCCCTTTATGGGAGAAAAGCTCCGCGGCGAGGCAGACTACCGCTTTATCGCCGTTGAGCCGGCGTCCTGCCCGTCGCTTACCCGCGGCGTTTACGCCTACGACTACTGCGACACGGGACGCATCTGCCCGATGGCAAAAATGTATACCCTCGGCTCGGGCTTCATTCCGTCAGCCAGCCACGCCGGCGGTCTTCGCTACCACGGTATGAACTCGGTCCTTTCCGAGCTTTACGATCAGGGTCTTATGGAGGCGGTATCGGTCGAGCAGACGTCGGTCTTCGCCGCCGCACGCGAGTTTGCCCGTATTGAGGGAATACTGCCCGCCCCCGAGTCGTCGCACGCCATTCGCGTTGCCATCGACGAGGCTATCCGTTGCCGCGAGACCGGCGAGGAAAAGACCATCCTCTTCGGACTGACCGGAACGGGATACTTCGATATGGTCTCCTACGAAAAGTTCAACAACGGAGTCATGACAGACTATATCCCCACCGACGACGAGATCGAAGCCGCCGTCAGCAAGCTCAAATAAAAAGCTATCCCGACAGCCAAGTGCTGTCGGGATAGCTTTTTATTCTTCAACGCTTCCGTTGACGGCTTTTTCGTAGAATTCCTGCTTGGTGATGAGTATGCGGCGGGGCTTGTTTCCGTCAGCCTCGCTGACGTATCCCAGCTCCTCCATACGGTCGATGATCTTGGCGGCACGTCCGTAACCGATCTCGAGCTTACGCTGGAGCAAGGAGGTCGAGATCTTGTTTTCCTGTATCGCGATCTCAACCGCCTGCCGGAACTTTATGTCGCCGTTCTCCTCTGACATATCGGCGGCGTCAAGAGCCGCGCCTCCCGTCTTCTTCTCGCCAACGTTCATAGCGGCCGCCTCCATGCTGTCCATAAAGGCACTGTTGTACTCAACCGGCGCATTGTTTGCCTTGATAAAGTCAACGATACGACCGACCTCGGCATCCTCAAGGAAGGCTCCCTGAACGCGCATCGGCTTGGCAAGACCTATCGGTGAGAAGAGCATATCTCCCTGTCCGACCAGCTTCTCGGCGCCGCTGATGTCGAGTATCGTTCTCGAGTCGACCTGCGACTTGACCGTGCAGGCGATACGCGACGGAACGTTTGCCTTGATAAGACCGGTGATAACGTCGACCGACGGTCTCTGCGTACCGATTATCAGGTGTATACCAACCGCTCTCGCCTTCTGGGCGATACGGGTTATGAACTGCTCAACGTCTGCCTTTGCCATCATCATAAGGTCGGCAAGCTCGTCGATAACTATGATCAGCTTGGGCAGATACTCGCGGTCGGGATCGCGAGCCGTGGCTTGGTTGTAGGCGTCGACGTCACGAACTCCGACGTCCTCGACCAGCGTATAGCGTCGCTCCATCTCGGCAACGGCTGAAGCCAGCGCACCCGCCGCCTTTCTCGCGTCGCTGATGATCGGGCAGTAAAGGTGCGGAATATGCTGATAGATGCTGAACTCGACCTTCTTCGGGTCTATCATAATGAGCTTGACCTTGTCGGGCGAGTTCTTGTAAAGCAGGCTGCAAACGATACCGTTGATACAGACCGACTTACCGGATCCCGTGGTTCCCGC
The DNA here is from genome assembly GCA_017502915.1 of Clostridia bacterium. Taxonomy (GTDB): domain Bacteria; phylum Bacillota; class Clostridia; order Oscillospirales; family CAG-272; genus RGIG3994. The sequence continues at coordinate 55,331 of JAFVUB010000009.1, forward strand.
GATTATAACGTGCGGCATCTTCTTGATGTCAAAGAAGATATTCTTACCGCCGACGTCCTGACCGAGAGCTACGGTCAGCGGCGAGGAATTGCGGAAGGTGTCGGTATCTATCAGCGAGCGCAGTCTGACGGTGGCACGAACGGTGTTCGGCACCTCAACACCAACTGCCGGCTTGTTCGGGATCGGAGCCTCGATACGAATGTCTCCCGCCGCGAGGTTGAGAGCTATGTCGTCAACAAGGTTTGCAATAGCGCGAACGCGAACGCCCGAGTCGGGGAAGATCTCGTAACGGGTGATAGTCGGTCCAACCGAGCAACCGATGTCCTTAACGCGGATATCAAAGCTCGTAAGAGTTTCAAGCAGCTTGCGCTTGGTAAGTGCGATAGCTTCCGAAAGGTCTGCCTTCGAGGTCTTGTCCTCAACCAAAAGATCAATGGGAGGCGCTATCCATTCCGCCTTCTCGGGGATAGGCTCGACAACACTCTCGCCATCCTCGTCAGGCGCGCCGAAGACCTGCGGCTCGCTATCTTCCTCGGCACTCTGCAAAGTGCCTTCGGGGGCGTTTTCATTGAACACCGCTTCAAGCTTAAAGCTTGAGGTCGTGCCGTCCTGCGAAACGATCTCGATAAGCGGCTCTTCCTTTTCGGTGACGATCGGATCGGCGTCGAGCGGCTCCTCTTTGTAAAGCTCGGACGGATCGATCTCCTCCTTCTTTTCGGCAAGCTGAGCGGTCTTTTTCTCCTCTGCCTCCTTGGCGGCAAGCTCACGGCGAACGGCAACACGCTCGGCGTGCAGCGCGCGGCGGAGCTTTATCCACTCCATGACCTCAAGCGGCGTGATGCCTATTATGAGCAGTGCCAGAATGAAGACGAGAACTGCCAACAGTATCGTCGAGCCGACAACGCTCAGACCGACGTACGAAAGCCAGCCGAGCGAGCCTCCGATGAATCCTCCGCCGATCATTTTGCCTCCGCGTACGAAAAGCTCAGCCACTCCGGCGTAAGCACAGGTCTGAGGGTCGGGGCAGGCGGACGAGAGATATATTACCTCGAAAAGCGCCGAACAAAACAGCACTATGAGCGAAAGCAGTACGGTCTTCACGGCAACTCTGCGGCGGTCTATCAAGCGACGCCACAAGCAACCAAGATATACAAAAATTCCTATTACAAGATACGCGCCGAGCCCGAAAAGTCCGCACAGTACGATCGTCACGCCTTCTCCGAGCGCTCCGACCAGTCTCCACGGCAAAAGACAGAGCAGCAAAAACAGCGCCAGAACGAACCAGATAAAGGGCATGAATTTGTGTATCAAGCGCTCGGAGGGGCGCTTCGTTTCGCTCTTTTTCTTGCTCTTTTTATTGGCGGCAGCACTTTTCGAGCCGCTCTTTTTCGAAACGGTTATTTTTCGTTTATTTTCGTTATTCCCTGCCATTTCGTCCTCCGGAAAAATATATCTTCAAAAATCGGGGTATGCTATTTAATGAATTGCAGCTTACCCTTTAATTATATCACACTTTTACCGCAAATGCAATAAATTTTCAAGAAGGACGATAAATTATGAGGCTCTTAACTGACAGGTCGGGACGAACGTCCTCTCTTAGACTGATCGCGATCGGCATCGCGGCGGGAATCGTTAACGGACTGCTCGGTGCCGGCGGCGGTATCTTGATAGTTTTCGGCGTCTCTCCCCTGCTCGCCACTGACCGACAGGGTCAGCGGGACGTTTTTGCGAACGCCCTTGCCGTTATGATGCCGGTGTCCATCGTGTCGGTCATCAGCTATATTCTCGCGGGCAGGCTGGACGGAGCGCAGTTCGGTCTCTACGCCCTTCCCGCCGCGCTCGGCGGCGTTCTCGGCGCCTTTCTGCTCGACCGCATAAACCTTACGTTGCTCAAGCGACTTTTTGCCGTCATCGTAATTTGGTCGGGACTTTATATGTTGTTTTAAGGGGGACGAATGGTAGTCGTTGACCTTTTGGCGTCCTTTTCGATCGCCGTTCTTTCGGGTATGGGGATCGGTAGCGGCGGTCTGTTCGTCATCTATCTGACGCTCGTTTCGAGCACACCCCAGCTCGCGGCGCAGGGACTAAACCTTCTGTTTTTTCTCTTTTCGTCGGGTTCGGCGCTGCTATACCACCTTTTTCGCCGACGAATATTCTGGAACGCCGTTCTTCTTCTGACCGTGACCGGCATTTTAGGCTCACTGCTCGGAAGCTTGATCGCCGGCGTTCTGCCGGTGCCGATCATCAAGCGTTTGTTTGGCGCGATGCTACTTCTTTCGGGCGGAGTTGCCCTTTTCAAAAAATAACCGACGAACGGTGCGTTCGTCGGTTGTTTTTATAATTTGGTTCTTTTCAAAAGCAGTGAGTTGGTGACCACCGAGACCGAGCTGAACGCCATAGCCGCCCCCGCAACGACGGGTGACAGCAGTCCGACAGCCGCCAGCGGTATGCCGATGCTATTATAGAAGAACGCCCAGAAAAGGTTCTGCTTTATCTTGAGCATAGTCGCGCGAGAGAGCCGCACCGCCGTCGGAAGCAGGTCTATTCCCTGACCGACCAGAACGGTATCTCCCGTTTCAATGGCTATATCGCTTCCGCTCGCAACGGCAAAGCCAACGTCTGCCGCGGCAAGTGCCGGCGCGTCGTTGATCCCGTCTCCCGCGACGGCGACAAGACCGTATTTTTCTCTGATACGTTCAAGCGCCTCGACCTTTCCGTCGGGCAGGACCCCTGCCACAAACTCGTCAATGCCGAGCCTTTGGGCAACGACCCTTGCCGTTCCCTCGTTATCTCCCGTGACCATTACCGTTCTGATCCCCAAGGCTCTCAGCTCCGCGATCGCTCTTTCCGAGCTTTCACGGATCGGGTCTGCCACAGCAATAACGGCTACGAGACTGCCGTCAAGACTCATCGCCATGACCGTTTTGCCCTCGCCCTCAAGCGCCGAGATACACACTCTTTGTTCGTCGGTGGCTACCGACTCGTCTATTATCCACGACGGCTTCCCGATGCAGACCCTTTTTCCGTCCACCGCAGCAAGCACTCCAAGCCCCGCCTTCTCCTCAAAGCTCTCGACGCTGAGAGACGCATTCGGTCTGTACGCCACGATAGCCGAGGCTATCGGATGCCCGGACACCCCTTCAAGGCTTGAGGCAAGCTCTGCCGCCTCATCTCGGTCGATGCCAAAGGTCAGAAAATCGGTCACGGTAGGTCTTCCCTCGGTCAGAGTTCCCGTCTTGTCAACTATGATCGCGCCGATGCTACAGGTCTGCTCGAGCGCGTCGGCGTTTTTGATGAGTATTCCCCGTCCCGCGCCTCTGCCGATGCCGACCATCAGAGCCGTTGGCGTTGCAAGTCCGAGCGAGCAGGGGCAGGCTATGACGAGCACCGACACCGCGCAGCTTATAGCTGTCGTCAGATCTCTGAAAACGAGATTTAGCGCCAATGTTATGAGAGAAATAGCCATAACGGTGGGCACGAAGATAGCCGCCACGCGATCGGCAAGCTTTTGAACGCTCGCCTTTGAGGACTGCGCCGTCTCAACCATTCGTATGATCCCGGCAAGCAGAGTCTCCTGACCTATCCCCTCGGCTATCATCGTCAAAGCTCCGTTGCCGTTGACCGTTCCGCCGAAAAGACCATCTCCAACCTTTTTTTCAACCGGAACGCTCTCGCCGGTGAGCATAGACTCGTCTACGACCGAGCGTCCGTCAAGTACGCGACCGTCCACCGGAATGCTCTCACCGGGACGAACGACAACTTGATCGCCCTTGACGATCTCTCCGACAGCCACAGTTACATAACGTCCGTCGCGAAGCACCGTAGCGCTTTTGGGAGTGAGATCCATAAGCTTTGACACCGCCTCCGAGGTTCGGTTCTTGGCGCGCATCTCGAGCATTTTTCCGAATAAAATAAGGGTTATTATGACGACCGAGCTTTCAAAATAGTAGTCCGTCCCGCCCGACAAAAGGTTATAAAGGCTATATCCCCACGCCGAAAGCGTTCCGACCGAGACCAAAAGATCCATACCGGGACTTTTGTTTTTCAGCGACAGTACGGCGGCTCGGTAAAATCTGAACCCAACCCCGAACTGCACCGGCAAGGACAGCGCAAGCTGCAGCCAGCCTGCGTGATGAAGGGCGTGCGTCAGCTCGGAGTGAGGCGCGACAAGCATCATTATCATGAGGAAAAGAAAGGGCAACGAAAAGACTGCCGAGATCGCGAAGGCGACCGTCAGTCGTTTCATTTCGCTTTTGCGGAACTCAGCGGGGTCGATTATGACCTCGTATCCCGCGCCCTTGATCGCTCGGGTCAGTCTTCTTCGGTCGACCCTTTGAGGATCGTACTCGATCTCGGCTCTCCCCAATGCGTACGAGACCGAGGCGGTAATTACCCCCTCGGTCTCCAAAAGCGCGTTCTGGGCGGCGGCAGCGCAACGAACGCAGCTCATTCCGCCTATTTTCAAAGTAAGAGTTTCACTTCTTTTGTTCAAAGCTTTCTCCTGTTTAGCTCAAAAATCCTTCTATGATCTTTGCCTCGGCTTCCTCCTCGGTCATTCCAAGGGTGCGAAGCTTGAGTATCTGCTCGCCGGCGATCTTACCGATAGCCGCCTCGTGTATCAGCGCGGCATCGCCGTGATTTGCGATAAGGCGGGGGGCGGCGTTGACCGACGCTTTGTCGGCAATAATGGCATCGCACTCCGAGTGTCCGCTGCAGGGCGCGTTTCCGACGATATCCGAGGTATAGACCTGCTTCGACGTATCGCGGGCAACGGCACGCGACACGATGTCCGCCGCCGAGTCAAGTCCGTTCAGCTCGACCTTGAAATTCGTTTCGGCAAACTGATCCTTCGCCGTCAAAAGTCTTTCGCGAACGAGCAGTCTTGCTCCCTCCTCGCAAACGGCAGAGGTATTACGTACCGAGCGGTCAACTCCGCCGATCTGCTCGGTATCCATTTCAAGGACCGAGTTTTTGCCGAGGAAGACCTCGGTCACGGGGTCTATGCTTCGGCCTCCGCTTCCCATACCCGTTCCGATATGCTTTTCAAGGTATTTAACGCGCGAGCCCTCCTCAAGGAAGAAGCGGTGGATACCGTTATGTCTTGCATCGTGACCGTCCGAGGTGTGAACTCCGCAGCCCGCAACGATAACGACATCGGCATCCTTTCCGACGAAAAAGTCGTTGTAAACGAGGTCGTTGACATCCCCGTGAGTGACGCACGCGGGTATATATACCGTCTCTCCGACCGTTCCCGCCGCGATGCGAATGTCGATACCCGGCTTGTCGGTCTTGTTCTCTATCTTTATATTTTCGCTCGACTGACGGCCGGCACAGCCGCCGTCCTCTCGGATGTTGTACGCCCCCTTGAAATCGGGCTTGAAGTCTGTGATCTGACCGAGCAGCATTTTGGTTATATCATTCATTGAACGCCACCTCCTGCTTACGGCAGGCGTATGCCGCACTGCCCGACGATAAGACCCTCTCCATCATTTCGTTGGCGGGTCCGGACGCACCGAGCTTACCGTCGGAAAGCAGAACGATCTCGTCTGCAATTCGCAGTATTCTCTCCTGGTGCGAGATTATTATAAGTGTTCCCCCCAGCTCCTCGTGGATGCGGCGGAACGCCTTTATCAGATTTGCAAAGCTCCAAAGGTCGATTCCCGCCTCGGGCTCGTCGAAGATCGAGAGCTTGGTTCCGCGGGCTATGACCGAGGCAATCTCGATTCGCTTGATCTCGCCGCCCGAGAGCGCCGAGCTGACCTCGCGTCCGAGATATTCGCTCGCGCAAAGACCGACGTTACCCAGAATATCACAAAGCTGGGCGTCGCTAAGCTTACGGTCGCCTGCCGACCACTGAAGAAGCTGACGTACCGTCACACCCTTGAAGCGGACCGGCTGCTGGAAGGCAAAGCTGACGCCGCGGCGGGCGCGCTCGGTCACATCAAGGTCGGTTATGTCCTCTCCATCAAGATAGATCTTACCGCTATCGGGGGTAACGATACCGGCAATTATTTTGGCAAGAGTGGTCTTGCCGCCGCCGTTCGGTCCGGTGATGACCACCAGCTTACCGTCGGGTATTGTCAGGTTCACGCCGTCGAGAACACGGTTTCCCTCGGGAGTGCTCCACGATATATTTTCAAGTTTTATCATTTAAGTCTCCTTGTTTTTCAAAAACATCCATTCATTGTTTATTATATACCTTTTAGGCGAATTATGCAATAGTCTTTCGGGATATTTTATCGCAAAGGCGCAAAAAAGCGATCATTTACCTTTTTGGGCAAACGACCGCTTTTCGTTATTTTAATATTATTTGGGTCTTACCGGGGTCAACCCGGTCGCTCTCCATTATCAGCTCCCCGATGCTCTCGGCGCGAATTATCCCACCCGAGGGGTTGATAACGCTGTCTATCCCTCCGACGATCTCAACGTCCACCGTTGAATACTCAAAGGCAAGCGTGGTGTTCGGCAATCGGCAGTTCTTCATAACGAGGTTTTCAATATAGCAAAGCCCCTGCAGGCTTTCGACCGTACAGTTGACAAAGGTCAGATTTTTGGCGTTCCAGCCTATGTACTCGCCCGAAACGTAGCTGTCGTAAACGGTTACGTTCTCGCTGTTCCAAAAGGCGTCCTTGGTTATCAGCTTCGAGTTTCGTATAACAACGTTTTTTACCCCGTCAAACGAATATTTACCCTCGAGATAAAGCTCGTCGAACTCCATATTTTTACTGTTGAGCGCGAAGTAATCGCCCACAGCGCGGACCTTTTTGCCAACGACGTCCTCGCAGTCCCAGAGCGTTTCGGGGCTCGCCGTGAACGAAACGTTCTCAAAGCGAACGCCTCGGTCACGCCTGAAGGTCTTGGGGGCGCTGACCGTGCAGTTTTTGAGAGTTATGTTGTCGGTATACCAAGCCGCCGCGCGACCGTTGACCGTCAAGGTAGTGTCGCAGAGCGTGACGTCCTTGCAATACCAAAGGGGATACCACCAATCAAAGGTGCTGTTATATACCTCGACTCCGCGGCTCTCCTTCAACGGAGACTCGCCGTCCTTGAAGAGCGAATCGTATACCTTAATGCCCGACGAGGCAAACAGCGCGCGCTCGCCGGTAAATATTCCGTTTCTTTTTTCGTTCATTTTTCAAAAAGTCCTTACTTTAATACTGCGATGACCGTTCTGAACATCAGACCGATATCGTTCCAGAATCCAAATTTTTCAAGTCCCTCAAGATTATATCTCATCTTTCCGGGCAGCACCTTTTCGAGATAGGCGCGCTCAACGTCCTCGACTCCGTCAAGCAGCTCGGCTTCGTCCTTATAGCAAATGCTTGCAAGATTGGTAACGCCGGCGGGAAGAAGCAGGGTCGCCATCATCTCGTCGGTATATTTTTCAACGTAGCGCGGCACCTCCGGGCGAACGCCGACGAGCGTCATATCCCCCGAGATGACGTCAAGCAGCTGAGCGATCTCGTCGAGCCTGCATTTTCTTATAAAGCTGCCCACGCGGGTTATACGCGAGTCAGCTCCAACGGTTACGAGACTTCCCTTTTTATCGGCGTCTGACACCATCGTTCTGAATTTGTGAATATAAAACCGACGACCGTACTGCGTGACTCTCTCCTGACGGTAAAATACCTTGCCGGGCGAGTCCGTCTTAATTGCGATAGCCAGGATCAAAAAGACGGGCGAGAGCAAAACGAGCAATATAAGCGAGACGAAAAGGTCAAAGCATCTCTTGAAAAAGAGGCTCACTCGCTTTTTTTGCAGCAGCTCGTAATAAGGACGAACCGCATCGTTTTGCATATTTTCGGGCAGCAGTTCCCATTTTTTAAGCATCATATCTTATTTCGTATACTCCTCTACGACCTTTATATAGGTTTCGATGATATACTCAACCTCGTCATCGGTCAGCTTGGTGTTCAGCGGCAGAGTGATCTCGTTTTCGTAGCACGCAAGGGCGTTCGGATAATCTTTTATATCAAAGCCCATCGCGCGATACGCCGTATGAAGCGGAAGCGGCTTATAGTGAACGTTACAGTTAACGCCCCGCTCTGCCATCTTTATTATGATCTCGCGCCGCTCGGCATCACCGATGCCCCTGACACGGGTCAGATACAGGTGTCCGCTCGAGACGTGCTCATCGGTATAGTGCGAGAGAACGTCTATCCCCTTCGACGAAAACGCGGCATCGTAACGCTCTATGATCTCACGGCGGCGAGAAAGCATCTCGGGATAGCGCTCAAGCTGAACGAGCCCTATCGCGGCGGCAATATCGGTCATATTGCACTTATACCAAGTGCCGACGACGTCGTACTCCCACGCGCCGAGCTGAGATTTTTCCAGCGCATCCTTCGACTGACCGTGAAGCGACATAAGCTGAACTCTGCGGTATATCTCGGCATCGTCGATCCCGTCGATATGACGCCAAGTCATAGCCCCTCCCTCCGCCGTTGTCAGATTCTTGACGGCGTGAAAGCTGAAGTTTGTGAAGTCGGCGACCTGACCGACCACCCTTCCGTGATACTCAGCACCGAAGGCGTGCGCCGCATCGGCAACGACGGCGATACGTCCAAGCTTCTCCTGAAGCTCGCCACAGGGACTGAATTTCGGGCGACAGCGCTCAACTATTTCGTATATGCGGTCGTAATCGCAGGGAACGCCGGCGATGTCCACGGGGATTATTGCCTTGGTCCTCTCGGTTATCGCCGCCTCAAGGGCGTCGTAATCCATCTCAAAGCCGTCCTTACGGCAGTCAACGAGGACGAGCTTGGCACCTACGTGGCAGACGACCGACGCCGACGCCGTATAGGTATAAGCCGAGGTTATGACCTCGTCGCCCGCCCCGATGCCGAGCAGACGCAAAGCAAGCTCGGCGCACGCCGTTTGCGAATTGAGGCAAATGCAGCCGGCGCTCCCAAGCTGCTCGGTAATGTTTTTTTCAAGCTGCTTGGTTCGCGGCCCGGTGGTTATCCAGCCCGAACGAAGCACCGAGGCTACCGCCTCTATCTCCCCCTCACCGATATCGGGAGGTGAAAACGGTATATTATATTTAGGTTGGATCATATCACTTCTTTTGCCCCGAGCGAGGCTTCCTTTCCGGGAGCTAAAGCACCCCGACATCCAATGCATTATAGCAGATACAGGCAGAGCTGTCAATAATCCGCGCCGTTTTTGTTGACACCGACCGACCCTTCTCTGACGATTTCGCATATCTCACGGGCGTTTTGGTCGACGTCGTCGCGAACCGACAGCTCAAGGTCGCAGACCTCGGCGTTCCGATACTCAAAGTCGAGCGACATGATTCGCCTTGCCTTGTCCTCGTCCGAAATATCGCGACCGAGAATATCAAGCAGGACCTCCTCGCGCTCACGCTGCAAAAAGACCAGCATCGCGCGGCTTCGGTAAAGGTTTTTAAGGGTCAGCGCTCCGCAGATGTCTATCGGGATAACGGCGCACTCTCCCCTTTCAACAATCGGGCGTATCTCGTCGTCAGACGTGCCGAAATAATACTTACTGTATACCGTCGTTTCGATAAACGCGCCGTGATCGCGCTCGGCAAGGAACTGCTCCTCCGAGATAAAGCGGTACGCCGTTTCGCTCTCACCGTCGCGCCGCGGTCTGGTGGTGGTAGTGAGCGGCTTGCAAAAGCCATCGATACGGGTCAGCGACGCGGCTATCTCATTTTTTCTCGATCCCGACGGACCGACGAGGCAGATGACCCCGCCCTCTTTAAGATCGGGCGATTTTTGGGTGAACGAGCTTCGAACCATCTTGCAAAGATGGAGAAAATCGCTGTAGTCGTTGACCGACAGAAGACCCGAAAGGTGAGTGTTCCACGGGCGTCTGAAAAGCACGGGATATGCCGCGCGGGACGCCGAGATGTTATGCGCTCCGTCGTCGAGCAAAATGTCGAGCGACATGACCTCCTTGCGCGTTCCAATGACTATGTTCTCGGCGGGGATCTCGGGGAAATCGCGGATAAGACGCTCGGCGCGAACGCTCATGCACGCCGCCGGAACTGCCGTCACGAAAAAGACGTCTGCCAGACGTGACAACTCGCGAACGAACTTTTGTGCGCCCGGAAGTATGGGCTGATTTTTGACGAAATCGGGATCTGAATAGAGCGCCACTCGCTCGTCGTAATACCGACCGACTCTTCCCCAGCCCTTGATCTCGTTTATATCCATCGGCTCTTCATCGGGGTGGGCGGCGTTTATCAGCGACAAAGCGTACGCGTTGCAGTCATACAGCGTATCGTCAACGTCAAGCCCTATTCGAAGTCTGTATTTTCTCATTTCTTTCGAAATTCCTATCCTTAAAAGTATTACCTAAATTATACATAATAACACGGTGTTTGTCAACTTAAATTTAAGAGTGACAAGGATATCGCTGCTCTTAACTATCGGTTGACAATCTCCCGATTTTGAGTTATAATATCACCGTTAGTTAAGATAACAAATTCTCATAATACAGAGGATATAAGATGAAAAACAGTATTGGTTCGAGCGTTATTTTAACGCTTTTCGGTGAGAGTCACGGACGCGCCGTCGGCGCCGTTCTTGACGGAATGGCACCCGGCATTGCCGTCGATGAGGAATTCATCGCGCATCAGATGGAGCTTCGCCGCTCGGTGGCAGCTCTTTCGACCCCCCGCCGCGAGAGCGATCGCGTTCAGATACTCTCCGGAGTTTACGAGGGTAAAACGACCGGCACTCCTATAACCTTCGTAATCGAAAACGAGCAGCAAAGGAGCGCCGATTATAAAAAAAGCTCGTCGGTCGCCCGCCCCGCGCACGCCGACTATACCTCGTTTGTCAAATATCACGGATACGCCGATCCCAACGGAGGCGGTCACTTTTCGGGTCGCATAACGGCGGGCATAGTTGCCGCAGGAGCGATCGCGCTCACCGCGCTCGCCGCCAAGGGCATCACCGTCGGCTCTCACATAGCATCTCTCGCAGGGATCTCGGACCGCCCCTTTTCGATCGACCCGCAAAGCGAAATAAAAGCCCTGTCAAGCAAAGCCTTCGCTGTTCTTGACGACTCTGCCGCCGAGGCTATGACGGTAAAAATACTTGAGGCAAAGGAAGCGGGAGATAGCGTTGGAGGCGTTCTTGAAAGCGCCGTTTGCGGTCTTCCTGCAGGCGTTGGAGAGCCTTGGTTTGACGGACTTGAAAGCGTTCTTGCCCGTGCGATATTCGGAATTCCCGCCGTCAAGGGCGTTGAGTTCGGCTCGGGCTTTGCCCTTGCCGGGATGAACGGCTCGGCGGCAAACGACCCCTTCCTCGTCAAGGACGGAAAAATACTGACCGATACCAACCACGCCGGCGGTATTCTCGGCGGCATTTCAAACGGTATGCCACTCATCGTTCGCACCGCGATCAAGCCGACGCCCTCGATATTCAAGGCTCAGCGGAGCGTTGATCTCGAGCGCGGCGAGAACGCCGAGCTTCGTCTCGTCGGGCGTCACGACCCCGCCATCGTCCACCGCGCAAGAGTTGTGCTTGACAGCATGATCGCCATCGTTCTGTGCGACCAGCTCTGCCTGCGCTTCGGAACCGACTATCTGATGCCGTGAAAAATATGCAATACGGACTTATAGGTGAAAAGCTCTCTCACAGCTTTTCAAAGGAGGTCCACGCCGCCCTTGCCGACTACGACTATCGCTTGGTCGAGCTATCCCGCGACGGGCTGGACTCCTTTATGCGCTCTCGCAACTTCAAGGCGATAAACGTAACCGTGCCCTACAAAAGCGCCGTTATTCCCTATCTCGACGTCATTGACGACACCGCCCGTGATATCGGCGCAGTCAACACCGTAAAATGCATCGGCGATAAGCTTTACGGCTACAACACCGACGTCTTGGGGCTTCGCGACCTTATTTTAAGAGTTTCGCCCGAGACGCGCGGCAAAACGGTACTGATCCTCGGCAGCGGCGGTACGTCCAAAACGGCACACGCCGTTTGCTCCTCGCTCGACCCTCGCGAGATCGTAACGGTCGGTCGCGTCGCTCGCGACGGAGTGATCGACTACGAGAGCGCCTACCGCGATTACTCCCACGCCGACCTTATAATCAACACCACCCCGCTCGGTACGTATCCCGATCAGGACGCCTGCCCTATCGACCTTTCAAGCTTTGATAGATTATCGGGAGTTGTTGACGTCGTTTATAACCCGCTTCGAACAGAGCTCGTGGTGTCGGCAAAGAAGCGAGGCATCGCCGCCGAGGGCGGGCTTTATATGCTGGTCTCCCAAGCCGTTCACGCCTGCGAGATCTTCACCGAAACGGTCATCGCGCCCGAACGGGTCAGCGCGGTATTCTCTGACATTCGAGCAAGCAAGGAAAACATTATACTCGTCGGTATGCCGGGCTGCGGAAAAAGCACGGTCGGGCGTCTGTTGGCAAAGGAGCTCGGTCGCCCCTTTATCGACACCGACGAGCTGATCGTCGAGCGCGACGGCAGACCGATACCGCAGATCTTTGCCGAAAACGGCGAGTCCTACTTCCGCGAGCTTGAGGCGTCTGTCATACGCGACGTCTGCCTGCAAAGCCGAGGTGCGGTCATTGCCACCGGCGGCGGAGCCGTTTTGAGAGAGGAAAACGTACACGCTATGAAACGCGTCGGTCGTATATATTTCCTTGACCGTGACATTGAAAACATTCGTCCAACGGCAGACCGACCGCTCTCTCTTGACCGCGAGGCGCTCTCAAAGCGCTATAGCGAGCGTTATCCGATATACTGCGCTGTATCCGACGTTCATCTCACACCCGACGAGTCGGTCAACGCCCGCGTTCAAAGCATAAAAAAGGAGTTTTTATCGCTATGAAAATAATGATCATAAACGGACCCAACCTCAACCTTCTCGGCGTTCGCGAGCCCGAAATATACGGACGCGAGACCTATGCCGATCTGCTTGACAAGATCAGATCCCACGCCAAATCTCTCGGCGTTGAGGTCGAGTTTTACCAGTCAAACCACGAGGGCGACCTCGTTGACTGCATACAGTCGACCTACCGTCGCTGCGACGGTATAGTTATAAATCCCGCCGCCTATACTCACACCAGCATCGCCCTGCTCGACGCCGTAAAGTCGGTCGGTGTGCCGACCGTCGAGGTACATATCTCGAACCCCGACAGCCGCGAGGAATTCCGCCGCGTCAGCTATATCAGGCAGGCGTGCGTCGCCTCGATCTGCGGCCACGGAACGAACGGCTATCTTGAGGCGATAGACCTGCTTTTATCGAAGCGATGAAGCAGATAAAGAAAAGCAACCAAAGCTGCGCTTTGGTTGCTTTTCTTTATTTATTCAGCTTTTCAAGATCGTTTTTGCGGATCTCGACACGTCTTACCTTACCGCTGATGGTTTTCGGAAGCTCGCTGACGAACTCCACGATCCTCGGGTACTTATAAGGAGCTGTGTGCGTCTTGACGTACTCCTGGATCTCCTTTTTAAGCTCGTCGCTACCCTCTTTGCCCTTGACGAGAACGATGGTTGCCTTGACTATCTGTCCTCTTACCTCATCGGGAACGGGGGTTATTGCGCACTCAAGCACGTAGGGCAGCTCCATTATGACGCTCTCTATCTCAAACGGACCGATGCGGTATCCCGACGACTTGATAACGTCATCGATACGACCGACGTACCAGAGATATCCGTCCTCGTCCATCGTTGCCTGGTCTCCCGTGTGATAGAAGCCGTCGTGCCAGACGTCCTTGGTCTTCTCCTCGTCGCGGTAGTAGCCGATAAACAGACCGCAGGGCAGATTTTCCTTGGTGCGGATACAGATCTCGCCGGTGTCTCCCGTCTTACATTCATTTCCGTCCGGATCGAGTATAACGACATCGTAAAGCGGGCTCGGTCTTCCCATAGAGCCGATCTTGGTCGTTGAGCCGACAAAGTTTGCGATCGACAAGGTGGTTTCGGTCTGCCCGAAGCCCTCCATAATGGTGAGCCCCGTCGCCTTCTTGAACTGGTTAAATACCTCGGGGTTCAGCGCCTCGCCTGCCGTCGTTGCATATTCTATCGAGGAAAGATCGTACTTCGAGAGATCCTCCTTGATAAAGAAGCGGTACATAGTGGGCGGCGCGCAGAAGGTGGTTATGTTGTACTTTGCGAACATCGGCAGAATGTCCTCCGAGCGGAATCTGTCGAAATCGTAGGTAAATATCGCCGCCTCGCAGAGCCACTGACCGTAGAGCTTGCCCCAAAGTGCCTTACCCCAACCGGTATCCGAGATGGTGAAGTGCAGTCCGTTCGGGTTGACGTTATGCCAATGCTTTGCCGTCGGATAATGACCGAGCGCATACTTATACGAATGAGTTGCGATGCGGGGATATCCCGTCGTTCCCGACGTGAAGAGCATCAGCATCGGGTCGTTGCCGCAGGGAGTGCTCTCGGTGCGGTAGTAATGCGAGCTGAAGCGCTCCATCTCAACGTTAAAGTCGTTCCAGCCGTCTCTCTTGCCGCCAACCAATATCTTGAGCATTTCGGGGAACTCGGCTGCCGCACGCTCTGCCTCGGTCGAAACGTCGCCGTCTGCCGTGCAAACTATCGCCTTAACTCCTGCCGCCCGATATCGGTACGTAAAATCGTGCTCGACGAGCTGGTTTGTTGCGGGAATGGCTATCGCGCCGATCTTGTGAAGGGCGAGCATGCAGAACCAGAACTGGTAATGTCTTTTGAGAACGAGCATGACCGTATCTCCCTTTTTGATACCGAGAGATTCGAAATAGTTTGCCGTTCTTGCCGAATATTTCTTCAGCTCACCGAAGGTGAATCTGCGGTCGGTCTTATCGTTCGCGACCCACATCATCGCAAGCTTATCGGGGGTCTTTTCGGCGATAGCGTCAACGCAGTCGAAGGCGAAGTTGAAGCGGTCGTCATTCTTGAAGGTGATGCCGTTGAAAACTCCGTTTTCGTCGTAGGACGACTCAACGAAATCATCGGCGACCGTTCTCGTGGCTCTCTCCTTCTCGACGCTCTTGTGAGGGGCGTAAGGCGTTTCGGGATACTCCTCGCTGACCTGACCCTCCTGCGGATTCAAGACAACGGCGTGGAACTCACATCCCCCCTCGCTGACGGCGATCATACCGTGAGGGATCGTACTGTTATAGAATATCGAGTCGCCCTCGTTCAGAATATCAACGTGGTTGCCGATCTGAACCTTGAGCGAGCCCCTCAGTATAATGTCTATCTCCTGGCCCTTGTGCGAGCTGAGCTTGATGGGCGCGTTCTGCTCCTCTGCAAGATACGGAAACTTTACGTGGAAGGGCTCGGCGAGCTTTTCCTTGAACTTGGGCGCGAGGTTACTGTAAACTACTCCGTGCTTTTTGACGATGTTAAGTCCCTCTCCGCGTCTTGTGATCGAGAAAGAGCGAAGAGTCGTGCTGGTTCCCTCGAGCAGGTCAACGACCTCAACGCCGCACGCCTTGGCGCACTTATAGATAAAGGTGAAGCTGAAGTCGGTCTCTCCCTTTTCAAGAAGGCAGTAGTCCTCAGGCGAAACTCCGGTGAGCCTTGCAAGCTCCTCCTGCGAATATCCGCTCGCCTCTCGCAGCGCCTTGATTCTGCCTGCAACCTCTTTCAAACTGTAATCCATTTTCGCTGTCTCCTTTCGATTTGACTTTTTCATGGTTACGGATTTGAATAAAACAAAAAAGCTCGTCTCAAAAGCCTTGAGACGAGTTCTATACAACCCGCGGTACCACTCAAATTACGGAATAAATTCCGTCACTTTTCGAGCTCAAAAAAGCTCTTTGCTTTTACGCAGCAATACGGAAGGAGTCTACTTGCTTTCGCTTTCGGTCCTCCGACTCAGAAGTGATAGGTCAAATGGAAAATCAGGCTACTGCCTCGCACCACCCAGCAGCTCTCTGTAAGCGTCACTCTCCGACCGTCTTCATCATAGTCGTTTCTTGTGATATTCAAATCTGTAAAAGATTTTAGCACATCGAAAAACAAAAGTCAAGAGTTTTTTGAATATTTTTTATTTTGGCGTCGGATCATATTTTATTTTATCTTGATAATATAAAAAATCTATTGACAAAAGGAAGTCAAGATATTATAATGTGCTACGGGACTAAACCCTTTGATTGAAAGGCGCATTATATGACTGCAAATCTCACCACCGGCTCTCCGCTGAAACGAATATTTTTGTTTTCAATACCGTTTCTTATCGGAAATTTGTTTCAACAATTTTATAACATTGCCGACATGATCATAGTCGGTCGCGTGCTTGACAACATGGCGTACACCGCCGTTGGCTCGACCTCGAGCCTGGTCTGGTTCTCAAGCGGAGCGATACAGTCGCTGACGATTGGATTTTCGGTCGTTACCGCCAGCTTTTTCGGGGCGGGAGACGAAGAAAGCATCAAAAAAAGCTTTGGCGCAGCTATCAAGCTCTCGGCGATAATATCGGTCGCTCTCTCTCTGGTATGCACCGTCTTTGCCCGCCCGATACTCGAGCTTTTGAGGTATCCCGCCGACATAATCGACCGCTCTCATCGCTACATCGTCTGGATATTTGCCGGTCTGGTTGCAACCGCGCTCTTTAATCTGCTCTCTAATATGATCCGCGGACTTGGCGACTCAAGAACGCCGTTGTATTTTCTCGTTGCGGCTTGCGTTATCAACATAATCCTTGACTTCGTATTCATAGCAGTACTTGGAATGGATACCGACGGAGCAGGCCTTGCAACCGTGGTGGCCCAGCTTATCTCGGGGCTTTCCTGCGTCGTATACATAAAGAAGAAGCAACCGTTGCTGCACGTAAAAAAGAAGCATTTTAAGCGAGACGGCGCGCTGAACCGACGCCTGATCCGCGTTGGTATACCCATGGCGTTTCTGAACATGGTCCTTTCGGTTGGCGGTATCATTATGCAGTTCGTTACAAACGGACTCGGAACGCTTTTCGTGTCCTCCATGACGACGGGCTCGAAGATCGAGACCTTCGTCACTCAGCCCATCCTCTCATTCGGCTCGGCGGTTTCGGTCTTTACGGCTCAAAACCACGGAGCCAAGAAGTATTCGCGAATACTTGAAGGCTCGAGAAAAACGCTTCTTATGTGCTTTGCTTGGTGCATTATAGCCTCACTGTTGCTTCTGCCGCTCGGTAGGGTCGTCATTCGCCTGGTAGCAGCCGACGTTGTCGACGAGATAGTCAATAACGCCTATATGTATATATGCATAAACACGATACTCTGCCTCGTTGTGTCTCCGCTGGTCATACATAAAAACGTGCTTCAGGCGACCGGACGAACATTCTGGGCGATGATCTCGGGCTTTACCGAGATATTCGGTCGAGCAGGTCTTTCCATCGTAGTTATGTTCCTTGCGTCCGAAGCCGTCGCCGTAATAGACCAGCAAACGGCATTTTTCATTATGTGCTTTGCCTCACCTCTTGCATGGCTCTTCGGATTTTTGACCATCCTGCCCGACTATATTTCATTGGGAATAGGGTTGAAGAAAAAGATAAAGGAAGAAAAAGCGTCGCTTTCCGAATAAAATTAAAAGCGCACACTGCTTTTGCAGTGTGCGCTTTGTCTTTATTCAAGGGAGTACTTCTTCGAATACTCAGAGTACATCTCTTCAAAAGCCTCGCCCTCTTTGAGCTCTCGGACCGACTGGTGAAGATTCATGTTGTCCTGCGCCGTGTCTATAACGCAGGCGGCAATGTTCGAACAGTGGTCTGCAACTCTTTCAACGTCCATCAGTATATTAGCCCAGATGAAGCCTGCCTCAACAGTGCAGTCTCCGTTCTTCAAGCGAAGCACGTGGCGGTCTCTTAAGCGATCCTTAAGATCGTCTATGACCTGCTCAAGCGGCTCGATCCTGTACGCCGCCTCAACGTCGTTTTCAACGAACGCCGCCCGGGATAGCGAAAGTATCTCAAGAGACGCGTTTTTCAGCGTTTCCAGCTCGCGACTCGCCTCGTCCGAGAAGGCTATTCCCTTCTCTCGGAGCTCCTCTGCCGACTCAAGCAGATTTACGCTGTGGTCGGCAACTCTTTCGTAGTCTCCTATGACCTTCAAAAGCCTTGAAACGGTGGCGCTCTCAACCTCGGTTATCTGCGATCTGCCGATCTTGATAAGATAGGTTCCGGTTATATCCTCGTAGCGGTCGGTCTTTTCTTCGAGTGCGCGGATACGCTCGCCGAGCCCGGCGTCGCGAGAAAACAGAACCTTCAAGCCCATTTCGATAGACTCGATCGCCGCATTTGCCATATGAATGACGACACTGTTGCAACGGTCAAGCGCAACGGCGGGTGTGATGAGAAGTCGCTCGTCAAGCTCGATCTTCTCCTCAGTCTTCTTGCCGTCGGGAACTATCTTTATCGCAAGCTTTTCAAGCAGGGACGACATCGGCACCAAAAGCACCGTGCAAAGAAGGTTGAAGATAGTGTGGAAGACAGCAATACCGAGATAGTTTGCCGGATCGTCGAGAAATACGGGGTGTAGGGTCGCCGAGATCAGGCTGAATACGGCAAGCCAAACGGCAGTTCCTATTACGTTGAAGGAAAGGTGTATAACGGCGGCGCGCTTGGCGTTTCGGTTAGCGCCCACCGCCGAGATCATAGACGTCACGCACGTTCCGATGTTCTGACCCATAATTATCGGGATCGCCGCGCCGTAGGAGACCTGCCCCGTGACCGTCAGCGCCTGAAGTATACCGACCGATGCCGAGCTGGATTGAAGGATCGCCGTGATCATAAGACCGACGAGAACGCCGAGTATCGGGTTTTTGAAAATGAGGAAAAGGTTTTGAAACTCGGGAACGTCTGCAAGACCGGCGACCGCGCCCGACATCGCGTTCATACCGAACATAAGGGTGGCAAAGCCGAGCAGGATCGTTCCGGTGTCCTTCTTCTTGCTCGATTTGCCCGCCATAATAAAGATTATACCGATCAGCGCTAAGATAGGAGTAAAGGAGGTGGGCTTGAGAAGCTTAATGAAAAGGTTATCTCCCGAAATGCCGCCCAAGCTAAGGACCCAAGAGGTAACCGTAGTTCCTATGTTCGCGCCCATTATAACGCCTATAGACTGCCTGAGCGTCATAAGACCCGAGTTGACGAAGCCGACCACCATAACGGTGGTTGCCGAGGAGCTTTGAATAACGGCGGTAACGCCCAAGCCGGTCAAAAACGCCTTAAACTTGTTGCCGGTCAGCCTGCCGAGTAAGGACTTAAGGCTTCCTCCGGCGCGACGCTCGAGAGCGTCGCCCATAACGTTCATTCCGAAAAGGAAGAGACAAAGCCCGCCGATCAGAGCCAAAACATCAAAAATATCCATATTTCTCCTTCCGTTCCCGCCGATAACGGTAGAATTTTCTGTAATTATAATATAACATCAAACGTCGGAGTTGTCAAGATACCCATAAAACAAGTATAGCAACCCATTCTTTCTTTCATTATAACCTAAAGCGAGTATATATAAACGTAAGGTCATATTTATAAAAAACATTCAAAAAACTCAAGGATAATCTTGACTTTTTTCTCTATAATGTTATAATTTAATCAACGTTATTATAAGGAGATCTACAATGGTAAAAACTATTCCTTCAATCTTCGTTCGTTTCCCGGAAGGACGTGCAAAGGTATTGACCTTCAGCTATGACGACGGATTCATCCACGATAGACGCCTTGTTGAACTTTTCGACAAGCATAATATGAAAGCAACATTTAATATCAGCACAGGTAAATACTGGCCTGAGGACAAGGATTACCGTGATGATTGGATATGGAATTACTTAAAGAAATCTCATGCAACCGAGCTTTATGCTAATACCAATCACGAGATAGGAATTCACGGCTTTTCTCATCCTTTCCTTGCAACCCTTCCTCCCGCCTCTATTGCTCACGAGGTTCTCAACGACAGAGTGTCTCTCGAGGAACAGTATGGAACGATAATCAGAGGAATGGCTTACCCCAAAGGATCCTTTGACGATAAGGTTGTTGATGTTCTCAAATCCTGTGGTGTTGTATATGCGCGAACAGTAAAAAGCTCGGGAAATTTTGATCTTCCAACAGACTGGCTACGCTTATCTTCTACCTGTCATCACGACGATCCAAATCTTATGGATCTTGCCCATAAGTTTATTGACATGAAAATACACTTCCACTCACAGATGTTCTATTTATGGGGACATTCATACGAGTTTGTCGAGCTGGATAACTGGAAAGTAATTGAAGACTTTGTAGAGTTAATGGCAGGTCGTGAAGACGAGATCTGGTATGCGACAAACATAGAAATATACGACTATCTTGAAGATTTCAACCATCTCATCTTCTCCGCCGATCTTTCAATTGTTAAGAATCCAACATCACGCAAGCTGTGGTTCTCTCTTGACAACAAGCTTGTTTCTATTGAACCCGGCGAAACAAAGAAAATCAGATGAACAAAAAAGTCCACCCAAGCCCCGAAGGGCTTGGGTGGACTTTTTGAGATAATCTTAATTGTTAACTATAATTTCAACGCCACCGATAGCATTGACATTATTTCTATTTCCTGGTGCTGCAAAGAACTTATCGTGGACCTCTTGGCTACCAAAGGTTATCGACTCCAAAGCATTGCATCTTGCAAGGATCTGGCTGTCGTAGCCATCTACAAAATCCATTCCGCAATATTCAACGTGAGTCCAATTAGAGAAGGTAGTAACGTTAGCGGGGAACGTAATGCGCTTCAGGCTCGTGCAATCATTGAACGCCCAGCAGTGGATATGTATCTCCGGACGGTCTGCGGGGAACACGATCTCTTCAACGTCCAATTTCTTGAATGCACCGGGAGCAATACACAGCGGCTCGGTGCCTCCCTCAGCAAATGTCAGCTTGGTTATAGAAGTATTCTGGAATGCCTCTTGACCGATGTAAGTAACGGAAGCAGGAATGACGACCTCCCCTGTCAGGTTCGGGAACTTTGCAGTGAAAGAGCCAATGGAGGTAACGCCGTCTTCAATTACGAGCGTTTTAATGTCATTAACGTTATAGGGATATCCGCCGATGGCTTTTGCATTACCGTTGCTATCGTAAACAACAGCCTCTCTCCACTCGCCGCTTTCATATTGAGCACCGCTGTTTCCATCGGGCGCGGGATTTGCGGCGGGACCGATCTTAAGAGTGCCGTTATCGGTCAAGGTATACTTCACGCCTCCGTAGGTGCCTTCGGCAACAACAACGGCATCATACTGATCGTCAAAGCTATCACTTTCGTAGGCGTGCTGGACTGCGGCGGCCTTTATCTTCAGGTCGATCTCGGGGGCGTTGTAGGCTGTGTCATAATTGACCTCGCCGTTAGTAAGGTCTTCGGGCATAGTCAGAACTATCGCCATAACCTGTGCGGTCTGTTCGCCGGGCAGAAGAACCGCGCTTCTTACCCTCACGAGATCTGCCTCGGAGAGAGTATTCATAGTTCCGATGTTCTTGAGCGCATCCTCACGATTTCCAAATTGAAGGGGCATCACGAGATCTGCACAGGTAAATCCGTCTTTGTACTCCGGCTCAAGACGCGTACCTATCTCAAGGTAATCAGACAAACGAAACGGCTCGCCGTTTACGTTAACCGAAGGCTCCTCGCCCTCTATATCGATCATCAGATTATATTTCAGCGCAAGATTACCGGCATTCGAGATCCTGAGAAATACGATCTCGGTGTATCCCGGCTCGTAAAGCGCATCCTTTTTGAAGATATTTGTGTTTGCGTCCACGGGTTTCCACTCGTCGTCCCAATCCTTCTTATATTCAAGACCAATTTTCAGAGCTCCCGAAACGATCTTGTTGTTGCCCGTGGAGACCTCGTCGGTGAACCAGGCGAAGGTAGTTGAGCAGAGCGCCACAATACACAGAAAAATGCTCAAAAAAGACAGAATTATACTTTGCTTGAATGCCTTTTCGGTCAACTTTTCTTTGCTGTCGGAAGATATTGAACTTTTAATTCTCATCATATTCGGTATCCTTTCTTGACTGAGAAATGAAAGATTTCAGCAATCAAAGCGCACAAACGCGTTTATACACTTTGATTGCCGCCCAACTCCCCGAGGGGAGTTGGGGGCGGAAATTATTGATTATTACTTAACTACAGTTGCGCCTGTAGCGGTGTTAGTAATATCAGGGGTTCCCTCGATCGTGGTGTTGACGATTGTCAAAGTCGAATTATCGGCAGTTCCACGGAGGATGATAGTGGCATCACCGTCATCGTTAGCAGACTTGAGCGAGCAGTTCTTGATGAAGTAAACCTCAGCGGCGCCTTCGCCACCGGAGCTTTCACCAAAGCGAACGGCATAACCCTTTACATCAACGGTGCACTCGTCAACGGTGACGTTGGTGCTATTGTTGAAGTTAAGTCCGTTCTTGGAATTAACTTCGCACTTCTGAACAAGAATACCGTCAATACCCTTTGCCTGAACAAGAGAGTGAGCGTTTGCGGTTGCCGTACAACCGGTAATGGTAAGATTCTTGTCACCGCCGGTGTAGGACTTGACGCCTACTGCACCGGGAACATCGAATGTACAGTTGCTGATGGTTACATTGCAAGTGTAACGAGTAGCATTATTGCCATTTCCAAGCTGGATGCAAGCATCAGCGGAAATGCTGTCTGCCTTGAAGTTTACATTCTGAATGGTAAGACCAGCAGTAATATATGTACCGGACTTTCCATCAACAAGAAGAACACCTGCAAATGTCTTGTTGTTACCGTCAATAGTGATCTTAACGTCTGCCTTCTGGGTAACAGTTACATCACCTGTAATATCGTTTACAAGCTCGATGTATGCGCCGTCAGTAGCCTTGTTGATCTTGGACTGAAGATCAGTCAAGTTGATAGCGACCTCTGCCTCATTTGCTTTCTCGCCGCCGGTTACGGTTACGAGATCTGCATAAGCAGCTGCATCCTCGTCAACCCATACCGTGTGTACGGGGTCAACGGTATTAGCGACGTTAACGTTGTTAACGGTAATATCAGCGCCTGCAGCAGACTTAACTATAATAGCTGCCTTTTTGGTGGATTTGACAATTGCATTGGATACATTCAGAGTAACCTTTGCGGGAGCATCAACATACTGCTCGTCGATCTTAATAGCACGACCGTCGCTGTTGATGGTGAGACCGTCGATCTCAACGGTCTGACCCTTAGCAGAGATCCACAGAGCATAGTAATCATGAGTCTCGTTAATGGTTACGTTAGACATAGAAACCGATTTGCCGGCATTGGTGAATGCAATAGCCTTGTCAAATACAACGTTCTCGATTATGTAATTGCAGTTTGCAAAAGTTACGTCATAGGAGTTCCATGTGCCGGTTGCCTGCGAGCTGGTCATAGTACCATTCTTAATAACGATGGTTGCATTGGGATTTACAGCACCAATTCCGGACCAGTAAGTAGTAGTAATATTCAGCTTGTGACCTTTCAGATCTATAACGATCTTATCGGTATCTTTGCCGCCGAGCTTATACTCGCCGCTTCCACCGGTCTGCTGACCGAGAGAAGAAATGGGAAGATTAACATCACCCGAAAGGGCTACCAAAATTTCTTTCTCGTTGGCTGTAAGAGCTGCTGCAAGATCAGTAGCATTGGTAATTACTTCAGGCAGAGGAGCATCAGCATCGTAACCGTTTCCAAAGCTATCGTTCTCGTAGCTGTATTGGGTAGCAAGCACATCAATGCCGAACTCGATGGAAGGAACATTCACACCATCGTGGTTTGCCTCGTTGCCAACTGTTTCGGGCATATCGACCTTAATGATAGCATAGTGAGAATCTCCAGGGAAAAGCTCCTGAGTTCCCTTAAGTACGTTTGTATTCTTGAACGCAGTAGTGGTTTCATACGCAACGCTGTTCTCGCCATTGAATGCAAGAGCGAGGGTGATATCACCGATGCCCATTGCATCGTTAGCCTGCTGAACGAGAGTGCTTACAGTGAGGATCTCGGAAAGGACGATATCGCCACCGTCTTTGTTTTTACCAATCTCATCTTTAGTAATATTCATCTGTGCAGTGTACTTGAGAGCCAGAGAACCGTTGTTGGTAATCTTAAGAGCTACAACCTCAGTATGGCCGGGCTCCCACAAGCTCTTCTGGAACAGGTCATCTGCACCGTCAAGAGCTTTCCAAGTTTCACCGTCAAGAGTGTACTCGACATTGATATCAAGGTTACCCGCGGTGATTACGTTGCTACCGGAAGCAACACTGTCAGTAAACCACGCGTACGTCGTTCCGAGCAGCATGGCGAAGCAGAGGAACAACGCCATTACACTGGACAACAGTGCGCGCTTTGTGTGTTTTATGTTAGTCATTTTGTTTAACCTCCTTATTGGTTTATTTTTGTTAGACTAACTATGTAAATAGGACGATCCTATATACAAACTAATTTTCGTCGGTTGTTTCGGTTGAAGTAGCCTCGGACGCAGGCTCGGCGGAAGATGTTCCCTCTCCGCTCTTTTTGTCAAGCTGGGCTTTTAGAGCTAACAGCTCTTGCATTATGCGCTGATTTTCAGCGCGTTCGGCTTCGATCGCTTCTCTTTCGGCTTGCATTGCCGCCATCTGCTCGCGCTTATATCTGCGGAACAGGCGAATGACATTTATGAAGTTATAGACGATCAAAAGCACAAAGGGCACGAGTATACAAACGATATATCCGGGCGTTGACTTGACAAATGCAAAGAAAACACCAACTCCGGGCAGCTTGCCTGCGTAGGCTCCCAAAACGTATTCGGGCTCCACAAGAGCTTCATCGTCTACTCCCGTATTCGTACCGTAGGTAACGTAGCCGAGGACCTTTCCGTCTTCGGTCTTCTTTACCTCGCGGATCATATGTGTGACGGTCTCGCCGTAGCTTTCGCTG
Source organism: Clostridia bacterium (assembly GCA_017502915.1). Taxonomy (GTDB): domain Bacteria; phylum Bacillota; class Clostridia; order Oscillospirales; family CAG-272; genus RGIG3994. Next base: position 80,154 of record JAFVUB010000009.1, read on the forward strand.
TTCGTTGACATAAAGGCGATTATCTGACCCGCCTCCAAAGCACGGCTATCTGCCACGTTTGCGATAATAACAATATCTCCGGCGTTAAAATGCACGTCCAGATCTGCATTCAGGTCAGACTTGCTCATTGAATCGGTCTGTACTATGTAAAACTTTACGCCGAAAATACTGCGGTCGTTTCTGTCCACGGTCGTTACCGTAACGACCGTAAACACCGTCATGAAAACGGTAAACGCAACGAGCAGGTATGCCACACTCTTTAATGCAACGTTCAGAATCTTTCTTACCGTATTCATTCAAGAGTCGCTCCTTAGTTAAGTTTCACGTTGCCTTGCACCGCATATACGGTCACGCCTATGCCCATATAGGTTTTGCCTTGGAATTCGTTGCCCGCGGACTCCTTCATCTTAATAACCAGATAGTAGGTCTCGCTACCCTCAAGAGCTGCCAGACCGTTTACCTTGAAGCTCGTAAGGCGCTGGGCATCGGCAAAAGAGTCTCCCTCCTTTACGATCCAAAGCTCAAACGCTTCGTTGAACTCCTGTATATCGATCTTATCGTCTTTGCTGACCGAAAGGCTGAAGTTAACCGGAACGTCTCCCGTATTCTTGATTTTGAAGCCCTGGGTATAAAAGGTTGCGCCGGGTTCAAAGAGAACCTTCGCGCTATCTGTCATGCCTGCGGTCGTCATAAAAGCCAATGCTCTGTTTTGCAACGTAACGCCGGACGTATCCACAATATCGATCTCAACGTCTCCCGAGGTCGTGATAATACCGATCGTGCCGTCGTTCGGGTCGCTTGTGAAGAGAGCGAGAGTCGCTCCCGTGAGGCATACGAGGCAAAGCAGGATGACCAACACCGCTATAACAAACGCCTGTTTATTCGATTTATAACGGAACATCAATGCCTCCTTTGCTGTTGATTAATGTTTGCTATCTTTACGGAGTTATGAGGTTTCCCTGTGAGTCAACTCCGTTACCCTGTACCGCGTCAACGGTGAAGGCTATGCTTGCCTGAGCTTTCTTGTAGGGATTATCGAGCTCCGGTGCTCTGTTCGGGAAAGTAACTGTCACGACGATCGTCATGATCGTTGCGGCGTTCTCTCCGTCGGTTGCGGGAGCGGTAAACCAACCGGTGCTGAACTCCTTTTTGTCGCTATTTGCACCTGAATACGCCATAGCGTATTCTTGCTCCACCGTGCTCGATCTGTTAACAGCCTTGACGTGCGCCGTGATGCTCAGCGCCCCTATAAGATCCTTGATCTCATCCTCCCCGGCTTGAGCGACCGGAACCGTTGAAGCTGCGCTCAGCTTGTATTTCGTCACAACATCACTCGTGTTCTTCACATTTATCGTGAATTTTACGGTGTCACCGGGCGTCATCTTGCTGATAATAAGCTTACCGCCCACAATGTCGGCAGTTCCGCCGTTAACAAAGCTTCCGTTAGTAGCATTAGCTTCGGTCTGACCAAGCGACCAGGTCTTCAGTCCGCTATCGATCGTGGCAACGGCATTGACGTCGCCCGACGTAACTGCTATGTTCACTTCGGCTTTGCTCGTTAATAGGGCGTATGTTGATCCAACGATCAGACAAAGGCAGAGCGCGATCGTCACGATCGAGGCCAACAAAGCTTTCTTCTTCATTCTGCGTTTTCCTCCTTGTTTTATTTTCAAATTCTGAGCGAATTACATTTTAAGGGTCAGACAGCGTTGTGAGCTGTACTGCGTGTACTATCAAGTCAAAATCAAGAGATTGGTTCTTTGCAAGATTGTTGTCTCCGATACCGTTCTCTGCAATGGCACTGTCGAGAAATTCCACCGTTACAGTGAACACTCCGATCTCACCGACTGCAAGCTCGTCAACGTAATTTTCGCCGGCGCCCTTGACTGTTAAGCCGTTGCCCACAAGGGCGGAGCTATCAACTCCCGTATTGACCGTGACCTTGAGCTGCTTTGCCAGCTCTTCCCCCTGCGTTTTATCACTGCACACAACCTCGATCCAGTATCCAAAGGCTACGTCGCTGTGATTTTCGATCTGCATTTTTGATACGAATTTGGTCCCCGGAACGATCTTCTCGGAGCTTTCGATGTCAAACACGTTCTTGTCGGTCGAATCTGTAAAGTCGACTGCATCGTCGGTTGCCGACTGAACGGTCTGCTCCTCAAGCTCTCCCAGAGAATTGAGCGTCGTTTTAGTAAGCTCGGTTCGTTTGAGCGTGATGTTAAGATCGCCTGCCTGCAGATGGTTTGAAGTCTTTTGAGTATCGGTGAAGAGCGCCCACGTCGTACCCACGATAACAGCCATACACAAAAGTATGACCGAGCTTGAAACCAGCAGAGCCCTTTTTGCGTTAGTTCCTTTCATTATCACGCCTCCTTTCATTTAATTTTTGCATTAAAACTCTTGTTAGTCTTTCAGAATAACAACCTTGCCGCCCGTAAGCTCGATCATCTTAATTGCCTGGATGGAATAGCTTTCAGACTTAACGATGAGCGGCTTGTTCAGAATACCGTCAGCAAGGATCTTCATTTTGCCGATCTTCGGCGATATGAGGCCTTTTTCTTTGAGAACTGCAAGGGTAACAACGTCGTTTGCGTTAAAATTATCATCAAGCACGCCGACATTTATGATTCCCTGCTGTCCGTGTCCCGCGCCCTTCTCATACCTTGCGACCTCCATAGCCAGAGAGTCGGATATCATAGCGTCGGCTTCCTCGGCGTCGATGTGTTCAACGATCTCAGGCATGACCTCGCGCGTTGCCGGCTCAACGGGCGGGAAAACCGCAACAACGGGGCTTTCCTTCTTTTCTTCTTTAGGCTCTTCCTTATTTCGCTTTTCGATCACCACGTCAACGATGACGTATCCGAGCGTCGCCAAGGAAAAGAGCGTCGAAACGACTATAAATATTATAACGACTGCGTTCATTTGGCATCTTCCTCCTTGCTTATAGCATTAGCTGTTGATTGCCCGTTCTTTTGCTCTTCAAGCTCCGCAACTCTTCGACGAAGCGCCTCGATCTCGTTTTCCCTGCTCTCTTTTTCGTCCTGCGCCCGTTTCTTTTTGTCGGCGCCAAGCACGTTTGCTATTTTCAGTATCTCAAGCAGGATGATAACGAGGCACGGCACTATAACAGCGAAGATGATACCGATCGGCTGCATAAAAAAGCTCATGATCAAGCCGATCAGATAAGATTGCCCCGTAACCTTACCGATCACGTAGTTGGTGCTGTTTGGGGCAGACGTATCGATCTTCTGTATAAGCTGACCGTCGGGCGAGGTCTTGTTATCTCCGGCAAGCTCAATGGTGAATCCACCGGTTTCGTTTTCGGTGATCGATGTGATGCGGTGAGTGATCGTTACCTGCGTTGTGTAAGCATAGCGGAAGGTAATCACGTCACCGACCTTCAGACCGCGATAAAACTCGTCGGCGTCCTCGGGCTCTTCGGGTATTACCTTTACAAACACCATAGAGCGGATCGGAATATCCTTGATCTCATAGGCAGATACGTCGGTAAACTCACTCTCGGACATAGAATCAGAGGTAACTATGCGCATCTGATAGCCAAACACCTCGGCAACGCCGTCCCGGCTCTGCTTGGATAACACCGTAACGAACACTGAAAACAGGCAGATGGCGAGAAATATGTACATCAGCATGTTTAGCGCAATATTGGCTGCCCTTTTTGCTTTGCCCATAGAGTTCCTCATTCGTTGCTCGCAGTCAGCAACAACTCGAAGATCGCCTCCGCCCTTTTGGCTTCGTTGCCAACCTCGGCGGGAAGGTAATAAACGATCTTTAGCTCGGTATTTTTTCCCTCGTCAAAATCAACGGGTAAAACGATCGCGTCGCCTTCAAAGACGGTCTTGAGCAACTCGTCGCATATGACTTCTCCGCTTGAGACTATCTTAACGCGAGCATAATTCTTGAGCGTTTTTTTCTCGGTCTCTGTAAAATCAAGCTCCAATGTGTATTTTCTCGAAGCCGATCTTTCGAGCTGTATGGTATATTCACATTCTTCGCCGGGTATGAGGGCAAGAGACTCAAACTCCAGCGACTCGGTCTTGCCGTCCTCCAGCTTAACCTCAATGACGCCGCGTTCATCCTCTGTCGTCAGCATCCAACCCATCAACGAAACTCCGCCGATGATCAATACGCTACCAACGGTCAGGATGATCCGCATCAGCTTGCTTTTAGGCATCACTGTCCTCCTCTTCTGAAATCGCAATAGTATCGGGATCTTTGCGGGTCCACGCTTTAAGACGCCTTTTCCGATCCCTTGAAATAGGTCATCATCATACAGTACAAGACGTTAAAGATGTGTGGTCTGTTTATTTCGCTATCTTCGAGCTCTCCGTTATGTACACGAATGGCAAAATCAAACATTGCAGTGAAAACACTGTGTAAGATAGCAGCAACGTCTGCCTCATCCTTGAAAAACGGACTCATCTCTTCGATAACTTCCGCAAAAAGCTTTTTATGAGTTTCCAGAGAAGCTCCCTTAAAGTAAATTGAATAATAGTATCTTACATAGCAGCGGCACTTTTCTTCATTTCCCAAAACAAAATGCCAAGCTTTCAGAAAAAACTCATACAGCTTTTTCCTCGTATCCTGCTCAAATCCCCCAACAGCTCTTACTTCGTCTCGGAACGCATAAAACAATTCCCTGTCTAACCGTCGGAATGCAGCTTCATATAGACGCTCCTTGCTGCCGAAGAAACGGTATATATAAACCTCATTCATCTTGAAATCGGATAAGTGTCCGCCACAGTACGTTAGTTCCTTAGTTGTAGCTCTTTCGAAGCCGCCCTCGGCAATTAGGTGTATTGCATTGGAGATAAGTAGCTCTCTGATTTCTGCTTCGCGTTTCATTTAGTCCTCCCTCCGTTAATCAAACAACTGACCGTAAAGATGAGATCAAAAGACAAATAGTGAACACTACATCGTAGTGTAAAAAAATTCCCATTTACTTGGAATCCACTTAAAAATGGGACTCAAAATGAAAGGCTGCTCACTCTGCCATAAAAGCGACATAACGAGAGTTATGTGATATTTAGTATCAACTAATTGATTTGATACATAAAGATGATACCACAAATTCATCCAAAAATCAATAGCTTTATTGATTTTTTTGGGGCCAACAACGATTTTTATTAAAAAATATGCAAAAAACTGCGTAACGAAAACACCTTTCGTGCATTTTTTTCAAAAAAGTTAGCGAAAGGTTTTTTTGTTGCGCCCTTTTTTGTGTTGTACACAGCGGTTCTCAAAATGTTTTTCACTTTTTTATCACATAACTCTCGTTATGTTTTTCACGAGCGACATAACTCTCGTTATGTTGCTGTCGGTCTCGGTGTGTTCGCATCGGGATTTTTTCTTTTATTATATAATGAGACGCATATGCTCCATCTTACGCTTGTGTTCTGCGCCTGTTGTAACAATATAAATGCGAGTGGTATTGATGCTTGCGTGTCCCAGTATATCCGCGAGCTTGGCAATATCCTTTTCGATGCCGTAAAAGGTACGGGCAAACAGATGGCGCAAGTTGTGAGGAAAAACCTTACTCGGTGATACGTTGGCCTGCTCACACAACGCCTTCATATCCTTCCAAATACTATTCCTACTAACTGGCTTTCCACCCCTTGTAACGAATACCGTTCCCGTACTGATTCCCTGCTCCCTGACGTAACGGAGCAGCTTTTTCTTCAGCTCGGGAACGATAAATACACGTCTGTTCTTACCCTTGCAGTTTACAATGGCTTCACCGCTCTTCAACGCCTCGACGGTGATATACTGCAATTCACTCACACGAATACCCGTTCCGCAGATCGTTTGAATTATCAGATTGAGGCGCTCGTTATGCTTTGATTTTGCCGCCTCAATCAACCGAATATACTCCGCACGGGTCAGTTCCTTTTCTTCCGAACAGTAAACCTGCCTTTGCATTTTGAACTGCTTGACACACAGATCGTGCCATCCGCAAAAACGGAGAAAGCTATTCAGCGCAGCTATCATAGAATTAGCGCTCGCCACGGCATAGGCCTCACCGAGCTTACTCTTATAATCCAGGACGGTCTGCTTACTGATTTCCGCATCACGTACAAATGATGCAAAAAGCCGTATATCTCGCATATATTTTTCAATCGTTGCCGAGCTTCTTTCCTCGTTTCTTAAATAGAACTCAAATTCCTTCATTTTCTTTTGGTCTAAAATTCTTTTCATAAAGCACTCTCCTTGCATTAGGGTTTGATATTATTATTTTACCAAATATTTGCGAATAATCCCTAAAAATGCAGATAATTATAGCGTTTTATACCACGGTTTAATTGTTCTGTTCGAGAAGCTCAAGATCTGGATAATAGATTCCTTTACGTTCTGTAACTATAAAAAACAGTATTATTTAAAATCATCGATTGTGCAAATTTTTGTTTTGAATATAATTCAGCCTTTATGGCCTCGGCAAAGTTGTTTTACTTCCTCACTGTTACCTCTTACCTATTATTTCAAAAATCCTGAATGCAAATTTTAGTGAAAAGTGAAGAGTGAAAAGTAAAAAAGTAAAAATCCTGAACGCAAAAGCGTTCAGGATTTTTTGAGTTACCCCAACAATTTCGAACCCCAAATACAATGACATACTTAACATTCTAACTTAAAGTAACCCATTTCACCTAAGTACATACTCCGAAATCATTTTACAAATCTCTTTTATATCAGATTCGCCTTTGAATTCAAACTTTACCATTCCTACGCCAGAAAAATACAATTCCAATTCACAATCCGCAGTATATTTATTCCACAGCATTTCACCCATACCTGCCGTCTCAACTGAATAAACTTGGATTTTTGAATAAGGCATAGACGTATAATCCTGCTTAGTACCAGTTAACCCTTGTACATTAACAGCAATGATCCTTTTATTCGTAAAAACAACTTGGTCTCTTAAAGCTTTATATGTAGAAATAATCGTTTCATCTGACACAAGTAATGGTCCAACTAATGACTCTGCATTTTCATTGGGTACCTTTTTAAGCTTAAAAAAAGTTGCATTTTTGAAGTCAATCATTTGTGTTTCTCCTTTAAATTTTATTAAATTTAATTTTGTGAAATCGTTAGATTTTGTAAATTAAATCAGCTAATATAATTATAGCAGATATTCACATAATTAGCAATAGCTTCGCTGATATTAAAATCCGAAAAGTTGCTGGTTCAAGTCCAAAAGGTCGGGGAAAAGGCGCAATGGTGAAAGGGGTATGTTTTACCCCTAAAAACACGAAAAGTCCTTGAAATTCAAGGACTTTTGTGTTAGGATGCAAAATTGTTGCCCCGTTATGATTCGCAGTACAAAAATGCAACTCGAAATATTGAATGAAGCATCGCCTAACGGCGATATGAAGCACTCGCTACGCTCGCATGATGCGTTTGCTTCGCAAACATGAAGCGAAGCGCACACTAACTTTTCTATGTGGCAAAGCCACGCTTCATAGAGCGAAGCTCTGCTTCATTTTTCATGCATCGCAAGGTACGCTTCATTGAAAAAAGCACTTGCTTTCGCAAGTGCTTTTTTCTGGCTCCCCCTGTTGGACTTGAACCAACGACTCCCTGATTAACAGTCAGGTGCTCTACCGACTGAGCTAAGGAGGAATATAAA
>JAFVUB010000010.1 GCA_017502915.1 Clostridia bacterium
ATCCTCCCTTCGTCAAATTCAAGTTTGTCGATTAGTTTTATATCCAATTTGAATTATACCATAAAATGATCGGAATGTAAATAATGTTATTAGCCTGTCAGTTTAACATATCCATCAAAACTGTCCTTTAGGGTACGCAGCGTTCTCGGTCTTGTTTTTTTAATATCCGTTTGGTGTTTCAGCTTTAAGTATTTTCACCAGCGCAGACGTTCCGAGTCGAGTGGCTCCGAGGCGAATAAAATCCTGCGCATCGTCAAAGCTACGAATCCCTCCCGCAGCTTTGATGCCAAGTCCTTCTCTAACGTTTTCCTTCATCAAGGCAACGTCCTCGCGGGTGGCGCCACCGGTTGAAAACCCGGTAGACGTCTTGATGAAGTCTGCCCCCGATTCGGAAACTATGCGGCACATTTCCACCTTTTCCTCCTGCGTGAGCAAGCAGGTTTCGATTATGACCTTCAAAACGTGATCTCCGCAAGCATCTTTCACAGCTTTAATGTCGTTAAGGACGTATTCAGCGTCGCCCGAGCGAAGCATTCCGACATTTGCGACCATATCTATCTCGCTTGCGCCGTCATCAATAGCGCGAGCGGCTTGAAAGCACTTGACGTCTGTGGTGTCATTTCCAAGAGGAAATCCAATAACCGTACATATTTTGACTCTGCCTTGGGCGAGAGAAGCGGCGTATTTCACGTAACAACTCGGTATACATACCGATGCGACCCCGTATTTAATGCCGTCCTCAACGACCGTTTTTATATCGTCTTTAGTAGCAGTTTGTAGCAATAGCGTGTGGTCAACAAATTTAAGTATTTCAGCCTTTTCCATAAGAACCTTCCGTAAATATATTCTGAAGATATTATACCGCATCTCGGCTATCTTTGTCAACTGATTCATTAATAAAAGCCATGGGTGGCGACGTTTTACGTCGCCACCCATATTAATTACTCAGGTTTAGAGTCTGATGCATTTGATGCTGCTTTCCCTCCGATAAATCCGGCGAGAAGCGATGACAGATCAATGCCCGTAGACTCCTTCATCCCTTCTATTATTTGATTTGAGCTGTTCATTACGTCGCGAACAAGCTTTGATGAATTGCCGTCGCCATACATAACGATCTTGTCGGTCTGTGCAAGAGGAGACGCCGCGTTTTTAACCACCTCGGGAAGAGCTGCAAGGTACATTTCAAGTACCGAAGCCTCACCCATTTTCTTCTGTGCTTCCGCCTTCTTCTCGATAGCCTCAGCCTCAGCGAGCCCCTTTGCTCTTATACCCTCGGCCTCCTGCTCCATAGCAAATCTGAGAGCCTGCGCCTCTGCCTTTTTAGCCTCGGCCTCCTTAATTGCTTCATATGCTTTGGCATCGGCCTCTTTCTGGCGCTTGACAAGCTCTGCTTCGGCTTCCTTCTCTGAACGGTATTTCAGCGCATCTGCCTGCTTCTTGATCTCTGCATCAAGCTTACGCTCCATAAGAGCGATCTCTTTTTCGGCAAGCTCTGCTTCCTTCTCACGGCGTGCTATATCTGCTTCAGTCTTTGCAATCTCTATGATCTTACGCTGAGCCTCTTGCTGAATAGAATATGCCGCGTCTGCCTCGGCGTTTTTCGTATCTGCCTTAACCTTCATATCTGCCTGACGAACAGAAAGCTCGGCATCCTGCTCGGCGATCTTCTTTTCAGATTCAACCTTTACAGCATTAGCCTCTTCCTGTGCTCTTGAGGTAGCTATAGCAATATCGCGCTGGGCATTTGCTTTCGCTATCTGAGCATTTTTCCGTATCTGCTCAACGTTGTCTATACCCATATTTTCAATAGTTCCCGCGCCGTCCTTGAAGTTCTGAATATTGAAGTTTACAACCTCAATGCCAAGCTTTTCCATATCGGGAACGACGTTCTCGGTGATCTTCTTAGCAACGCCCTGTCTGTCCTGAACCATCTCCTTGAGCCCGACAGATCCAACGATCTCACGCATATTACCTTCGAGGACCTGAGTTACGAGAGTTACAAGCTCATTTCTGCTCTTGCCAAGAAGCGCTTCCGCAGCCCTTTTAAGATGCTCGGGATCGGAAGAGATCTTAATATTTGCAACACCGTCAACGGTAACGTTTATAAACTCGTTAGTCGGAACTGCTTCGCTGGTCTTGACGTCAACCTGCATAACGCTGAGCGAAAGCTTATCAAGACGGGTGAAAAACGGCATTCTCCATCCGGCTTTACCTATAAGGATTTTTCTTTTTCCAAGACCGGATATTATGTAAGCTGTGTCTGGGGGCGCCTTCAGATAGCCCGCCAAGAAGAACACAACTATAAGTACCGAAACACCAACAATAAATGGCAACATAGAAAACCTCCGTTAATTGCGTTTTATCAACCCAGGCAGCATAGCTCGTGAAAACTTAATTACCCATGGTTAACACTTTAATTATATCACAACTCGTTACCAATGTCAATAATAAGGTCAAAAAGGTGGGGTGGCACCACGATAGCGATGCCACCCCGAAAAGTTTACTCGGATCGGTTAACTTATTTGTTCTTGATCGAGTTCTCGTAAGACTCGACCATCTTCTTAACCATCTGACCGCCAATAGAGCCGGCCTGACGTGCGGTAAGATCACCGTTGTATCCCTGGTTCAGAGTAACGCCGACTTCGTTAGCGGCCTCCATCTTGAACTGCTCAAGAGCCTTCTTTGCTCCGGGAACGAGTGTTGCCATATTAAACTCCTATTCTGAAAAACGCGAAAGCGCGTTTTTCAATTCAAAAATCTATATTAATTGAGACGCTTTCGCGTACTCTGCTATTATTATCTTCACAAAAAATAAGTTTATGAATGGCAATTTGCGGTCAAATTGTCATTCGATTTTTTTCAAATTATAAAATTTGACCGAGGTACGTATATACGTACCTCGGTCATTCTTTGTTTTAATTGTTTTCTCTGTATTCTCTCCAAACAGTTTCGAAGGATACTGCCTCTCCCGGAATCGGTCTGACAGATCTCCAAGAAACGTCTGCAGAGCCTCCGTTCAGGCTGACCTCCTGTATCTTGTCGGCAGAAACACCACCGCCCGACTTGTGTCTGAAGATATCCTCCATACCGTCTCTCAAATCCCCGTTCTTGTCGGTATAGATCGCAGAGCCCCTCGAAATTCCGACAACGTCTGCATAATTGAGCATTGCGGTCGTAACGCATATAACGGTTACTGCCGTATCGCGCAGACGGAAGCGGGCCTCAGGGTTGCCCGAGTAGGACGAAACGTTTGCCAAAACGTCTTTTGCCTTTTCGCAGAGCTTCAGCATTTCATCCTTATTTCTTATAGGTCCTGCAACGGCGCTCATTCCGCGGCTAAGCTCGGCACGTACCGACTTTGCATCCTGACCTTCTGCATTGGCTGAACAGATACGTTCTTCATCGGCAACCTGTTCTGCAAGGAGATTACCGGAAACGGTTCTCTTACTCTTTGCGATATGTGCAGATGCGCGAAGCGCACCGACCTGACCGGAGTTGAGTGCCGATCCGCCGGGTCTTGCAACGCCGTGAGTTCCGGCGACCTCTCCAACTGCATAAAGACCTGCAACGGCAGTTTGCCAGTTTGCATCGACCGCAACTCCACCGTTACAGTGCTGAGCGCAAAGAGCGATCTCAAGCGGCTCCTTGGTAATGTCAACGCCCTTGGAGCTATAAAGCTCTATTGCGGGCTGATTCATATGAGCCAAGCGCTCGATCGGAGTTCCAAAGCAAGCGTCTGCCGCTACGAGATAAGCCCTTGCTTCCTCGTCAAGACGGTCAAAGTCAATGCTATCAAGACCAAAGGGATTAGTTCTGTAATCAAGGAAAACCCTTCTGCCGCGGAGCACCGTTTCACGGTATACGGCAAGGTCTATGACCGACGAGCCGGTTATTGCTCTCTTACTGTCAAACGGCCACTGGTAACCCTTGAGGAAGAGCATGGAAAGCGCTGTATAAACGTCTCCAAAAACCTCGAGCAGGAACTCGCGCTCAACGCCGTCATCGTCGACCGAGATCAGGCGAGGCAGAACCTGTACGTAGGTTCCCGAAACGTTCCAACGGGGCGCAATGGAGGCAAGACCGTACTGCCATTCGGTAAGATTCTGCATCGAAGCGCCTGCCGAAACGGCAAGACCCGACGCACCGTTGTGGCAGATCGGATAAACGCTGTTCGAATATATTCCGGCAGGGCCTCCGGTCGCAAGGACTACGTGGGCACACGAGACGGTCTCCATCTGACGGGTCTTGAGGTTCAGGCAAGAAAGTCCGACAACGCCGTTCTCATCGGTCAAAACGCGAGTAACGTAAAGACCGTTAAGTATCGTAACGTCAAGCTGGTCGGCACGACGGGACAGAGCCTCTGTCATAAACTTCGAGGTCAGAGGACCTGCCGAGGTTGCGCGAGCGTACGGGTCGTGGTCGGTCTTATATCCAACGTACTCGCCGTACTCGGTGTGAGGAAACGGAACGCCAAGCTCGCAAAGATATGAAAACGCGCGTGCCGAGCAAGCCGCCTCACAAAGAGCAGTATCTCCGTCAACGGCACCGGGAGCAAAGAGGTCGTGCGCCATTTCGCGAACGCTGTCCTTTGCCGAGCCGCCCATTCCGAGCTTATAATAGGTCTGCTTGTCGCTTCCCGTGTTTCTCGAGGTGCCGCACATAACGCCCTCGGTTACGATAGCGACGTCGACTCCCTTCTCTTTCAGTCGGCAAGCGGTGGCGTATCCCGCCGCACCGGTTCCGACAACTATAGTATTAAACTCTCTCATAATCTCTGAATGTGGTATCCGCCGTCAACGTCAAGCGATTGGCCGGTAACGTAAGGAAGCGCGCCCGAGCAAAGAGCGAAAACGCCGTTTGCAATGTCCTCCGAGCTGCCCCAACGCTTTATCGGGAGAAGTCCTCCGGCGATAAGACGGTCGTATTTCTCGGTTACTGTGCTGGTCATATCGGTGGCAATGATTCCCGGACGGATCTCGTTTACGGGGATCATATACTCGCCGAGACGGTCTGCAAAGAGCTTGGTTATCATCGAAACTCCTGCCTTCGAGATGCAGTACTCACCGCGGTTGACCGAGGTAGCATAGGCAGAAAGCGACGAAATATTGCAGATGTATCCTCTTGCGCCGTTCTCCAGCGGATTGTTTATCATTTCGCGAGCAACGGCCTGAGTCAGGAACAGAGTTCCCTTGGTATTTATGTCCATAACGAAGTCGTAGCTCTCCTCGGTCATTTCGAGCAGGTCGGCACGAACTCTGGGAGCAACTCCGGCAACGTTAACAAGGCAGTCGATCTGACCGAACTCGAGAGCCTTCTTGACAAACGCCTCGCGATCGGCGGGATCTGCAAGGTTTCCGCGAACGAAGGCAAAGCTCTCGCCGCTATACTTTTCGTTGACCATAGCCTCGTCGGCGATGTCAAATCCTGTAACGTGATAACCGTTTGCAAGGAACTTGCGGGCAACGGCTTCACCGATTCCTCGGGCACAGCCCGTTATCATTACGTGTTTCATTTCTTACTCTCCTTATAGCTTTTGTAAAGCTCGGTATAAAGCTTATCGCGAACGACGCAACCGGGCGTGTGTGCATTTCTCATAAGCTCGGTGCACTTCGAGCAGCAGATGCAGAGCTTCTTGGCATTGAGCTCACTGCTTGCAAGTATATCTTTTGCGAAATCGGGATATGCAAGAATAGTTCTTCCAAAGCCTGCGAACTCAAAGCCGCCGTCCTTGATAAAGGCAGAGGCAACTCCGGGTGCTGCCGCACCGAGATACGAAAGACCGGACGAGATCAGCTTGAGCTTGGGATTCGCGTGAGCGAGGTCTGAGATGCCGTGAAGCATTCTCGCAACGCCCTGGAGCGGATGCTCCGGCGGCTCGTAGCCACCCTGAGCGTAGGGACGGTTAACGTGCGGATTGAAATAGGGATTACCCATAGTGATATTTACGAGCTCAACGCCCATATCTGCAAGCTGAGCGAGCAGCCACATAGGCTCGGTGGGGTCGAAATCGGTTCCGCCGTTCTTGGAAACGCCAAAGCCGAGAGGATACTCAAAGCCGTCGTAGACGTTCAGTCTTGTGGTAACGATAAAGTCCTTGCCGCAGTTGGCAATAGCACCGGCGACCGACTCACGGAGAAGACGGGTACGGTTCTCAAGGCTTCCTCCGTAGCGACCCTCGCGCTCGTAGGCCGAAAGCAGCTCGGAGTTAAGATAGCGGTGGCAGCATTTGATGTCAACGCCGTCAAATCCCGCCTTCTCGGCAAGACGCGAGGTGTTAACAAGTCCTTCGCCTATGCGGTCAAGCTGTTCATCGGTAACGATTCTCGATTTATCTATCGGATTTGCACCCTCAAACAAAGGATTGTTGTAAGCGATGATCGGAGCCGGCGTGCCTTCGGGCTTCGAATAACGTCCCGAATGGGTTGCCTGCAGAATGATCAGCGGCTCCTTGCCGGTCGACTTGAGAGCCTTTTCCCTCATTTCGTCGGCGATCTTCTTGAACGAGTCAATGTTAGAGTCGGTCATCCACAGCTGGCGCGGATTTGCGCGACCCTCGGGACAGACTGCCGTTGCCTCGAACCAAATGATACCCGCTCCGCCCTCTGCAAGACGGTGGTAGCGACGAATAGTCAGCTCGTCGGGCGAGCCGTCGGACGTACCGTCACAGCCCTCCATAGCCTGACAAACGAGCCGGTTAGGTGCAATTCTACTACCTATCTGTACCGACTCCGAAAGAACCGAAACGTCCTCCGAAAAAGGAAGCTTTGTTCCAAGAGCTTCGTTTTCGTTCTTGAAATCCAAAACATTTTTGTAAACTTGGTTTGCCATCATTGACCTCCTTGTCATTAATTGCTTTTATTATACATCATGAATCGCCGCTTTTGTATGCAAACAAGACTTAATTATATGTAATTTCTGCTTTTTTTTTGAAAATTCACTTGAAATTATAGTTAAAATGTGCGATAATGTATAACGGCGTATATATTGAGGATATCTGTGCCGCAAAGGACGGCGGAAAGGAGATTAACCGTGCATTTGTTTTCCGCAATATTCGCAAACGATCCCGTCGATCTTCCTAACCACGATCACACTTATAATCAGATCATTTATATCAAGCGCGGTACGATTGAGCTCACTCTTTCGGGCAAGAATTTCACGCTTGGTGCAGGAAGTCTTCTGCTTTTGAGCCGATTCGAGCTGCACGATATAAATATTGTGAGCAAGGAGTACGAAAGGTACGTTATCTGCATTTCCTCGGTGGGAAACACGAACAAATCCTTCCCCGAGCCGCTTGAGAACATAATATTTAACAGGATCGTTGACTGCTCGTCCTGCAAGGAAAGCCTTGAGCGTATCTTTGAAGATATCGCCGAGGAAGCAACACAGAACCGTCGTTACAAAAGTCAGTTTCTCGATCTGAAGCTACAGGAGCTGATGATCGCCCTATACCGTATAGATCCAACGCTTTTCCCTAACAATAGTTATCCCGGTGTTTTGGTGATTGAAAGGCTCAAAAAGCGCTTTGAGACCGACTACTCCGAGGATCTTCGCATCGACGCCTTAGCTGAGGAATATCACTTCAGTCCGTCTTATCTTTCGCATATCTTCAAGGAATTCACGGGATATTCACCCATGGCGTATCTCTCGGCGTGCCGCTTGACGGCAGCGCGCGACCTGCTCGCCACAACTTCACTGTCTGTCAACGACATAACCAAAAGATGCGGCTTTGGTGACGCGAGCAATTTCTGCCGATGCTTCAAATCGCGAATGGATATGACGCCGCTTCAATATCGAAAGCTTCAAAGAACAAAATAAAAAAACACCCATATAATTAAGGAGAAAACAACCATGATCACAAAAACCCTAACCGTTGAAGGAATGAGCTGTATGCACTGTGCCGCTCGCGTAAAGAAGATTTTGACCTCTGTCAAAGGCGTCAAGGATGCTGCGGTCGAGCTTTCCACGGGAGCTTGCACGGTTATGATGAAGAAGGATATTCCGAACGAAGAACTGAAGTCTGCAGTTGAAAACGCAGGCTTTCGCGTAACCGATATAAAATAAGACTAACTCAAGAGAACCCCGATCGTGAATATCCCTTTGATAACGTGCGCTACGGTTGGTGTGCTGGTCTTTTTGTCGGTGCTTATAAAGCCGTGCGTGTACGTAAAAGGGCTAAAGCTCGGCACGTATTGGCTGATATCGCTCGCAGGAGCGATAATTCTGCTCGCGACCGACAGTATACCGCTTGAGTATCTTGTATCAGAGCTGACCTCGGCGTCATCTATAAATCCGATAAAAATACTCATACTGTTTTTTAGTATGACTTCCCTCTCCGTATTCTTGGACGAGGTCGGATTTTTCAGATATCTTGCAAACCTTGCGCTCCGCAAAACGGGCAAAAAGCAAATAGGACTGTTTATAGCTCTCTATGCCGTCGTTTCAGTGCTGACCGTGTTCACCTCAAACGATATAGTCGTGCTGACCTTCACGCCCTTTATTTGTTTCTTTGCAAAGAACGCAAAGATAAATCCCTTGCCCTATCTGTTTGCCGAGTTCATAGCCTCAAACACCTGGAGCATGGTACTTATTATAGGCAATCCCACCAACATATATCTGGCGTCTGCGGCGGGGATAGATTTTATGTCCTATGCCTCGAAGATGATTTTGCCAACCTGCTTCGCGGGAGTCGTATCGTTGCTCTTTTGTTTTTGATTTTCAGAAAGGAATTGAACAAACCGATAAACGCAACGGTGTCTCCCGAGGTCGTGGAGGATAAGCCGGCACTTGCTGTCGGAGTGGCGCACTTGAGCGCTTGCACCGTGCTGCTTGCGATAAGCTCGTATCTTTCTTGGGAAATGTACTTGATATCTGCGATATTTGCGATCTCTCTGTTCGTGTCGGTGAGTGTATTGACGGCTATTAGAAAAAAGAGCTTCAAGCCGATCAGCTCGTCATTTGCAAGGCTGCCGTACGAGCTGATACCCTTCGTGCTGTCGATGTTCGTTCTGGTTTTGAGCCTTAACTATTCCGGAACAACAAAAACGATCGCCGAGCTGCTTTCAAAGGGAGATCCGATATATACGGTCGGAATATCGTCCTTCTTGACGTCGAACGTGATAAACAATATACCGATGAGCGTTCTGTTCAGCTCGATACTGTCCTTCACCTCCGAATCGCACGCTTACCTTCAGAGCGTGTACGCCGCGATCATCGGATCTAACATAGGAGCCTTTTTCACACCTGTCGGTGCGCTGGCAGGTATTATGTGGGCGTCGATACTTAAACGCTTCAACGTAAACTTTTCATTCAAAAAGTTCATTCTGTACGGAATAGTTATTGCAATACCAACTCTGCTCGCCGCCCTGCTCGGACTGACGGTAATATTTCAAAATTACGTAAAGGAGAACAACCTTGGAATACAGGATATTAGGAAAAACAGAGCTTAAAATCTCTCGCTTGGGTTTTGGAGGCATACCGATCCAAAAGATCGATGCCGAGGGAACGAAAAAACTGATCGGCGAGCTGATCAACGAGGGCGTTAATTTCATTGATACTGCACGGGGATATACGGTAAGCGAAGAGTATCTTGGCTTTGCGCTGGAGGGCGTCAGAGACCGTTTTGTCCTTGCAACAAAAAGCATGGCACGCACCAAGGAGGCAATGGAAAAAGACATTGACGTCAGCCTCAAAAACCTTCGTACCGACCACATCGATCTTTATCAGGTGCACAACCCGAGTGCAAAAGATCTTGAAAAAGTCACATCTCACGGAGGTGCCCTTGAGGCTTTGCTTGAGGCGAAGGCTTCAGGAAAGATAGGACATATCGGAATAACCCTCCATTCAGTAGACCTGTTCAAGCAGGCCTTAGATATGCCTTGGGTTGAAACGATCATGTTCCCGTACAACATCGTGGAAACGCAGGGTGAGGATCTGATCGCACAATGCGCGCAAAAAAACATTGGATTTATTTGTATGAAACCTCTGGCAGGCGGCGCTATTGAGGACGCTACTATCGCCATGCGGTTTATTGTAAGCAATCCAAACGTAACCGTGGTCATTCCCGGAATGGCAGATACGTCTGAGATCGTGCAAAACGCGTCCGCCGTCTCAAACACAACACCTTTGACCGCAGAGGAACAAAGCAAAATTGCGAACATCAAGGAGCTTTTGGGCACAAATTTCTGCCGCCGCTGTAATTACTGTGCCCCTTGTACGGTCGGGATCAGTATTCCGTCAGTTTTTCTGTTCGAGGGCTATTATAGCCGTTACGACCTGAAGGAATGGGCAAAGACCAGATATTCAACTCTTGCAAAAACAGCTTCTGACTGTATCGGCTGCGGCGTTTGTGAAGCTCGCTGTCCTTATAGCCTGCCTATTCGCGAAATGATGAAAAAAGCTGCAGCAACAATGGGGAAATAATATATATTCGTTGTTATAATAATATAAGCCAAGGCAAGTAGCGCAAAAAAGAACAACATAACTGTTATATGCACCCCAAACGGCGAATGCTTTTGGAGGTGCATATTTTTGTTAGCAAAAAAGGGCTACCGTTCGGCAGCCCCGGGGTCTCTATTACATTATTAAATTGTTTCTTGCAATACCGCTTACTTTTTGTCGAGAAAATCCTGATAATACTCTGCGAGTATTTTTTCGAAATGCTCCATGGCTATCTTCATTCCGGCTGCGTTAAGATGACTTATATCATCAGGATTCATACAATATTGAGCCCTAAAGGTTGTGCTCTTCATATTTATTCCGGACACCTCTGGATCGCACGCCCGAATGAAACAAACGTCCTGCTGCTCTGCCACAGCTTCCATAGCGTCGGCGTAATCAGTGTAATCAAGACCGTTTTTCGTTCCCGGGAAGTTCCAGTTCGAGATACAAACTATCATCGCGTTCGGATATTTTTCCTTGAGCCCCTCGATGATGACGTTCAAGGCTCCTGAGAAGGTCTTCTTATCGTGACTATCCGTAGCTCCTATCGGGACGCCCTGATTGAAATCGTTTCTTCCGCCCTCAAGCAGAATTATATCCGCATTGTTGTTCGACATAGAAGAATATCTTATGCACATCGGGTTTTTATTAACGTAATTACTAACTGTCGAGCCGCCTTTTCCGTAGTTGTTCATTTTCATTTTGTATTTTGTCGCCAAAAGACCGAGCCAGACTTTTTTTCGGTTCAGCCCTTCTCCGTCAAAATAGCTGTCTCCCAAGGCATTTACGGTAAGACCCTCGAGCACGTCGGCGTAATATTCATATTGGTCTTTGTTTGAATTCGTAGTAGCTTGAGTTTGGACCGTGGTCGTAACTTCAACCGCTTCGGCGATCTTTTTGCTATTTGCCGACAGCAGTATGCCCTGCGCATCGGTCTTTTTTAGCACGTCCTCTTCAAAAAGAAGAAGTCCTCCGTTTACATTATCTGCGCTCTTTCCGACTATGAGCAGCTTATTACCGATGAGCGCATAACCGTATTCGGAATCTTTGAGAGTAAGATAAAGCTCGGCTGTCTCGGTTCGGTTAGTGAGACCTATCAATATCTCGTATTCGGTCGCCTCAACCTCGTCAGTCTTGATCTCGAGTCTTATGCCGTATGCTTGCTCTAACGCATCTTTGAGATAGGTTGCATTAGGCAGCATATCTTCGTTCATTTGACTCGGGATGATTATAACGTAGGACCCCAGATGTTCTTTGGTCAGATCAAACACAACGTTCTGCTCAGGATCGTTTTCATCATCATTTTCCTGCGTATTCAAGCAAGAGCTCAAGCTGACCGTTATCATAAACATTGCAAGCAACAGACAGATTATTCTCGTAATATTTTTCATAAATCCTCCCTTGAGTTAAGACAACTGTGTACTTTTTTTCGTTAATTATAGCACAACTACATATCGTCATTATACCGCAAAATATGTTGTTTGTCAAATGATGCATCGCTACGCTATATGATGCATTTGCTTCGCAAATATGATGTTGTTCCACTTCGTGTCGCAATGATGCGATGTTTGCCCCTATGTGCCCGCAAGCACACATCATTAGGCGAAGCCGTCATCATTTGCGAAGCCAACATCATTTGCCGAAGGCAAACATCATTCAAAAAAGCCTAATTTGTCTGGTAGACAAATTAGGCTTTTTTGTTGGCGGAGAGAGGGGGATTCGAACCCCCGTGCGCTTTCGCGCAAACTGATTTCGAGTCAGCCCCGTTATGACCACTTCGATATCTCTCCGTATTCTGTTCATTGCCTCGTTTCGCGACAACGGACACATTATACCACATTCTTTTTAGTTTTGCAATACTAATTTTCAAAAAAATATAATTTTTTGTTCCGTTTTTCTCTTTTCCCTATTGACAAGTCTTTATCTCCGTGCTATAATGTGTAAAGCAATTTGCTTTACAGGTGATTTTATGTTTGAAAAGAACCTTGAAATGAGTCTTTTGCTCGATTTCTACGGTGAAACTCTCTCCGAGCGCAAGCGCGCCGTTATGAGTCTTTACTACAACGAGGATTTGTCGCTTGCCGAGATCGCCGACGAGTTCGGTATATCCCGTCAAGGTGTTCGCGAGCTTATCAAAAAGTCCGAATCCGAGCTGACCGAGCTTGAATGCAAGCTTGGCTTGGTTGCAAGATTTGAGTCGCTTCGTCAGCTCGCGGAGGACGTTGAGTCCCGCCTTGAATCCTGCGACACTCCCCTGCCCTTGCGCGAGGCTATTCTTCGGCTGACCGCAGCGGCAAAAAAATAATTGACGGAGGTGTTATTCAGCCGTGTTTCAAAGCTTAACCGACAAACTAAATAACGCCTTCAAAAAACTCCGCAGCAA
This sequence comes from Clostridia bacterium, assembly GCA_017502915.1. Taxonomy (GTDB): domain Bacteria; phylum Bacillota; class Clostridia; order Oscillospirales; family CAG-272; genus RGIG3994. The sequence continues at coordinate 12,821 of JAFVUB010000010.1, forward strand.
GGGTAAGCTCACCGAATCCGACGTCAAGGCGGGTATGCGCGAGATCAAGCTCGCGTTGCTTGAGGCTGACGTCAACTTTAAGGTTGTCAAAAGCTTCGTTAACACCGTTTCCGAGCGTGCAGTCGGTGCCGAGGTTCTCGAATCTCTTATGCCGGCGCAGCAGGTCGTTAAGATAGTTAACGAAGAGCTTATAAACATCATGGGCGGCTCGCAGAGCAAGCTCACGATCTCACCGAAGCCCCCCACGGTTATTATGATGTGCGGTCTTCAGGGTGCCGGTAAGACCACCCACGCCGGAAAGCTCGCCGGTATGTACAAAAAGCAGGGCAAACGCCCGCTTCTCGTCGCCTGCGACGTTTACCGTCCCGCTGCTATAAAGCAGCTTGAGATCGTTGGCGGTCAGCTTGATATTCCCGTCTTTCAGATGGGAGACAAGGTCTCGCCCGTAAAGATTGCCGAAGAGGGTCTTCGCTTTGCAGAGAGCCGAGGATACGATATGGTGTTCATCGACACCGCGGGTCGTCTCCACATCGACGAGGAGCTTATGGACGAGCTTAAGTCGATAAAGGCAAAGGTCAACCCAACCGAGATACTTTTGACGGTTGACGCTATGATCGGTCAGGATGCAGTTACGGTTGCCAAGACCTTCAACGATATCCTTGACATAACCGGAGTTATTCTGACAAAGCTTGACGGTGACACTCGCGGAGGCGCGGCGTTGTCTGTCCGTTATATAACAGGAAAGCCGATAAAGTTCATCGGAACGGGTGAAAAGCTTGACACTATTGAGCCCTTCCACCCCGACCGTATGGCAAGCCGAATTCTCGGAATGGGAGATGTACTTTCCCTTATCGAAAAAGCCGAGCAGGCGTTTGATGAGAAGAAGGCAGCCGAGCTTGAGAAAAAGCTCCGTCAACAGACCTTCACGCTTGACGATTATCTCGAGCAGTTCAGTCAGGTCAAGAAGATGGGCAATATGGATCAGATCATGGCTATGATACCCGGAGTTAAGCCCGGCTCGCTCAAGGACGCCAAGATCGACGAAAAGGCTCTTGACCGCACTCAAGCGATCATTCTTTCCATGACCAAAGCCGAGCGAGCTCGCCCCGAGATACTGAACGCCTCTCGCAAAAAGAGGATCGCGGCAGGATCGGGAACCTCGGTCGAGGAGGTCAACAAGCTGCTCAAGCAATTTGAGCAGATCAAAGCACTTATGAAGCAGTTTTCGGGCGGCAAAGGTAAAAAGATGCTCGGAAAGATGAAGCTTCCCTATTAACTCGTATTTATATAATAAATATATAAAAATTTTATTTGGAGGAAAATTAAAATGGCAGTTAAAATCAGACTCAGAAGACTCGGTGCAAAGAAGGCTCCCTTCTATCGTGTTATCGTTGCCGACAGCCGCTCGCCCCGCGACGGTAGATTCATCGAAGAGATCGGTTACTACAATCCTATGACCAACCCCGCCGAGATCAAGATCGACGCAGACAAGGCCAAGACCTGGATCGCTAACGGCGCTCAGCCCACCGAGACTGTTAAGGCTCTTCTTAAGAAGAACGGCATCGTTGACTAATGGAGTTAACGCATGACGAATCTTAAGGAAACACTTTACAACGTCGCTTGTGCGCTTGTCGACAGTCCCGACGAGGTGACCGTTTGCGAGAGCATCGACGGCGATACAGTGAATCTCGTATTGAGCGTTGCCGCTGATGACATGGGAATGGTTATCGGTAAGCACGGTCGTATTGCCAAGGCGATCCGCACCGTTATGAAGGCAGCCGCAAATGCGGACGGCAAAAAGGTTAACGTTGAGATCAAGTAATAACTTTTATCGTTTGCCGCATATGATAGGACGCCCTTAGTGCATAAGCGCTCGGGCGTCCTATTATTCTTACAAGGAAGATTTGTTTTATGGAAGATATCAAGGCGCGTTCCGCGCTTATTATAAAAAGGCTCCGTGCGCAGCTTGGCTTTTCGGTGAGCACGGTCACTGCATATTGCGAAAAGCTGACCCCCGATATTTTTGGACGCTGTCAAAAGCCTATTGACCAGGTTGATGCTGAGTTCTATGGCATGTCTGATACACTTTCCGATATTGCAGACGCCATAGCTCGTCTTTGCGAGGAGCTTTGGTCAAACGCCTTAACCGTTGAAGAGAACGATGAGTTGACAGCAAATGCATACAGAGCTAAAGCGCAGGCAGCTATTGCCGCCGCCGAGCTTTTTGAGGATATTTCGGTGTCTGTTTACCGACACATCTCGCGCGGCTCGCAGCTTGCCGAAATAAATGTTGCTCCGCTTCGACGTGAGGCGGCGGGGTTTATCGTTCGCATCAATGATGCGGTAAAAGCGCTATCTGACGAATAAATCAAAGGAGAGAGTCTTATGGAGAAAAAATATCTTTTGTCACTCGATCAGGGTACCACCAGTTCAAGATGTATAATTTTTGAGCGCGGCGGAGGGATCGTTTGTTCTTCTCAAAAGGAGTTTACTCAGCATTACCCTCACAAGGGCTGGGTCGAGCACGACGCTCTTGAGATACTTGAAACTCAGTTGTTCGTTGCAAGAGAGGCGATCACACGTCTCGGCGCTTCCCCCGAGGAGATCGCCGCGATAGGTATTACTAATCAGAGAGAGACCGTCGTCGTATGGGATCGCTCGGGCAAGCCTATCTGCCCGGCTATCGTATGGCAATGCCGACGCACCGCCGATTACTGCGACTCTCTCAAGGCGCAGGGATACACCGAGTTTATTCGAAAAAAGACGGGACTTATCATCGACGCCTACTTTTCGGCAAGTAAGCTCCGCTGGATACTTGAGAATGTTGACGGCGCGCGTGAACGCGCCGAGCGCGGCGAGCTGCTTTTTGGAACGATAGACTGCTGGTTGATATGGAACTTGACGGGCGGTCGAGTTCATGCAACAGACCCGACGAACGCCGCCAGAACGATGCTTTACAACATAAATACTCTTGACTGGGATGACGAGCTTCTGTCTCTCTTTGAGATCCCGAGGAGCATGATGCCCGAGGTTCTCCCCTCTTCCGGCGTTTTTGGTCATACCCAGCTCCTGGGCGGTAGTATTCCGATCGCCGGTGTTGCCGGAGACCAGCAAGCGGCTCTGTTCGGTCAGTGCTGCTTTACGGCGGGTGACGTAAAGAATACATACGGAACCGGAGGCTTTATGCTGATGAACACCGGCGAGACTCCCGTGTTCTCGGAGAACGGGCTCTTAACCACCGTTGCTTGGCAATACGGCGGCAAGACCGTCTACGCCCTTGAAGGCTCGACCTTCGTTTGCGGCGCAGCGATACAGTGGCTTCGTGACGGACTCGGCATCATCTCGAGTGCGCCCGAAAGTGAGTTTTTGGCAAGTCAGGTGCCCGATAACGGCGGAGTTTATCTTGTTCCCGCCTTCGTCGGTCTCGGCGCTCCCTGGTGGGACGCTTATGCACGTGGGGCTATATTCGGACTGACCCGCGGCACAACTAAAAACCATATCGTCCGCGCGACGCTTGAATCTATGGCTTATCAGACCAGCGACCTGCTCTCGACTATGGAAAGAGACTCAGGATTGAAGCTCTCATCGCTTCGCGTTGACGGCGGAGCTTCGGCAAACAATCTTTTGCTTGCCTTCCAGTCTGACATCATAAACCTGCCGATACTCCGTCCCTATTGCATAGAGTCGACGGCGCTTGGCGCGGCAAATCTCGCGGGACTTGGCGTTGGATTTTACAAATCGCTTGACGAGATAGCGTCTGACCGTCGCATAGACCGACGCTTTGAGCCTACTATGAATGAAACAAAGCGTTCCGAGCTTCTTGACGCGTGGCACAAAGCCGCCGACAGGACCCTCGGTTGGGCAAAGGAATAAAATCAAACCGACTGAACTTACAAGTTCAGTCGGTTTGATTTTATTTTCTTTTCTTTGAGGCAAAGAATATGACCGCACCAACGGCAGCTATCGCAACGAGCGCAATAAGGCAAAGCCAAAGCTCGAAGGCAGCGCCACAACCAATCATATCTTCAACTCGATCTATGATCGGCATATTGTCGCTCTGCATTGAAATGCAGTTTTTGAATACCGACTCACCATATAAAATTCCCGAGGGAGCTTGAACGGTGATGATACCCGTACATTCCGCAAAGGCGTAATCTCCAATCGTCCGGAGGCTTGAGGGAAAGGTAAGCTCGGTCAATCCGATACAGTTTTCAAAGGCGTATGCCTTTATTTCAGTGAGTCCTTCGGGGAAAATGACCGATTTCAAGCCGTTGCAGTTACGGAAAGCGCCAACACCTATGACGAGAACGTCTGACGGAATAACGCTATTTTTGCAGCCGATAACGAGCATTTTACTCTCTCGCTCCACAACACAGTTGCTTTCAGAATAATATTTTACGTTGTCGGCTGAAACGCTCAACTCCTCAAGCGCGGGACAGGAATAAAACGCGCCCTCTCCCAATTCTTCGATTGCCGAGCCAAACGACACCTTGGTCAGCGAGACGCAACCGAAAAATGCCGTTTCGCCGACAGACGAAACCTTATCGGGCAGAGCTATCATTTCAAGGGCGGTGCAGCTTGCAAACGCCGCCTTTCCGATCGAGACAAGCTCACTCGGAAGCGAGATCTCTTTAAGAGTGCTACAACCAAACAGTGCGCCATCCTTTATCTGCTTCAAGCCCCCGGGCAGGATCAACGACGTGAGGTTAGAACAGTTTACGAGCGCTTCTGCCTCCAGCGTTTCACAATCGGTTATAACTATAGATTTTACGGTGGTGGGCACAGCACTCTCACCGAAGAGATAAGCCAAACGGCCGTTTATCTTCTCTCGTGCCGTCGCGTCGGTGTCGCTCATACCGTCAACGCTTCCGTCAGCCATAACTCGACGGTCACCGACAAAGGGAAGCTGCATTGACTCAATGGCAGTACAATTCGCAAAAGCACCGTAACCCATAACTCGAATGGTGTTTGGTACTACAACGGTCTTGAGCGTTGAGCAGCCCGAGAATGCGCCCCCTGCTATTGCCGTAACACTTTCGGGAATCTCGCCATTGCAGGATCCTCGCAAAAGAGTTGCAGTCGTTTTCTCGATCAGACAGTTAGCCTCGGAACGAAAAACGTTATTTTCCGTGTCAACGGTTATGGTCTTAATTCCTCCGCAACCGTACAGAGCATCAGCGGCTATTTTGGCAACGCTTGCCGAGAGATCAACCGACCCCAGCGCCTTACAACCGTAAAATGCCTTTTCTTCAATCTCGGTCAAAGACGAGGGTAAAACAACACTTTCAAGCGCTTCACAGCCGTAAAAAGCTCCGACCGGAAGTGATCTTATACCATTATCAAGCGTTACGGATTTAAGCTTTTTAAGAGTTGAAAAGGTATAGCTTCCAAGCGTTATGTCTCCTTCAACGCGAGCCGACGTTATAGAGCTAGCATAGGCGCGCCAGGGTGCGGCGGTGTCGCCGCTTGTTGCAAGCTGAGACCAGTTTTTCATGCTTCCGCTACCGCTGATAAGCAGCTCTCCGCTTCCCTTATCAAACGACCAAACAACGCTTGATCCCTCGTTTCCGCAATCTCCGCTAACTGTTCCTTCGGAAAATACGGAAATAGAGAACACCGATGTCAAGCAAAGGAACAAGCAAAGAGCAATTATGATCTTTTTCATACTATCCCTTTCAGCCGTTGCGACGGTTTCTTATCATATCGTGACGAAGCTGCCACAGCTTTTCGGAAAGATCCACGTAGTAGTTATGGGGATTTTCAAAGCGCAAGACCTCGTCCCAAATGCTTTCCTGCGAAGCGCGGCAACGGTTTCTTATCTGCTCGAGCGTGGGAAGCTCATAAATAAGCTTTCCTCTCTCAAAGATCGGGACGAGCAGAAGATTGGCGGTGTAGTCCTCCATTGTGCGACGCTTCCACGTATACTCGGGGTCAAATATCTCAAGCGGACTGGACACGTCTATAACTTCGTCGTGCATACAGATCAAGTCTGCCTCTGCCTTTGCGCTTTCGTTACTGTAAAGTCTATATATCTTTTTGAAATGCGGAGTCGTTATCTTGCCGGGATTTTCAGAAAGCTTGATCTTGGGAATGATGTTTCCGTTTTGATCCTCAACGGCGGCGAGCTTATATACCGCGCCGAAAACCGGATCGCTCTTTGCCGTTATAAGTCTCTCTCCAATGCCAAAAGCATCCACCTGCGCGCCCTGAAGCAGCATATCGCGGATAAGATACTCGTCCAACGAATTGGAAACGACTATCTTACATTCGTGAAGCCCGGCGTCGTCCAGCATTTTACGCGCCTTGCGGGTCAGATAGGTTACATCGCCCGAATCAATACGGATACCGCATTTGGTTATTCCTTTGGGCAGCAAAACCTCCTTGAAGGCGCGAATGGCGTTGGGAACGCCCGATTTAAGTACGTTATAAGTATCAACCAAAAGTGTGGCGGCGTTCGGATAAAGCTCGCAATAGGTACGGAACGCTTCGTACTCGGTGTCAAACATCTGAACCCATGAATGAGCCATAGTTCCGGTTGCGGGAACGCCGAATGCCTGATCGGCAATAGCACAAGCCGTGGCGTTAACTCCGCCGATGTACGCCGCACGCGCGCCCAGAATGGCGGCATCCGCGCCCTGCGCGCGTCTTGACCCAAACTCGCTTATTGCTCTGCCCTGTGCCGCGCGCACCATTCTCGACGCTTTGGTTGCTATCAGCGACTGATGGTTAAACATAAGCAGTATATACGTTTCAATAAACTGCGCCTCCATTGCATTTGCACGAACGGTTATGACCGGTTCTCCCGGGAAAACGACCGTTCCTTCGGGAACTGCCCACATATCTCCCGTAAAGCGGAAGTTCTTAAGGTAGCTCAAGAACTCTTCGTCAAAGAGATTTTTTGAGCGCAGATATTCTATATCCTCTTCGCTGAACGAAAGCGACTGAATGTATTCTATTATTTGTTCAAGTCCTGCCGCTATGGCGTATCCGCCCTTATCGGGGTTATCGCGGTAAAAAACGTCGAAATAGACGGTACGCTTACCAAGCTCGGTCTTAAAATATCCGTTGCTCATCGTAAGCTCGTAAAAATCCACGAGCATCGTCAAATTTCTGCTGATGTCCTTCACAATCTTTTCCTCCAAAACATTTATTTTTTAATTTTGTTTATCATTTGTATTATACTCTGCGTCTGACGTTCTTCTGCGAGATACACCCACCATAACAAACCCTGTCAGCACGACAGGAACCGCTAAGAACAAAACAGCATTCATATCGATCCCCTTCTTGTCAGTCTCACCGTCGTTCATGATACGCTCACGCTCCGCCTTTATGTGAGCTTTGAGCGTACTGTTGTTGTACCGAAGGCTGTTTGCCGTAACAGAGTATAGCTTAAGTCGAGCATCACTTTTTGACCCACTCGTCTGATCAACCGATATTTTCAAATAATTAACGGTGTCGCTTGAATCAAGCTCTCTGACGTCAAGATATAACGTCCTGCTGCTTCCGCTGATCATTCCGGAGGTGGTATATTCGCACAAAAAGTCTTCACCGCCGAGCGTTATCGTAACTCGGTAGGCATTATTGACCGCCTCTGCATCAACGCAAAGCTCGATCGCTATATAATCTGTATACGAAAAGCTTTCGGGGTATTTATAATTATAAACAATGAACGCCGAGCCGCTCGAAGAGTCCTCTCCCAACAACAGACTTGCATTCAAGGAGCGCCCTTTGTTGTCGCTATCCAAAAAAACAGCGCTGCAGGATTCTCCGGAGAACCAACCGGAAAGCCCCGAAGAGGACGAAAAATCAAAATAGTCGACAGTTCCGAGAAAGCGCGGCAACGCGCCAAACTCAACCTTGTTTTCACTTATCGAAAGCTCGGATATCCTTGTACCGGCAAGCTTTTCAAGAACTTCCTTGCCGAATATGCGCGACACCGAGTCGTCGTTCACGTATTTGTCCCGCAGATCGGTATTTATATATTTAACGGTCGGGATCGACACGTCAAATCCCTCATTTGCCGTTACGATAAAGCAAGAAACTCTTTCACTCGCAAAAAGCTCGTAGTAGCTGTAAGCGTACGCCACGGCGGCAGCATCTCCGCTTATCGAGCCATCGGGCATCCAGTTGTAAATAATGTTCGGGTACACCGACGATCTGTATTCCCTCTCGATACGGTGAGTCAGCTCCGACAGATTGTCCACCGATATAACGTCCTTCGTCGGTTCAAGAGCCGGGGCGTCTACATCTAATGACGCGAAATATTCGTCATTAAATCCGCGCGGTGTGCCTGCGCTTTCCACCATAACAGTGAACTTTATTCCGCCGAACAGCTCAGTCATCGGGCATATGGAATCAAGGAAAGCAAAGCTCCGGGTGGGGTCGGCGCTGATCGGAACGATCAGCGGACAAGCTCCGCCAACGTCTGCAAGTCCTGCTGCCGCTGCATAAAGCGAGCTCGCATAACTCTTTGCTCCTTGCGCGGTGGTCAAGCTCGAATCTCCGAGAATTATTCCGCCAATCCCACCGTACTCCTCGGTAATATATCTTGAGAAGAGGAAGCCGACGTATGCATATATCGATCTCTGATCGGTATAATCCTCACTCAAGATCTTGTTTTCTCCCGAAGAGGAAAGCAATCTTATCAACGTCTTTCGGCTATCGCTTCTGTAAAGCTTAACAAGCTTGTCTATCGAGTCGAGATACGTGCTGCTAAAGGTATAGGTGTAGTCCGATGTTGGATAAAGGTATCCGCTTCCGTTACCTATCAGCTTATCTATATCTACGTCAAGAACCACGGTTCCCGCCGCACTGTCAAAAACGTGAGCGCTACTTTCACTGTCAATCCCCTTGAACGGAAGCGCAACACCGACCGAGGGTATCTCGGGCAAAATCGGATCCGAGCATATCAAGCCGCTATCGGTTTGCATTGCAAACACGTAATACGAAAGTCTATCCGAAAGATCGACTGCTCTAACCTCCGCGCCCGTACGGTTTGAGGGCTTGAGCCCCGAAGCAATAGGCAAAAGCTCGGGTATGTCTTCAACGCTCTGAGAGGCAGTCAAAGCATACAGCTTGATCTCACGACCCGAATATCTCTTAACGTCCTCGCTCTTCATTCTAAATTCGAGCTTTATTTTGCCTGTTTGTTTTTCATATTGACACGAAACGTTATAAAACGGAGATCTTTTGTCCTCCGACGTCTCTTCGTTTATAGCTAATACGTTTAGGGGCAGCACGGCAAACAGCATCAACAGCGCAAGAAACGCCATTGCAAAGCGGTACAATATCTTGTTCAAAGCCACGCCCCCTTTCGACATACTTATAATTATAATTATTATATCACAAAATTACAAAAAAATAAAGTTATTATAGCAAAAAAACAACACGCTTTTTGGTTGATGCAGATTAGGGATAAAAAAGATGGTCACTTCAATAATAGCGACCATCTTTTTTATTTGCCTTGGTATTATATTATATCAGCCCTTTATACGTTTATATTCAATGCAGGTATATTCTGTTCCACAATCCTCACAGGTATGTGTTACTTTATGGACTTCACACAAAGCTCCGTCGATTGTTTCATCAGAAAGGCGCAAAGCTTCGCTCACTTTCGTTTTGTTTTGTGAAGGGCATTTTATGCAAGCATTAGCTTCCATCTTTTTTGCCTTTACGTAAAAAGTAAAAAAGGTAATAAGTGCCGGAATCATTCCGATCATTAAAAATACAGGCATCAGTAAAGTATTTACAAACACCATAATTAGGGCAAGAACAGCTCCTGCCGCAAAGGGGACTCCTCCAAAAATATAAAACTTTTTCATTAATTCAGTTACTTCTTTTTTCTTCATAATCTTTACGATCCTTTCTTTATTACACCAAGGCATTATAATTATACTCTATATATCGACAATTGTCAATAGAAAGATAATAAAATATAATATTAATTGAAAAAAGTAAGCTAAAGGTGGATAAATTTATGATTTCTTATGAACCGTTTTATAAAACACTAAGAGAGAAAAATATAACGTCATACAAACTGATTAATGAATTTAACGTTAGCAGAAGTTTGCTTGATAGACTAAAGCACAACAAACCCATTACTACCGTTACTCTAAATGATTTGTGCAGCTATCTTGATTGTGATGTACAGGATATACTGAAATATGTAAAGGACGAATGACAAAGAACGCGCCAAGACTAACATACTTGGTGCGTTCTTTGTTTGCTTGAAGGTGTCGCTCAAAAATTTACTGTTTTTCGTAAATACTTAAGTTGCACCATCTTTTAGCGTGTTGTTTTTTTGGTTCAGCCCTTTGCTTTGCTTTCGCAATATATGCAACGGTAAACGCGATTTTCTCTGTCCGTCAAGCTGAATATATGAGGAAGCTCCTGCTCGGTGCTGGTTATGCATCTCGGGTTCTGGCACTTGACGATATCGGCAAGCTGCTCCGGAAGCTCGGGATGATATTTCTTTATTATCTCACCGTCTTTAATAACATTAACGGTGACGTCGGGCGCAATATAACCGAGAGCGCAAAGGTCGGGAAGATTTTCACTGTCGACCTTAATGATATCCTTGCGCCCCATATTTCTGCTCATAGCGTTCTTTATGAGGGCAATAGGACAGTCCAGCTTATCAAGGCCGAGAAAATAATAGATCTTCATTCCGTCGCCTGCCGTGATGTGGTCTATGACAACTCCGTTCTTTATCGAATCTACGTTCATTTTGCCGCCTCCAACAAGAAAAGTATGAGCGCCATACGGATATACTTTCCGTTGAGCACCTGCTTGAAATACGCTGCGCGAGGATCCTTGTCCACACCGACGGCTATCTCGTTTACACGAGGCAGCGGATGCATTATACAAAGATCGGATTTTGCGCGAGTCAGTCTCTCGGGCGTCAGTATATAGCTGTCCTTAAGACGGATATAGTCCTGCTCATTAAAGAATCTTTCACGCTGAACGCGAGTCATATAAAGTATATCGAGCTCGGGAAGCACCGAATCCAGATCCTCCGTCTGGCTATACGGCAAGCCCTCTTTCTCGATTATATCCTTTTTAATATAACTCGGAACCTTAAGCTCGTCGGGTGAAACGAGAACAAACTCTATTCCCTCTCGGTGCGAAAGAGCTGTTATCAGCGAGTGAACGGTGCGTCCAAACTTGAGGTCTCCGCAAAATCCCACCTTGAGATTATCAAGTCTTCCCTTTTCACGCTTAATGGTCAAAAGGTCGGTAAGGGTCTGCGTGGGATGGTTGTGTCCTCCGTCTCCGGCGTTGATAACCGGGATCGACGTATTGAGTGACGCGACCATAGGTGCGCCTTCCTTAAAGTGGCGCATAGCCATAATATCTGCAAAGCAGGAGATGACGCGCGTTGTGTCCGCAACGCTCTCTCCCTTGGAAGCCGAGCTGCTCTGCGCGTCCGAGAATCCCAAAACGTTTCCGCCAAGCTCCATCATAGCCGCCTCAAACGAAAGTCTCGTACGCGTCGAAGGCTCGTAGAAAAGAGTTGCAAGCTTTTTGCCGTGGCAACGCTCGGAATACTTTTCGGGGTTTGCAATTATATCCTCTGCCGTTTCGATCAACTGCTCGATCTCAGCCATTGTGAGATCGTCAATTCCTATAAGATGTCTCATGCTCCGATCCAGCTTTCATCAGAAGGATTGTTTCTGAAAGCGATAAGTCTCTGAACGTCCTCGGGCTTTATATAGTTCTCTTCTGCGGCGATGCGGGCAACGGTGTCAAAATCGGTCATGCTGGTGTTCTTGACTCCTGCGGCAGCAAGACGGTCAATACCCTTCTGCATACCGTAGGTGAAGATGCTGACGATTCCAAGAACCTCGGCGCCTGCCTCGCGAAGCGCGTCAACGACCTCGAGAACGCTTCCGCCGGTCGAGATAAGGTCCTCGATAACTACGACCTTCTGTCCCGGAACGAGACCGCCCTCAACGCGGTTCTGTCTACCGTGATCCTTTGCGCTGGCGCGAACGAATCCCATAGGGAGCTCAAGCATCTGAGCAACAATGGCCGCATGAGGAATACCGCCCATAGCGGCACCCATGAGTGCCTCTGCCTCGGGATACTCGGTCTTTATGGTCTCGGCTATTGCATTTTCAATGTCGGTGCGAACCTTATGCGACGAAAGGGTCAGACGGTTGTCACAGTAAACCGGGCTCTTGATTCCGCTTGCCCAGGTGAAGGGCTCGTCGGGACGGAAAAATACTGCCTTGATCGAAAGCAGATCCTTTGCAATAAGTTCTTTAGTGTTCATTTCAGCAAAACTCCTTTACACATTTTTCATATGCCGCAACGGGGTCTGTGGCGGCGGTAATCGGACGGCCGACAACTATATAGTCAGAGCCTATCTCCTTTGCGGCGGCAGGGGTCATAACTCTCTTCTGGTCACCGATGTCTCCGTCTGCAAAACGGACACCGGGGGTGACGGTCAAGAAATCCTTACCGCATCTCTCGTGAACGATACCTGCCTCAAGCGGCGAGCAAACGACACCGTCAAGTCCCGAATTACGGGCATTTTCGGCATACTTCATAACGACCTCTGCGATCGGCTCGTTAATGAGCAGCTCGTTTCTCATTCTCTCTTCATCGGTGGAGGTAAGCTGAGTGACAGCGATCAGCAAGGGACGACTACCGTCCGGTCTGGTCAATCCTTCAAGAGCTGCGGTCATCATAGCAGACGTTCCTGCGGCGTGGAGGTTGCACATATCAACGTCCAGCGACGAAAGAACAGCCATGGATTTTTTAACGGTGTTCGGAATATCGTGAAGCTTAAGGTCAAGGAAGATCTTGTGTCCTCTTTCTTTTATCTTACGAACGATGGACGGACCCTCTGCATAGAAAAGCTCCATTCCGATCTTAACGAAGGGTTTCTTACCTTCAAACTTATCAAGGAAGGCAAATACTGCCTCTGCCGACGAAAAATCGCAGGCTATAATTACATCTTTACCCATGTGCCACTCCTATTATTTCACTTAAGTCATTAATTTTGTATTTTTCCATAACCGCAGGCAGATCTTCAACGATCTTTTTACCGGCGTAAGGATCAACGAGGTTGACAGCACCGATCTCAACAGCCGTGGCTCCCGCCATCATCATTTCAATGACGTCCTCGGCAGACGATATACCGCCCATACCGACGATCGGGATATTGACCGACTTATATACCTGCCATACGCAACGCAACGCCACCGGGAATACTGCGGGACCCGAAAGCCCACCGGTTACGTTTGCGAGTATCGGTCTTCTGTTTTTGAGTGATATACGAACGCCTGTCAGCGTGTTTATCAGCGAAAGTCCGTCAGCACCCGCCGCCTCGCAAGCCTTTGCGATCTCGGTGATATCCGTGACGTTGGGCGTCAGCTTCATTATGACCGGCTTTTTGGTCACAGCCTTGACCGCTCGAGTTACCTCCGCTGCCGCCTCTGCCGACGTTCCGAAGCTCATTCCGCCTCCGTGAACGTTAGGACAGCTGATATTGACCTCAAGCCAACCTATCTGCTCCTGAGAGTCCAGCTTTTCGCAAGCCGTAACGTAGTCGTTTATCGAAAAACCGCTGACGTTCGCCATGACCGGCTTATTGAATATCTTTTTGATCATCGGGAGCTCTTCGGCAATAACGTGATCGACACCGGGGTTCTGAAGTCCCACGGCGTTAAGCATTCCCGAAGGTGTTTCGGCTATACGGGGCGTGGGATTTCCGAATCTCGGCTCAGCCGTTGTTCCTTTGAACGAGAAGCTACCGAGAACGTTTATGTCGTAAATCTCGGCAAACTCCGCTCCGAAGCCGAACGTTCCGGATGCGGGAATGATCGGGTTGGTCAGCTCGATACCGCAAAGAGATACCTTAGTGTTTACCATACTATCTCCTCCTTTGTGAGCACAGGACCGTCACGGCAGATGCGCTTGTTTCCGTATTTCGTCTTGCAGGTGCAGCCCATACACGCGCCGAACCCGCAGCCCATACGCTCCTCGAAGCTGAACTGTCCGTCAGTCTCGCTCTTGTCGTACACTGCCTTGAGCATAGGCTCGGGACCGCAGGTGTAGAAATAGGTGTAGTCCTCGGGCATCGCGTCGGTAACGAAGCCGCGAACACCGCAGCTTCCGTCGACCGTCGTGATCCTTACCTCAGCGCCGATCTTCTCGAACTCTTCCTTATAGAACACCTCTTCAGCCCGTCCAAAGCCCATAATAACCGTGACCGACTTACCTGCCTCGATAAGCTTCTTCGCCGCCATAAACATAGGCGGAACGCCGGCGCCTCCGCCGATCAGCAGAGGTTTGTCTCCCGAAAGCGAAAGATCGTAACCGTTACCAAGACCCGTCAGCACCGAAAGCTCGGCTCCCTCGGCAAGAGACGCCATATATTCGGTTCCCTTTCCGACCACCTTATATATAAGAGTCAGCTTGCCGTCCTCGGCGTTACAAACCGATATCGGGCGACGCAAGTAAAATCCGTCAAGCATTATGTTGACGAACTGACCTGCCGCCGTTATATCCGAGATATCGCCGGCGAGCACCATTTCATAGGTGTTCGCGGCGATGCTCTTATTGCTTAAAATCTTAAAAACCGTATCTTTCATTAGCTATCTATCGTTGAAATGGTTATCGTCATATCCTCAAGAACGTCAAGCAGAACGCGGACGGTATCGAGAGAGGTGAACATGGTTATGTTGTTATCAACGGCGAGTCTTCTGATCTCGTAGCCATCTCTTTGAGAGTCTATCTCACTGACCTCTCCCGTGTTGATGACGTAAGCTATATGACCCTGACGCATGGCCTCGGGGATATCACTGCTTCCCAGGCTGATCTTCGACTTAACGCGAGTGCGTATGCCGTGATTCTTGAGGAATTCTGCCGTTCCCGTAGTAGCCTCGATATTGAATCCGAGGTTATAGAAGCGTCTGATAAGCGGCAGAGCCTCTTCCTTGTCGGCATCGGAAATAGTTACGAACACCGTTCCGTAGTTCTGGACCGACATTCCCGCCGCCTGTATTGCCTTATAGAAGGCACGGTGGAGACTGTCATCGTAACCGATAGCTTCACCGGTGGACTTCATCTCGGGCGAGAGATAAGCGTCCACTCCGCTGATCTTGCGGTAAGAGAATACGGGAACCTTACAGTACCAGCGCTTCTTCTCCGCAGGATACAGGTCGAAGATGCCAAGCTCCTTGAGCGTTTTGCCCATTATGACCTCGGTTGCGATATCGGCGAGCGAGAAGCCGGTTGCCTTCGAAAGGAACGGAACTGTTCTCGACGAACGCGGGTTGACCTCGATTATGAACACGTCGTCGTTCTTGTCAACGATAAACTGGATGTTGAAAAGTCCAACGATACCGATGCCTATACCGAGCTTCTTGGTGTACGAGAGGATAGTTCCCTTTACCTTATCAGAGATACTGAAGGCAGGATAAACGCTTATACTGTCTCCGCTATGTACTCCGGTACGCTCGACAAGCTCCATAATACCCGCAACGAAAACGTCACGTCCGTCACAGATAGCGTCGACCTCGACCTCTTTGCCCTTTATATACTTATCGACCAGAACGGGCTTGTCCTCGTCTATCTCAACGGCGGTGCGGAGATAGTGGCGGAGCTGATTTTCGTCGTGAACGAGCTGCATGGCGCGTCCGCCGAGAACGAAGCTGGGACGAACCAGAACGGGATATCCGATGCGGGCGGCAACTGCAACACCGTCCTCGATCTTGGTTACCGCCTGACCCTTCGGCTGGGGTATCTCAAGCTTTTCGAGTATCTTTTCAAACGAGTCTCTGTTCTCGGCACGCTCGATCGCGTCGCAATCGGTTCCGATTATCTTGACTCCGCGCTCAACCAGAGGCTCTGCAAGGTTGATAGCCGTCTGTCCTCCAAGCGAAGCGATAACGCCCTCGGGGTTTTCAAAATGGAGAACGTTCATAACGTCCTCGGTGGTCAGCGGCTCAAAATAGAGCTTATCCGCCGTGGTATAGTCGGTAGAGACCGTTTCGGGATTGTTATTTATTATGATGGATTCGTATCCGCAATGCTTAATGGTGTTAACGGCGTGAACGGTCGAATAGTCGAACTCAACTCCCTGTCCTATACGGATAGGTCCGGCGCCGAGCACAACTGCCTTCTTTCGGTCGGTCAGTATAGAATCGTTCTCTCCGGTGTAGCTCGAATAGAAGTACGGAATATAAGCACCTACGTGGGCGGTGTCGACCATACGGTAAACCGGGAAGATGTTCTCCTGCTTACGCATATTCCAAACCTCTGTCTCACGAACCTCCCAAAGCTTTGCAATGTACTTGTCCGAGAAGCCGAGCTTCTTTGCCTCGATCAGCGTGTTCTTGTCGTTCTTGTTTGCCGCGATGACCGCTTCAAAATCAACGATCCTCTTGATAGCCTCAAGGAAGAAGGGGGTGATCATCGTGACCTTGTGAAGCGTTTCGAGATCAACACCGTTTCTCATCAGCTGTGCTATGGCAAAGATATTGTCGTCGTGGAAGACCTTTATGTACTCAAGGATTTTCTCGGTCGGCATATTGTCAAACTTCGCCATTCTGAAATGGCAAACTCCGGTCTCAAGCGAGCGTACCGACTTAAGCAGGCACTCCTCAAGCGTCGAGCCGATACCCATGCACTCACCGGTCGCCTTCATCTGAGTTCCAAGGCTATTGGGAGCCGAGGTGAACTTATCGAACGGGAAGCGGGGGAACTTTGCAACTATGTAGTCAAGCTGAGGCTCGAACGCGGCAGTCGTTCCGGCAACGGTTATCTCGTCAAGCGTCATACCGACGGCGATCTTCGCGGTAACGCGGGCGATCGGGTATCCGCTTGCCTTGGAAGCCAGCGCCGAGCTGCGCGAAACGCGGGGGTTTACCTCGATGAGATAATACTCCGAGGTGGTGGGGTTAAGAGCGAACTGAACGTTGCATCCACCCTCTATCTTAAGCTCACGAATGATCTTGATTGCGCTGTCGTTGAGCATCTTGTGGTCGTGCTCCGAAAGAGTCATGATAGGAGCAACGACAAGACTGTCTCCGGTGTGAACGCCAACGGGGTCTATGTTCTCCATGCCGCAAATGGTTATAGCGTGGTCTTGTGCATCACGCATAACCTCAAACTCGATCTCTTTATATCCACGAACCGAGCGCTCGACCAGGACCTGATGAACGGGAGAGATCGCAAGCGCACCTTCCGCGAGCGGTACGAGCTCTTCCATATTGTAGGCAAATCCGCCGCCCGATCCACCGAGGGTGAAGGCGGGGCGCAGAACGACCGGGAAGCCTATCTTCTCAGCCGCCTCGATTATCTCATCCAGCGTGTTCGCTATCTCGGACGGAATGACCGGCTCGCCAATCTCAAGGCACATCTCCTTGAAAAGCTCGCGATCCTCGGCGCGCTCGATGCTCGCCGCCGAAGTTCCTAGCAGCTCAACTCCGCACTCCTTGAGTATTCCCTTCTTTTCAAGCTGCATGGCAAGGTTCAGTCCGGTCTGACCTCCGATACCCGGCACGATGGCGTCGGGTCGCTCGTATCTTATGATTCGGGCGATAAACTCAAGGGTCAGCGGCTCCATGTAGACCTTGTCGGCGATCGTCGTGTCGGTCATAATAGTTGCCGGGTTGGAGTTTACAAGTATGACCTCGTAGCCCTCCTCGCGCAGTGCAAGGCACGCCTGCGTTCCGGCGTAGTCAAACTCTGCAGCCTGTCCGATAACGATAGGACCCGATCCTATGATCATGATCCTCTTAATGTCTTTTCTTTTTCCCATTATTCTTGTCCTCCTCTGCAAAACAAGTTAATTGAAAGACTTGTATTTTTGTAAAAATTTATTGTCTTCATAAACGGTTTTTCCACCCACAACGGTGGCAATGCATCGACCGAAAACCTTACGCCCTTCAAAGGGAGTGCTTCGACCCATCGTCAAGAACTCGCTCGGATCAACCGTGTATTCCTCCGATAGATCGAAAACCGTAAATCCGTCGTTTTCAATATCAAAACGAAGCGCGGGATTAACACTCATAAGCTCAACCAGTCGGGTCAGCGGTATAATTCCCTTCTTTACAAGCTCGGTATAAAGAACCGGAAAAGAGGTCTCAAGACCGACGACTCCGTTGAGCGACCCCGCAAATCCACGCGACTTTTCGTCGGCAGAATGGGGAGCGTGGTCGGTGGCTATCATATCTATCGTACCGTCAACGATGCCCTCAAGCAGTGCGTCGCGGTCCTTTGCCGTTCTGATCGGCGGGTTCATCTTAAAGCGACCGTGATCGAGGCAGTCGACGTCAGCCAAGGTTAGATAATGCGGCGCCGTTTCACAAGTGATGTCAACGCCCGACTTCTTGGCATCACGTATCAGCGCAACGCTTTCCTTGGTCGATATATGGCACACGTGGAAGGCACATCCGGTCTCATCGGCGAGCTTTATGTCTCGCTCGATCTCCTTCCATTCCGCCTCAGGCGAGTCCTTGATCTGCCTTCCGTCCTCACAGTGAGCCGAAATGATCTTTCCAACCGATTTGGCGCGGAGCATCGCCTCGCGCATAAGCGCCGTGTTATCAACGCCGCGTCCGTCATCAGAAAAGCCGCAAACGTAGTGCGCGAGAGCCTCAATATCCGAAAGCTCGGTGCCGCACTGACCGCGCGTTATACTTCCAAACGGAAGGACGTTTATCCTTGCATCTCTCTTTATGAGATCAAGCTGCAAATTTAGGTTTTCAATACAATCGGGAACCGGCGAAAGATTCGGCATGGTGCAAACGGCAGCAAAGCCTCCCCTTGCCGCAGCCGCGCTGCCGCTGGCAATCGTTTCCTTGTACGAAAAACCCGGCTCGCGAAAATGTACGTGAACATCAACGAAGCCGGGAAACACAAAATATTTAGAAGCGTCGACATTAACGACGCTTTCGGAACGGTCAGCCAATGAAACAACGTTTATATCACGGTCGGAGAACCCACCGCAAAAAAAAACAGAGGCGCCGGACAACAAATAAGTCATTCTCTACCCCTCCTAAAATTAGATTTTATATATAATAACATAAAGCAACCTGATTGTCAAGGTCTTTCTTAAGTTTTACCAGACTTTTTTTGCGTTTTCGACGCTTTTTTGCAGCTTGGCGGTCTCGGACGCCGTTTGCTTGTGAATTAACAAAAAGTTCATAAGATTTTTTGCATTAGCTATTGACAAAGCGCTTTTTTTGCAGTACTATAATAGCACAAGTTAGCACTTATCTTTCTCGAGTGCTAACAAAGTGATCGGAAGGAGGTCAAAACGATGTTTGGAAATGAATTGAGCGAAAGAAAACGTCTTATACTAAAGGCGATCGTGGAAGCTCATATTGAGGGCGGAGATCCCGTCGGATCCAAGTATCTCATGGAAAATCGCAACATCACCTGCTCTTCCGCAACCATCAGAAACGAGATGGCTGAGCTTGAGAGTCTTGGTTATCTTGAGCAGCCTCACACTTCGGCAGGTCGAGTGCCAAGTGAGCTGGGTTACCGCTTCTACGTTGACTCTCTGGCGCAGGAGTACGCCATGACGGCTCGCGAGATCGAGGAGATAAACAAGCTTCTTAAAATGAAGATGACTGAGATCGACCAGATACTTGTAATGGCGTCCAAGGTTGCTTCGGCTATCACGAATTACACAGGTATCGCAATAAAGCCGCGACGTTCCAACGTCACGATCGAGCGTTTTGAGGGCTTTGCGATCGACTCAAGAAGCTTCGTTCTGGTCATGATGCTTTCAAACGGCTCGGTAAAGACGAGAAACGTTCGGGTTGACAACGGAATTTCAACCGAGACGATAGGACGACTCACCACCCTGCTCAACAGCTACGTATCGGGACTTACGACCGACGGCATCACTCTTCCTATAATAATGGATCTTGAGCGTGAGATGGGAGGCGACGGCGAGCTGATCAGCCCGATCATCAAGAGCATATATGAGGTCATGAACGAGATCGACAGCGGCGAGCTCAAGCTCTCGGGTCTTGACAGACTGCTTCAGTACCCCGAATATGCCGACACCGATCGCTTCAGAGAGATGCTCGGTGCTCTTGAGAAGAAGGACGAGATACTCAATCTTGTTTCGGAAGCAAAGGACGACGACATAAACGTAATCATCGGCTCGGAGAGCGCCGTTAAGGTCATGGACCACTCGGCATTGGTATTCAAGCCGATAGTTAAAAACGGAAAAACGCTTGGCGCGATCGGCGTTATCGGTCCGCTTCGCATGGACTATGCAAAGGTTCTGGCAACCATAGCCGGTCTTTCCGGTCGGCTTGCCGATCTTATAAATGAAAATTCACTAACGGACGGAGAGGATAAAAATGGACGAAAAGGAATTTGACACGGCCGCTGAGTCTTGCGAGGAGCAGACCGCTCCCGAGGTCGATGAGGCGACAGATAATAAAAAGAAGAAGAACACGAAAAAGCTTGAAGCCGAGCTGCAAAAGCTTACAGAGCAGTACGCCGAGCTGAACGACAGATACGTTCGTATGCTCGCAGAGTACGATAACTTCCGCAGACGCTCGCAAAAGGAGCGCGAAAACGTTTACGCCGACGCTTACAGCGACGCCGTGTCTGAGATGCTGCCTGTCATCGACAATCTTGAAAGAGCCGCACAGTATTCGGACGCCGAAGCCGTATTGAAGGGCGTTCAGATGATCCTCAAATCCACAGAGGATATGTTGTCAAAGCTCGGTATCGTCGAGATCGAGGCAAAGGTCTTTGACCCCGAATATCACAACGCCGTTATGCACGTTGAGGACGAGAGCTACGGCGAGGGCGAGGTCGTTGAAGTCCTTCAAAAGGGCTATATGAAGGGTGATAAAGTCATTCGCTATGCGATGGTTAAGGTCGCAAACTAATCAAGATTAAAATTTTATCTTTATAAATGGAGGAAAATTATTATGGGAAAGATCATAGGCATTGACCTTGGAACAACAAACTCTTGCGTCGCCGTTTACGAAGGCGGCGAGCCGGTAGTAATACCCAACCCCGAAGGAGCAAGAACGACTCCTTCTGTCGTAGCTTTTTCCAAGACCGGAGAAAGAATGGTCGGTCAGGTCGCAAAAAGACAGGCGATAACCAACCCCGACAAGACCGTTATCAGCATCAAGCGTGAGATGGGAACCAACCACAAGGAGACCATCGACGGCAAGAACTATACTCCTCAGGAGATCTCCGCGATGATCCTGCAGAAGCTGAAGTCGGATGCCGAGGCATATCTCGGAACCAAGGTGACCGAGGCTGTCATCACCGTTCCGGCTTACTTCACCGACGCTCAGCGTCAGGCAACCAAGGACGCCGGTAAGATCGCAGGTCTTGACGTCAAGCGCATTATCAACGAGCCTACCGCCGCCGCACTGGCATACGGTATGGATAAGGAAGCCGTTGATCAGAAGATCATGGTCTTCGACCTCGGCGGCGGTACCTTCGACGTATCTCTGCTCGAGATCTCGGACGGCGTTTTCGAGGTCCTTGCAACCGCCGGAAACAACCGTCTCGGCGGTGACGACTTCGACCAGCGTATAATCGACTGGATGGCTGAGACCTTCAAGCGTGAGAACGGCATCGATCTCCGCAACGATAAGATGGTTCTTCAGCGTCTCAAGGACGCCGCGGAAAAGGCTAAGATCGAGCTGTCCGGCGTGTCGTCGTCGACCATCAACCTGCCCTTCATCACCGCAACCTCGAGCGGCCCGCTTCACTTCGAGGCAACTCTGACCCGCGCAAAGTTCGAGGAGCTGACTGCAGATCTGGTTGAAAAGACCATGGAGCCCACCAAGCAGGTCCTTCGTGATGCCGGCGTGTCGGCTTCGCAGGTAGATAAGGTACTGCTCGTCGGCGGTTCAACCAGAATCCCGGCAGTTCAGGCAGCCGTTCAGAAGTTCATGGGCAAGGAGCCCTTCAAGGGAATCAACCCCGACGAGTGCGTAGCTCTCGGCGCGGCAATTCAGGGCGGTGTTCTGGTCGGAGAGGTCAAGGATCTGCTGTTGCTCGACGTAACTCCCCTCTCTCTCGGACTTGAGACCCTCGGTGGAGTATTCACCCGCATCATAGACAGAAATACTACAATTCCCGTAAAGAAGAGTCAGGTCTTCTCTACCGCCGCTGACGGACAGACCTCGGTTGAGATCCACATCCTTCAGGGTGAGCGCGAGATGGCAGCATACAACACCACTCTCGGACGTTTCAATCTCGACGGAATCCCCGCAGCACCTCGCGGAGTTCCCCAGATCGAGGTTACCTGCGACATCGACGCCAACGGTATCGTTAACGTTACCGCCATGGATAAGGGTACCGGACGCGAGCAGCATATCACCATCACAAGCTCGACCAACATGAGCAAGGAAGACGTTGATCGCGCCATCAAGGACGCCGAGAAGTTTGCAGAGGAAGACAAAAAGGCTCGTGAAGCCGTTGACGTAAAGAACCGTGCAGACTCGATCATCTTCCAGAGCGAGAAGTCGCTCGGTGAGATCGGCGATAAGCTTTCCGATGCCGATAAGGCAGACGTTCAGGCGGCTCTTGACAAGCTGAAGGAGACCGTTAAGACGGGCGATACCGAGGCTATCAAGAACGATACCGAATCTCTTGAGAAGGCATTCTACGCCCTTTCCGAGAAGCTCTACAAGCAGAGCGGAGCTGCAGACGCCGGCTTTGATCCCGGTGCCGCACAAGGTGAGGGTGCCAGCGCTGACGGAACCTACTACAACGCCGACTACGAAGACAAGACAGACAGCAAATAAACGAATATTCACCGCGGGAAAGGTATCATAAATTGCCTTTCCCGCAAAGGTGTTTTATAATTGGACATTAATATGGCAGAAAAACGTGATTACTATGAAGTTTTGGGCGTTGCAAAAAACGCCGGAGACGACGAGCTAAAAAAAGCATACCGAAATCTTGCAAAGAAATACCACCCCGACGTGAACCCTGGAGATGCGGCGGCAGAGGCAAAGTTCAAGGAAGCGAACGAGGCATACGCCATTCTGTCCGACCCTGAAAAGCGCTCAGCTTACGATAACTACGGTCACGCCGCGTTTGACGGCACGGGAAACCCGACCGGCGGTGCGGGATTTGACGCATCTGGATTTGATTTCGGAGATCTTGGAGATATCTTCGGAAGCATATTCGGCGGAGGCTTTGGTGGCGGGAGAACTCAGCGCAGAAACGGTCCCGTTCGCGGTGACGATATCGGTCTTCGCGTCGAGCTCACCTTTGAAGAAGCCTACTTTGGCGTCAAGCGCGAGGTTTCGTACAACCGAATTCAGAAATGCCCCGATTGTGACGGCTCGGGTGCCACTAAGGGCACGTCTCCCGAGACCTGTACGGTCTGCGGAGGCAGCGGACAGCGCCGTGTCACTCAACGCATCGGCGGTATGGCGTTTCAGTCAACAACGACCTGCGATAACTGCCGAGGCAGCGGTAAGGTCATAAAAAATCCCTGCTCTAACTGTCGCGGCACGGGATACATCCGAATCACCAAAAAGCTTGAAGTCAGTATCCCCGCAGGTATTGATAACGGCGGACGAGTTGCTCTGCGCGGTCAGGGCAGCGACGGTCGCAACGGTGGCTCGGCGGGCGATCTTATACTCGTCGTAAGCGTGAGACCGAGCGACATCTTCGAGCGCGAAGGAAACAATCTTTACTGCGACGTTCCCGTTTCGGTGACCGATGCAACGCTTGGAGCTGAGATCGACGTTCCGACGATGGACGGCCCCGTTAAGTTCACGATCCCCGAGGGAACACAGCCCGGAGCATCCTTCTCGCTTCGAGGACGCGGAGTTCCCTTCCTCGGCAAGTCGGACCGCCGCGGAGATCTTATATTCACAGTAAAGGTAGAGATCCCCACCAAGCTGAGCGGAAAGCAAAAGGATCTGCTCCGTCAGTTCGCCGACAGCTGCGGTAACGGTAATTACCAGAAGCGAGAGAGCTTCTTCAAGCGCTTCAAAAAATAACAGTTTAGGATATAGCTATGGAAAATAATTTTAAGGATTGGACTCAGCTGAAGCTGACCGTTTCCAAGGACGATCTCGACACCGCCACCGCAATAATGGGTATGATCGATCTCAATCTGCAGGTCGAGGACTACTCCGACATAGATCTCTCTACCTGCTACGGAGATCTGATCGACGAGAGCATTCTCAACGCCGACAAAACTATCGCCTCGGTATCGGTGTATATTCCCGCCGAGCGAAGCACCACCGACGCCATTGCCTTTATCCGCGATCGTCTCGCCGCCGAAAAGCTTGACGGCAAGATCGAGGTCGTTGGAGTCAACGAGGAGGACTGGGCAACCTCTTGGAAGGCGTTCTACCACACGACGCGCATTGGAAAGAGCATGGTCATCGTCCCTATGTGGGAGGAATACGAGGAGCAGCCCGGCGACGTCATTATCAAGATGGACCCCGGCATGGCGTTTGGAACGGGAACTCACGAAACGACCCGTCTCGTTATTGAGCTTCTCGAGCGCTATACCACTCCGGGCTGCCGTATGCTCGATGTCGGTTGCGGCTCGGGAATACTCGCCATCTGTGCATCTAAGCTGGGTGCCGGCATCTGCCGCGCCTACGACATAGACCCCGTTGCCGTTCGCGTTGCCAACGAAAACATCGAGGCGTCCGGTGAGACCAACATAAGCTGTGCTCAGTCGGATCTTCTTCGTCACGTTGATCTCTCGGACGGTCAGTACGACGTCATCACGGCGAACATAGTTTCGGATATCATTATCCGTATGGCGCCCGACGTTGCCGCTTATATGAAGGACGATGCAACGCTGCTCGCTTCGGGCATAATAATCGAACGCGCCGAGGAGGTCGTATCGGCTCTTGAGGCAAACGGTCTCAAGGTCGTTGACCGCTTGGTCGACAACGGCTGGTGCGCTCTGGTCGTTAAAAAATAATTTTACAAAACAACACCCGACGGAATTTCCGTCGGGTGTTGTTTTGCTTTTTATTTCTTATTGAAGCATCTTTGGATAAGCTTAACCAGCTCAACGATCGGAATGATCGAAACGGCAAGGCCGAAGGCTATACCGTACTCCATAAAATCAAGATGTGCAAGCTCGAAGGCATCTGCAAGGAACGGAACCTCAATAACAACCGTGGTGAGCAGCAGAGAAAGAAGTCCTGCGCCCCAGAGCCACCAGTTCTGGCTCTTCATCTTGAAGATCGAGCCGTGGAGAGATCTCATGTTGAAGGCGTGGCAGATCTCGCACATTGCAAGAGTGAGGAACGCCATCGAAATTCCGAGCATTTCAGCCGAATACTCGCCTGCGGCAATAGCGGCGTGATGGTAAGCATCGGCAAGCCAAAATCTACCGATCAGATAGGATGCAAAGGTTATTATGGTAACGAGGACTCCCTGGTAAGCAACAGCAAAGCCAAGTCCGCCGGCAAAGATGCCTTCCTTGGAATCGCGGGGCTTGCGCTTCATAATGTCCTTTTCCGGCTTTTCCATACCGAGCGCGAGCGCCGGGAAGCAGTCGGTAATAAGGTTTATCCAAAGCAGGTGTACCGCTGCGAAAATAGCGGGGCTCTCGGTAACAACGTCCGGAAGAACGACCGGAAGAACAAAGGTTGCCATAAGCGTTGCGAAGAAGATCATCAGAACCTCGGAGAGGTTAGAGGCAAGCAGGAACTGGATAGCCTTGCGGATATTGTCGTATATCTTTCTTCCCTCGCCTGCCGCCGAAACGATGGTTGCAAAGTTATCGTCGGCAAGGATCATATCGGCAACGTTTTTGGTAACGTCGGTTCCGGTAATACCCATTCCAACGCCGATGTCGGCGTTCTTGATCGAGGGCGCGTCGTTAACGCCGTCTCCCGTCATAGCGGTGACCATACCCTTCTTCTTCCAAGCGGTAACGATCCTCGTCTTGTGCTCGGGCTGAACGCGAGCGTAGACCGAATAATTCTCAACGGCGGTCTCGAACTCCTCGTCCGAAATATCGTCAAGCTCAGCTCCGGTAATAGCCTGCGCGGGATCGGTTATGATACCAAGCTCGGTGGCAATGGCAACGGCGGTGTCCTTATGGTCACCGGTGATCATTATGGGGCGAATGCCGGCGGTGCGGCATTCCTCGATTGCGGGCTTGACCTCGGGGCGAACGGGGTCGATCATACCGACAAGTCCGATAAAGCAAAGGCCGTTTTCAAGCGCCTCGGATTCGTAAACCGAGGGCTCTTCGGCAAGGCTCTTCTTCGCGGCGGCAAGCACGCGCAGTGCACGGTCTGCCATCGCCTTATTTTTGGCAAGTATATCAACGCGAACGGCATCGGTCATCTCAACGGTCTCGCCGCCGACCATAGCCGAGGTACATCTCTTGAGTATCTCGTCGGGCGCGCCTTTGGTGAACTGCAGGAGCGAACCGTCGTTCGTCTTATGAACGGTGGTCATCATCTTTCTCATTGAGTCAAACGGGACCTCACCGATACGAACGAACTCGTTCTTCTGAACGCTCTTTGAAAGCTCCAGCTTTTCGGCATAGTTTACGAGTGCGCACTCGGTAGGCTCACCCACCGCAGTACCTGCCTCGCTGTCAAACTCGGCATCCGAGCAAAGCGACATCGCGTTTGCAAGCAGCTTTTCGTCGTCACCGTAATAGTCAACGACGGTCATCTTGTTCTGGGTCAGAGTACCCGTCTTGTCAGAGCAGATGATCTGGGTGCAGCCGAGAGTTTCAACGGCGGTCAGCTTACGGATAATGGCGTTTCGCTTGGACATATTGGTGACGCCGATCGAGAGCACTATGGTAACTACGGTCGCAAGTCCCTCGGGTATAGCGGCGACCGCGAGAGATATTGCTATCATGAAGGAAGAAAGGATCGGATCGAAAATGGATTCGTACGAGCCTGTGAAGTAGGCGCTTCCAAGCTGTACGCCAAAGATAACGATGCAGATACCGATAACAAGATAGGTCAGTATCTTAGAAAGTCCGGCAAGCTTGATCTGCAGGGGAGTCTTACCCTCCTCGGCCTGCGCCAGAGCGTCGGCGATCTTACCCATCTCAGTGTTCATACCGGTTCCGACGACGACAGCCTTACCGCGTCCGTAAACGACGGTCGAGCCCATATAGACCATGTTCTTTCGGTCACCGAGCGCAACGTCTCCGTTTTCGCCGGCGTTCAGAGCCTCTAACTTTTTGTCTACCGGAACGGATTCACCGGTCAGTGCGGCTTCCTCTATCTTCATCGAAGCGCACTCTATGATTCGCGCGTCGGCGGGAACGGCGTCGCCTGCCTCAAGCACGATAATATCTCCAACAACAAGGTCCTCACTTCTGACCGATATCTGCTTGCCGTCACGAATAACCTTACTCGTGGCAGCAGCGATCTCCTGAAGAGCCTCTATTGCCTTTTCAGCCTTGCTTTCCTGGAAAACACCGAGAACGGCGTTTATCAGAACGACGGCAAGAATGATAACGACGTCTGCGGGAAATTCCCAATGTCCGGCAGAAATACCGTTATAGATCTCCACACCTGCCGAAATTATTGCCGCAACTATGAGAATTATAGTCATAGGCTCGGCAAGCTGCTTCAGAAATCT
This sequence comes from Clostridia bacterium, assembly GCA_017502915.1. Taxonomy (GTDB): domain Bacteria; phylum Bacillota; class Clostridia; order Oscillospirales; family CAG-272; genus RGIG3994. The sequence continues at coordinate 40,379 of JAFVUB010000010.1, forward strand.
CATCAGCAGGGGCGTTTTCTTGCCTTCGGCAAGCTTGTTCTTGCCGTTTTCGGCAAGGCGGCGTTCAACCTCGGCCGAGGTCAGACCCGCATCGGCATTACTGCCAACCTTGGACAGTGCCTCTTCGGAACTGCTCAGATAAAACTTCATATATTTCTCCTTTTTATGAAATACAAAAAATAAAGACTTCCGCAGACGCTTGGCTGCAAAAGTCTTGCCTTCTAACGAAAGAACCGATGATCGGGCTCGAGAACTCGAGCCGTGATGGCGAATCACCGGAGGCGCTACAAAAGCAACGCTCAGCTACTCCCTTTTATTACCTATCGTAATGTATTATACCACACAAATCAGTTTTGTCAACAACTATATTTTCAAATCCATTCATCAGCATTTGCTTTTTGCTTTTGGTTAAAAAAGACTTAACAATGTATTTACAATTAGATGTTATGATGTGTTGTCCTATTTTATGGTTTGTGAGGTTTTTATGGCAACTGGAGCATCACAATCGAATATCGCGCAAAGCAAGCTGCGGATCAGGCTTGAGATCTCCTTGATAGCTCTGGGGCTTCTGATTGCTCTGGCATTTGCCTTTGTATTGAGCCCGCTCATCACCTTTGCAAACAATGACGGAACGATCAACTATCTTCCCGATATACTTGAAGCCGTTCAGTGGATATTCAACGCCTTGACCTTCTTCGTTTGCTATGCGCTGACCGTTTTTGCAATATACCGCTTTAGCGCATCTCGCTATTGGACGTTTATATTCATCTTTTCGTCGGCAACCGTCGTCAAGTACCTTATGAACGTTATTTCGGCGTTCTTCGTATTTGGCACCGTGCCGTCTAACCAAGAGGAGCTCAAGCAGCAGATATGGATCGTAGTTTTTAACACCGTGGTCGAGCTCTTGCAGTATGCATTGGTCGTCATATTCTCGACTGTGATCCTTTCAAGGTTCAAAAGGCTCTCGGAGATCGCCGAAAAGAGCGCCAATAAGATGGGAATTGATTACGACAGCCGTAACAAGGTGTTCCCCTTCAAAGCGCTTGTCACAACCAAGAATCCGATCCAGTATTCGGCTCTTATCGCCGCTATTATAGTCTCGGCGTTTATGATAACAAACCGTTTGGTTTACGATTTTTCAGTAGGCTTGCCGGTCGACCTTATCGACGGACTTTGGATAGCAGCGGGGTATCTCTCCGATATTCTCTTTGGAATTATTGGATACCTTATTATGATTCTCGTTTTTAACCGTTGTGATACGCTCGACATCAAATACAGAGTTAAATTTTCAAACAAATAAACAAAATCACTCGCAGACGATCGTCTTCGAGTGATTTTGTTTTATAAAACGCATTTGAGAAATTGCTTTGCACGGTCAGTCTGTGGGTTATCAAAGAACTCCGAGGGCTTTCCCTCCTCAACGATCTTACCCTCCGACATAAATATCACACGGTCGGCAACCTCGCGGGCAAATCCCATTTCGTGAGTTACTACGACCATGGTCATTCCTTCGTTTGCAAGCTGCTTCATAAGATCGAGGACCTCGCCGACCATCTCGGGGTCAAGCGCGCTGGTCGGCTCGTCGAACAGCATTACCTGCGGGTTCATCGCGAGCGCACGGACAATGGCAATTCTCTGCTTCTGTCCGCCCGAGAGCTTCGAGGGATAAACGTTTGCCTTCTCCTCAAGCCCGATCCGTCGGAGCAAGGACATAGCCGTTTGCCTCGCCTCTTCCTTTATCTGCTTCTTAACAGCCGTCGGGGCGAATATACCGCCTGCCTTTTTAATTCTTATATGAACCGGCGCAAGCATTATATTCTGAAGAACGGTCTTATTATTGAACAGGTTGAACTGCTGAAAAACCATTCCGATGTTTTCACGGTGCTTGTTGATATCGACCTTCATATCGGCAAGATCCTCGCCGCCGAAGAAAATTGAGCCGCCGGTGGGGTCCTCCATACAGTTCAGGCAACGCAGGAAGGTGCTTTTTCCGCAGCCCGAGGGTCCGATAATAACCACCTTTTCGCCGTTATGTATGACGTTATCTATACCGTCCAACGCCTGAACGGTATCACCGTTGTTATTCTTAAAGACCTTTTGGAGGTTTTTTACGACAATGAGCGCGTTTTCATTATTGTTGTTCATTTCATACCTCCTTATTTTTCGCTGCGACGCAGGCGAGCTTCGACCAGCTTGACAAGTAACGTCAGCACCAGAACTATGATGACGTATACGATCGCCATGAACAGATACGGAATAACGTACTCATATGTCGCGTCTCCGATCTCGCGGAAGGACTTGCATATATCCGTTGCCGTTACGAAGCTGACGATAGAGGTCTCCTTGACCAACGAGATATATTCGTTTCCAAGAGTCGGAATAATGTTTTTGATTGCCTGAGGGATGACGATCTTTAGCATCGTCACGGGGTAGCTGAGTCCAAGCGCGCGTCCCGCCTCCATTTGACCGGGGTCAACCGAGAGGATTCCGGAGCGCATTATCTCTGAAACGTATGCGCCGCTGTTAAGACCGAATATGACCACGCATACATTTTCGGCAGGCCAGCTGACTCCGAGCACGCCGGGCACGACGTAATAGGCAAGCAGAAGCTGAACGACCAACGGAGTTCCTCTGAACGCCGCGACGTAAAAATCGCAGATCTTTTGAAAAAATCTCGTGATCTTTTTATATCTGGGAAGCACCTTTATCGCCGCTATGACGGTACCGACCACGATACCGATAAGCAGACCGAGCGTTGCGATAAGCATCGTGATCCCAAGTCCTCTCAAGAAAACGAGATAGCCGTTCTGCTCGGCAAAAATGCGCCAAAACTCTGCAAAGCTTTTTTGCCAGTTCATTCTATATTATGTCCTTTCTACGCAAAAAACGGGAGGCTGCCGAGTGTTCCGGCAGCCTCTCCGGTATTTATTTAACCGTTGATGGTCTCAACCAGTCTCTTTGCGGGAGCTTCGTCGATTATAACAAAGTTCAAATTGCCGTTCTGCATATCCTTAACGGCAAGACCGGCGTTCGGATAATCCTTGGTGGTGAAGCCGAAGCCGTCAAAGCCCCAGTCCTCATCTCCCTTGGCATAGAATGCACCGGTGGTTCCGCCCTGAACACCGCACTTAATGTCAGCGCCGTAGGCCTTGAGAATAGCCTCAACGTCCTCTGCGGTCTTGCAGGCATCAAAGGTGGTGTCGTCCGCCATAACGACGATCATCTGCGATGCATCGTAGTAGGACTCGGTGAAATCAACTATCTCTTTTCTCTTCTCATTGACGGTAAGTCCGGCAGCGGCGATATCGCATTTGCCCTGACCGACCGAGGTGCAAACAGAATCAAAATCCATATTGTCGATAACGAGCTCCTTGCCAACCGAGTCGGCATACATCTTCATGATCTCCATGTCAACGCCGTAGTAATTGTCGCCTTCCTTATATTCAAAGGGAGCAAAAGCAGCATTGGTTGCAACAACGATCTGGTCCTTGGATTCGTCCTTGGCAGCAGAAACGACTGCGGTGGGAGTGCCTCCCTCGAAGTACTTGTTCAGCACTTCATCAAACTTACCGTTTTCCTTGATCTCTGCAAGGAAGGCGTTCAGCGAAGCGAGAAGCTCGGAGTCGCCCTTCTTAACGGCGTAAGCATACTGCTCATCGGTCAGCTTAATATCTATGACCTTTATGGGTTTTTCGTTTGCAGTGCAGGAAGTGAACGCAAAAACGGAAACGAGCATGATCGCCGCCAATGCGAGACATACGATTTTCTTCATAATGATAATATTCCTTTCAGATAATTTATTTTGCCTGCATATTATACTGCATATTTATGCAGTTGTCAAGTGGTTTTTATCACTTTTTTGAATTATTTTATCAGTTTGCCTCTTAAATATTCACCTGTATACGATTTCTCGCAGCTTGCGACCTGCTCGGGCGTACCCGATACGACCAGCGTTCCGCCGCCGTCCCCTCCCTCGGGTCCGAGGTCAATAAGATAGTCGCAGGTTTTGAGAACGTCAAGGTTATGCTCGATGACCAAAACGGTATTTCCGGCGTCACAAAGTCTTTGCAACACCGAGATCAGCCTTGCAACGTCGGCCGTGTGAAGACCGGTCGTCGGCTCGTCGAGGATATAGATAGTCTTTCCGGTATCACGCTTGGCAAGCTCGGTTGCAAGCTTTATTCTCTGCGCCTCGCCTCCCGAAAGGGTGGTTGACGACTGACCTATCTTTATATATCCCAGTCCAACGTCATAAAGCGTTTTGAGCTTCCTTGCGATTCTCGGCAGGTCGGCAAAGAAGGCAAGCCCCTCCTCTACCGTCATATCAAGCACGTCAAAAACGTTTTTGCCCTTATACTTGACCTCGAGAGTGTCTCGGTTATAGCGTTTACCCCGACAAGCGTCACACGTGACGTAAACGTCCGGTAAAAAATGCATTTCTATCTTCTTAACGCCGTCTCCCTCGCAGATCTCGCAACGCCCTCCGCGAGTATTGAACGAAAAACGTCCCGCTTTATATCCTCTTGCCTTGGCGTCGGGGGTTTGGGCGAAAAGGTTACGTATCTCGGTAAAAAGACCGGTATAGGTCGCGGGGTTTGAGCGAGGTGTACGTCCGATAGGACTTTGATCTATACAGATGACCTTATCAAGGTTTTCAAGTCCGGTCATTTTCTCGAATTTGCCCGGGTGAGTCACGGCTCGGTTCAGCTTTTTGGCAAGATACGGATAGATTATGCCGTTAACGAGCGAGGATTTTCCCGAGCCCGAAACGCCCGAAACGCCGACAAAACAGCCAAGCGGTATCTCAACGTCTATATTTTTCAGATTATGCTCGGTAGCGCCGTAAACGCAAAGCTTGTTTCCGTTGCCCTCTCTGCGGTTCGTGGGAACGGCAATGGCTCTACGACCCGACATATAGTCTCCGGTTATCGACTCCTCGTTTGCGGCAACCTCCTCGGGCGTTCCTGCCGCTACGACCTGACCGCCGTGTATACCCGCGCCGGGGCCGATATCGACCACAAAATCGGCGTTCATCATCATATCCTCGTCGTGCTCAACGACAACAACGCTGTTTCCGAGATCGCGCAGAGCCTTGAGAGTGCCTATCAGACGTCCGTTATCTCGCTGATGAAGCCCGATGCTCGGCTCGTCAAGAATATAAAGAACTCCGACCAGCGAGCTTCCTATCTGGGTTGCAAGACGGATACGCTGTGCCTCTCCGCCCGAAAGCGTGCCGGCGCGGCGGGTCAGCGTCAGATAGTTAAGACCGACGCTCTGCAAAAAGCTAAGTCTTGAGCGAAGCTCCTTGACGATCTCACGGGCAATGATCTCCTCGTTTTTGGTGAAGCCTTCGTTCATTTTTTCAACGAAGGTCAGCGCGTCGCTAACCGACATCTCACAAAATTCGTGGATGTTCTTACCTCCGACGGTTACGGCAAGCGAGTTATCCGAAAGACGTCTGCCTACGCAGCGCGGGCAGTCCGCCTCCTCGATCAACTCCTCGTAATATTCGCTCATTCCCATGGCCATACGGTTTTCTATAATACCGATAATGCCGGGAAATTTTGTGACTTGCTTACGTCCGCTCTTTCCGAAATATCGGGTCACGGTGTACTCCTCGTCACCCGAGCCGTTCATCAGCACGTCATACGCCGACTTTGAAAAGCTCTCGATAGGCGTATCAACGTCAAAGCCGTGTCGTGCGCCGACCGCCGAAAACAGCGGACCGTTCCATGTGTCCTCGTCCATAGACTTGAAGCCGTTAACGGCGATAGCCCCCTCGCGAATAGTCAGCGATTTATCGGGGATTATCCTCTCAACGTCGATACGTCTGTGAACTCCAAGTCCCGCACATTCGGGGCAAGCCCCTGCGGGATTATTAAACGAGAACATTCTCGGCTCAAGCTCTCCGAAGGATATTCCGTGCTCCTCACAGGCATAATGAGTAGAAAACTCCAGCTCCTGCGGCTCGCCTTCTCGCGGTACGGTGACAACGAGCAGATGTCCGTCTGCGAGGTTCAGCGCCGTTTCAACCGAATCCGAAAGTCTTGAGCCGATACCGTCCCTTATGACGAGTCGGTCAACGACCACCTCTATCTTATGCCGTATATTCTTATCGAGCTTGATCTCCTCGGAAAGGTCGTACATATTTCCGTCAACACGAACACGAACGTAGCCACTCTTCTTCGCCTCGGAGAGAACCTTTTCGTGCATTCCCTTCTGCGAGCGAACGACCGGTGCGAGCACCATAAATCGAGTTCCCTCGCCGAGCGACATAACGCGGTCTATTATGTTGTCGGTCGTCTGCTGTCTTATCTCCTTGCCGCAAACCGGACAGTGCGGAACACCGACTCGGGCATAGAGCAAACGCAGATAGTCGTATATCTCGGTAACCGTTCCAACCGTTGATCTCGGATTCTTCGAGGTCGTTTTCTGGTCTATCGAAATAGCCGGAGAAAGACCCTCAATGCTATCCACGTCGGGCTTATCGAGCTGACCGAGAAACATTCTCGCATAGGATGAAAGCGACTCAACAAAGCGTCGGTGTCCCTCGGCATATATCGTATCGAACGCCAGCGAGGTCTTGCCCGAGCCCGAAAGCCCCGTAAACACGACGAGCTTGTCGCGCGGGAAGGTCAGATCAATATTTTTAAGGTTGTTTTCACGCGCACCGCGTATAATGATCTCTTTTGACATTACAACTTCCTGATTTAATACCAATTTTCTCCGCTGTTTATATCAACGGTCAGCGGTACCGTCAGCGAGACTGCCTTTTCCATTTCGGTCTGCAGTATCTCCATCGCCTCTTCGGCACATTCGCGGGACGACTCTATCAAAAGCTCGTCGTGTACCTGAAGAATGAGCCTGGCGTCGATGCCTTCCAGCTTTTTCGAAACGTTTATCATAGCGAGCTTGATAATATCGGCGGCGCTTCCCTGTATCGGGCTGTTCATCGCAACCCTTTCGCCAAAGGCTTGCAGATTTTTGTTTTTACCCGCAAGCTCGGGGATATAACGTCTGCGCCCCATCATGGTCGTGACGTATCCCTGCTCCCTTGCCTGCGACTTGACCCGCTCGAGATACTCGGCTATCTTCGGGTATCCCGCAAGATAGCTTTCAATATACTGCTTGGCTTGCTTGATCGGGATATGGAGATCGTTTGACAGTCTGAAATCCCCCATACCGTACAATATGCCGAAATTGACAGCCTTGGCACGCTTACGCATCTCAACCGTGACGCTCTCGGCGGGAACTCCGAATATCTTTGACGCCGTTGACGCGTGTATATCCTTACCCGAGGCAAATGCCTCGATCATATTCTCGTCGCCCGAAATATGAGCGAGTATACGAAGCTCGATCTGCGAATAGTCGGCGTCTATCAATATATAATTCTCGTTCTCCGGAACGAAATAACGGCGAAACTCGTGACCAAGCTCGGTCTTTATCGGAATGTTCTGCAAATTCGGCTCGGTTGACGAAAGCCTTCCTGTTGCCGTTCCGGTCTGCTTGAAGGTGGTGTGTATACGTCCGCCCTCGTCTGCCTGGCGGAGGAGTCCCTCGGCATATGTCGAGCGGAGCTTCGCGACCTGACGGTAGTCAAGTATATCCTCAACTATAGGACTGTACGGACGCAGCTTTTCCAGCACCTCGGCGCCGGTAGAGTATCCGGTTTTGGTCTTCTTGCCGGACGGCAGACCAAGACGGTCAAAGAGGACCTCTCCGAGCTGCTTGGGTGAATTTATATTAAACTCTCCACCGGCGGCGTAATAAATGCGCTCGGCAAGCTCGCGCTCAAGCTCGGCAAGCCTATCTCCGTAGCGTTTGATGCCCTCTCGGTCAATCTTAAAGCCAACCAATTCCATATCGGCAAGCACGGCGGCGGCAGGCATTTCGATATCCTTCAAAAGAGACAGCGACTCGGTCTGAAGTAGCTTTTCGCCTATCGGCGCATAAAGCTCGAACACATACTGCGACCGATCGACCTTATCGGAAAGAGTTTTGCCGAGATAACGAAGCACCAGCTTTTCAAGCTCGTAGCCCGACTCACCTGCGTTCAACACGTATGCACCGAGCATAACGTCGAAATCGGCAGAACGGTATTTGATACCGTCAAATTCCAACGACTTATAGAGAGACTTGGCGTCGCAACACACCGTTTTATAATCGTTCAGTATATTTTCAATGTTCTCCTTGCCCTCAACTCGGCAGACGGCTTTGCCGTCGCAGACCGACAGCACGCCCTCGCAATAAGAGACGGCAACGACGCTTCCCTGCGGTGCGTCGAGCGTGCAGGCAAGCGAAAGCGGAGCTTCGGCTTCAGGCGCGATCTCCTCGCCGTTCAAGCCAAAGCGTTTTATAAAGGTCGAAAGCTCAAGCTTAGTAAAAAGCGCGGTGGCTTCGACGCGGTCGAGCTCACGGCGAGCAACGTCGTCAAGAGTCAGTCCGAGCGGGACCTCGCACATAATTGTGGCAAGAGTCTTAGAAGCGAAAGCGCTCTCGCGACCGGCTATCAGCTTATTGTTGACTCCCGCCGTCAGCTCGGACGAGGGCAAAGCCTCATACAGCTTTTCAAGGCTTCCAAACTGCGAGATCAGCTTGAGAGCCGTTTTTTCTCCGATGCCGGCAACTCCGGGGATATTGTCCGACGAGTCGCCCATAAGCGCCTTGACATCAACGAACTGCTCGGGCTGAAGACCGTATTTTGCGAAAAACGCGCCTCGGTCAAAGGTCAAGGGCTCGGCGTTGGTTGCGAGCAGAACGGTGGTCTTATCGTTTATGAGCTGAAGCGAATCACGGTCTCCCGTGAGAATATAGCTATGAGTATCTGCGTCCGCCATCGATGCCAGCGTTCCGAGAATGTCGTCCGCCTCGTAGCCCTCCTTTTCGAGAACCGTCAGGCCGAGCGCACGAACGACCTGCTTTGCATACGGAAGCTGCTCGGCAAGCTCCTCCGGCATAGCACGGCGGCCGGCTTTATACGCGTCGAACATCTTATGACGGAAGGTCGGCGCCTTGAGGTCAAAGGCAACGGCGCAATAGTCGGGCGAGACCTGCTCGATATTGCGGTTTATTATATTAACAAACCCAAAAACCGCGTTGGTCGGTATGCCGTCCTTGGTCGTCAAGGGCTTGACACCGTAAAAGGCACGGTTAAGAATACTGTTTCCGTCTATGACGAGCAGCTTTTTCATTTCTCGATCTCCTCTTCGGGCTCATCTTCTTTTTGGGCGGTTTTTCCTATTCTCTTGATCAGCACGATAGCTCCGACCAACACGCCACCGATCAGTACGGCAGCCGCCAGCGCGAGAGCAACGACCCTCCAGACGTGCACGATCTCTTTCTCGATCAGAGTCTTTTCTACCGACACCGAGTTTATCTTCAACGTGGGATCGGAAGCGCTGTTAAGTATGACCATCTCCTGCTCGCGATAGGAATCGCTGCCGAGATCGGTTCGGAAGGTTCCGTTATTGTTGCGGATCTTGTATTTCAAGCGATAAACGCAAGAAAGAGTTCCGGTCTGCTCGTTTTCTATCTCGGAAACGCAGGTGATAACGGCACTGTATATCTGCTGCATCGTGAACTCAAGCTCGGCGTACTGATTCTTTTCAAGCTCGGCACGTCTATATGCATCGGTGAATCTGTTATAGTATCCCTCGTGGTCTCCGCTTTGTATGCAAAGAACGAGATCTATCAGAAACCGAACGGGCGCCTTCTGCTTGTCGTAGTCCTCGGGAGCGATCGTTTCGGTAACTCCGGTGGACAGATCGCAGTAGCTGATGAGCGGCTCGTCTGCCAAAAGGCGAAGATAGCCCGCATCCTCCATTATGTTATATTCGTAGTCAACTATGGGGTTGAATATAAAGCCCTTGTTCGGGTCTTCAAGCTCTACGCTGACCAGCCAGCCCGACTCAACGACGGCGATCGCACCATAAAGGGAGGCGCACAAAAGCAGCGCCGCAATTATGCAGACAACAACCTTTTTGCCCATGATCCTTCCTTGACGCTTTTTGTTTTCAAGCTCTTCCAAAAGCTGTTTTTCGTTCATACAGAACCCCCGTTTGAAGTTTTGCGATACTACCGCATTTTAACTTATATTACATTTTACCATACAATCGAGAACTTTACAAGATTGCTACGTAATAAAATAAAAATATTTTATAAAAATGCGCGAATACCCTTGTGTGAGCGCGACCTTTGTGTTATAATATTAACTTGAAATAATATACACACAGTAAAAGATTTTCAGGAGAAAACCGATGAAATATTTCGTACTTATCCCCGACGGTATGGCAGATGAAAAGGTTGCCGCGCTGGGAAACATGACCCCTATGGAAAAGGCTGCCAAGCCAACCATAGATACACTTGCAAGGCTCTCGTACGTCGGAACGGTATCTAACGTTCCCTCCGATATGGTTCCGGAAAGCGACACGGCAAATCTTGCCATCCTTTCCTACGACCCGAAGATCTATTCCAAGGGACGCTCGCCGCTTGAGGCAGTCAGCATGGGGCTTGATATGAAGCCCGACGAAACTGCTTATCGCTGCAACGTTGTGACCCTTTCGGACGAGGGCGATTACGACGAAAAGATAATGATAGACCACAGTGCCGACGAGATCACCACCGCCGAGGCGGATCTTCTCATAAAGTCTCTTGACGAGCAGCTCGGTAATGACATTCGTAAGTTCTATACCGGCGTCAGCTACCGTCACTGTCTGCTTTGGAAAAACGGTGATGATAAGTATCCCTTTATGCGTCCCCACGACATACTCGGTCAGCCTATCAAGGAATATCTTCCGTCCAAGGAGGACGGCAAGGAATTCTACGATCTTATGCGCCGCAGCTACGACATTCTGAATCATCATCCCGTCAATGAGGAGCGCCGCCGTCGAGGACTGAGACCTGCCAACTCGGCATGGCTCTGGAGTCCCGGTAAGAAGCCGGCACTTCCCTCCTTCAAGGAGAAATGGGGGCTTGACGCCGCCGTCATCTCGGCAGTTGACCTGATCAAGGGCATCGGTCTTTGCGCCGGAATGGAGTCGATCGACGTCGAGGGCGCGACCGGTAATATCTCCACCAATTTCGCCGGCAAAGCCTCCGCCGCCATCGAGGCGTTCAAAAAAGGTACAGAGCTTGTATATCTCCACGTTGAAGCTCCCGACGAATGCGGGCACCGCGCCGAGGTTGAAAACAAGGTGCTTTCTATCGAAAAGATCGATCGCGAGATCCTCGCCCCAGTTCTTGACTATCTCAAGAGCTGCGGAGACGACTTCCGCATTATGGTCCTTCCCGATCACCCTACCCCTTTGCGTATACGTACTCACGCGATAGACCCCGTTCCGTTTATGATATACGATTCGCGCGAGACGAATGACGGCGTTGACTGCTTTACCGAGGACAGCGCTGCGGCAAAGAACAATTACATCCCCCGCGGTCACGAGCTTATGTCTGCTTTGATTCGCAAGAACTGAGGTTTCTATGCTTTTTAACAACAAAACGCAAAACACAGAGAAGCCCCGCCGGTCGGGAGTTTCAGAAGCGTTTGACTATCTTGAGATACTGATCTTTGCCATCTGTGTCGTGTTTCTGCTTTTCACCCTCTCGATCAGGATATGCCGTGTTGACGGAGATTCGATGAGTACGACGCTTGAAAACGAACAGCTGCTAATAGTCAGCGATCTTTTCTATACGCCGTCATCGGGCGATATAATAGTTTTCCACCAGACGAACAACTCTGTGGAAAGCCTGAACAAGCCGCTTGTCAAGCGAGTTATCGCCACCGCAGGACAGTACTATAAGATCGAATACGCTCCGATTGTGGGCGAAAAGGGGCTCACTTATTACGAGATGAGGGTGTACGTAAGCGCCGACGACCGTTTTGATGCCTCGGAAAGGCTTGACGAGAGCTTCATCAATTTTGAGGACGCGTACAGACGAGCTAAGCTCTATTCGGGGATCGGTCGCTACGGTCAAGGATGTACGCTGGATAGCGACACCGGAATTTACAGCACGACGGGTCAAGTACCCGAGGGTCATATTTTTGTTATGGGAGACAACCGATACTATTCGAACGACAGCCGTCTTGACGTCGGTTTTGTCGATGCCGAGTTCGTTCTCGGTAAGCTGATAGTAAGATTAGCTCCCTTTGGTGTGGTGAAATGATGCAAGAAAAACAGATACAGTGGTTTCCGGGGCATATGGCGAAAACGAGACGCTTGATCTCGGAAAACCTGAAAAACGTTGATATAACCATAGAAATTCTCGACGCGCGCATTCCCGAAAGCTCGCGCAACCCCGAGATAATACGCCTCACGGCAGGCAAGCCGAGCCTTATCCTTTTGAATAAATGCTCGCTCGCAGACCCCGCCGAGACCAAGGCGTGGATCAAGCGCTATACCTCCGATTCTTCGGTGTGTATCGCCACCGACTGCGTGACCGGCGAGGGCATGAACAAGATCGCTCCTGCCGTTCGCGATATACTCTCCGAGAAGGTCGGACGCTACGAGGAAAAGGGCATGAGCAACCGTTCGCTCAAGGCAATGGTGCTCGGCATCCCGAACGTAGGAAAATCCTCGCTGATAAACAAGATCTCGGGGGCAAAGAAGGCAAAGGTCGAAAACCGACCGGGTGTCACGGTTGATAAGCAATGGGTGACGACCAGCGTTGGTCTTTCACTTCTCGATATGCCCGGCGTTCTTTGGCCGAAGTTTGACAACCGTGAGATCGGCGAAAACCTTGCCGCTACGGGCGCTATCAAGGACGCAATTCTTGACATAGAAACGCTCGCGGGCGCTCTTTGCGGCAAGCTGAGAGCTCTCTACCCCGAGCTTCTCAAGGCGCGCTATAAGCTCGCCGAGATCCCCGAGGAGATCGGTAACTTCGATCTGCTTGAGATGATCGGCAAAAAGCGCGGATTTCTCATCTCGGGCGGCGAGATCGACCTCGAGCGCACGGCAAATATGCTGATAGACGAGTTCCGCTCCGGAAAGCTCGGTCGCATCACCTTGGACAGATAAGCTATGCTTGAATATACTATTGAAAACGAACTGAACGAAAAGGGATTCGTATCGGTCTGCGGAGTTGACGAAGCAGGTCGCGGGCCTCTTTGCGGTCCGGTCTGCGCGGCGGCGTGCATACTGCCGTCGGGTCTTTATATCGAGGGGCTTAACGACTCAAAAAAGCTCACGGCAAAGCGCCGCGACAAGATATTTGAAGAAATAAAAAGCAACGCCGTTGCCTATTCTATCGCCTTTGCAAGCGTTGAGGAGATCAACGAGCTCAATATCCTCGAAGCCACGCTTCTTGCTATGCGCCGTGCGATCGACGGGTTGTCGGTCAAGGCAGACTACGCCCTGATCGACGGCAACGTCTGCCGCGGATTTCAGCTTCCGGCACAGTACGTCATTCACGGCGACGCCATATCGCCGAGCATTGCCGCCGCGTCGATACTCGCAAAGGTCACGCGAGACCGTCTTTGCGACGAGCTTGACCGCGAATATCCGCAGTACGGCATTGCCAAGAACAAGGGCTACGGCACGAAGCAGCATATGGACGCCCTGCGCCAGTACGGTCCTACCCCGATACACCGCACTCAGTTCATAAGATTTTTGGATAATGAAAACTGAAAAAAGGCTGATCGGAGATTTCGGTGAGCGTATGGCGGCAAAATTTTTGCGACGTCACGGCTACCGTATCGTCGCTCGCAACTACCGAGCCGGTCACCTTGAGCTTGATATAGTTGCAAAGAACCGCCGCGAGATCGTTTTCGTCGAGGTCAAGACGCGTTCGGTCGTCTCGCTTGACGACGAAATGCCGTACGGTCCTCCGTCCGCCGCGGTAAACCGTGCAAAAAAGCAGAATACGGTAGACGCGGCGTACGCCTATCTGCGCGAGAATCCTTCAAGCCTCTCGCCCCGAATAGACGTCATCGAAGTCTATCTCGACAAAAACGCGAAAAAGCCGAAGGTGCTTAAAATAAATCACCTTCAAAACGCCGTTACAAGGAGAGATATATGAAATACTTCGATTTGCATTGCGATACTCCGTACGAGATCTTCCGAAAGCAAAGCAAGCTTGACAAAAACTGCCACCACGTATCGCTTGAGAGAGCTGACGCGTCGTTTGAAAGGTACTCTCAGCTCGCCGCTTACTGTGCGCCGCCGCGAGTGGACGACGACACTTGCTATGAGAAGTATCTTCAGGTAGTAAGCTATTTTCTGAATGAAGCTCAAAGACTTTCGAGCCGTTGCTCTGTATGTAAGAGCTTTTCCGATCTCGAAGCGGCTGAAAAAGAAGGCAAGGTCGCCTTCTTCCCGACAGTTGAGGACGCAAGGATACTTGCGGGGAAGCTCGACAGGCTCGACGTTCTTTATAAAAACCACTGCCGTTTTTTGACCCTCGTTTGGGGAGGCAATAGCTGCATCGGCGGCGCTCACGACACGGGCGAGGGCTTGACCGATTTCGGAAGGCAGACCGTTCGCCGTTGCTTTGAGCTTGGTATCGTTCCCGACGTTTCACATTCGTCGGAACAAACGGTCGACGATCTGATAGAGCTCGCCGAGGCTGCAAAAAAGCCGTTTATAGCCTCTCATTCAAATTCGTATCAGGTCTTCTCGCACAGTCGAAACCTTCGCGACCGCCATTTCGAAAAGATACGAGCGCTTGGCGGTATCGTAGGCATAAGTCTTTGCGATATACATATTCAGCCCCCCGAGGCGGGCAAGGTGACTGTCGACGGCGTCGTTCGTCACATCGAGCATTATATGGAGCTCGGCGGTGAACGCGTAGTAGCTCTCGGCTGTGATCTTGACGGTTGCGATCTTCCCGACGGATTTGGCGGGATCTCCGATACACATAAAATATTCGACCGACTGGCGTGTCTCGGCTACAGCGACGGTCTTATTGAAAACATAAGCTATAACAACGCAAGAGAATTTATCAAAAGGAATCTATAAAAATGAATTACAAAAGCACAAGAGACAAAAGTGAAAAGACGTACAGTGCCGCCCAGGTCATAAAGCAGGGCTTGGCTGATGACGGCGGACTGTTCGTTCCGGAAAGTATACCGACCTTATCTGCCGCCGAGCTTGAAGGACTTGCAAAGCTTGATTACGTCGGTCGCGCCGCTGACATCATGTCGCGTTTTCTGACCGACTACAGCTACGACGAGCTGCTGGCAGACTGCAGTGCCGCATACTGTGAAACCTCCTTCCCCGGAGGAGCGGCTCCGCTGGTGTCGGTTCACGATAATCTTTACTCACTCGAGCTTTGGCACGGCCCCACCGCCGCCTTCAAGGATATGGCGCTCCAGCTTATGCCGAGATTGCTCGTTCGCGCGCTTCGCAAGACCGGCGAGGAACGCACCTCGCTCATTCTCGTTGCAACCTCGGGAGACACCGGTAAAGCCGCGCTCGAGGGATATCGCGATATTGACGGCGTTAAGATCATGGTATTCTATCCGGTTGACGGAGTCAGCCGTGTCCAGAAGCTTCAGATGGCAACTCAAGAAGGCTCTAACGTCAACGTCTGTGCCATCGAGGGCAACTTTGACGACGCGCAGAACGGCGTTAAGAAGATCTTCTCGGATAGAGAATTTGCCGAAAAGCTGAACGAAAAGGATCACTTTCTCTCGAGCGCAAACTCTATAAACTGGGGGCGTCTCGCTCCTCAGATCGTATATTACGTCTCGGCGTACTGCGATCTTATGAACAGCGGAGCTATAAAAAACGGTGATGTCGTTAACTTCTGCGTTCCCACCGGAAACTTTGGAAACATCTTCGCGGCGTACATCGCAAAGCTGATGGGTCTTCCCGTCGGCAAGCTGATCTGTGCATCAAACGTTAACAATATACTAACCGACTTCCTCGCAACCGGAACGTACGACCGCAACCGCAAGTTCCACTGCACCACATCGCCCTCGATGGATATACTTATATCGAGTAATCTTGAAAGACTGCTCTATTTCGTTGCCGGTGCCGAGCGGACCGCCGCTTATATGGAAAGTCTTGCAAAGACCGGAGCTTACAGCATCAGCGCCGAGGAAAAGGCAAGGATCGACGAGACCTTCGTCGGTTACTTTGCAGACGAGGTTGCCACCGCCGAGTCTATCAGGACCGACTTCGAAAGATACGGTTATCTGCACGATACCCACACCGCCGTCGGATTCGACGCCGCAAGACAGTATATCGAGCAGACGGGAGATAAGACTCCGCTGGTCGTTGACTCAACTGCAAGCCCTTATAAGTTTGCCGCAGACGTCTTAAAGGCGCTGACTGATGACGTTCCCTCCGATCCGCTTGACGCGCTCGACGCGCTCTCGTCGCTGACCAAAACCGAGATCCCCTACCCGCTTTGCGGTATTGCGGATCGCAGCATAAACTTCAGCTCTGTCATAGTTTCGGATAAGATGGCGGACGAGGTTTTGAGCTATCTCGCTAAATAAGTAAAATGGACTGCGAGAAAATCTCGCAGTCCACGGGAAATCAACCCTTAGTCCTGCTTGGGCTTAAAGGTTGCGCAAACGGTGTCTGCACTGCTGACGGCGTTGGACGGACCGACGCTTATCTTACCGGCGGCACAGTAACAGCCGTCAACGTGGTACTGACAGTTCTGAACGTCGCAAACGATGCCCTCGATATGGCACACGCCGTTGCGGCACTTCTTGTTTTCCTGCATTTTATAATCCCCCTGAAAAATTGTATCTGTGAACTGCGTTGACTCTTGTCAACATAATTCATTGATCCAAGCACGGTTGGTTTGCCGTGCAGAATTATTGTTTGCCCAAACGAAAAAACTATACACGGAGAGTTTATGTCACTTTTTGCCATTTCAGATCTGCATCTCTCCATCGGTGAAGGAATAAACAAGCCGATGGAGGTTTTTGGCGCGCGCTGGAATGATTACGTGAAAAAGCTCGAAAAGAATTGGCGTGCCGTTGTTACGGATAACGATGACGTAGTCGTTGCGGGAGACATATCTTGGGCGCTGAAGCTTGAGCAAGCTCTGCCCGACTTGAAGTTTATAGATTCGCTGCCCGGAACTAAATATATCGGTAAGGGAAATCACGATTTTTGGTGGTCGACCGCCTCCAAGATGCATAAGCTGTTTGAGGAAAACGATATAAAAACGATAAAGATACTTTACAACAACGCATATCGCCTTCCCTCGTTTATAATCTGCGGAACACGGGGCTGGTTTACAGATAAGCTGCATCAAAACGTCGTCGGCGAGGTCGATTACGATAAGATCGTCAACCGTGAGCTTCTTCGCTTGAAGCTCAGTCTTGACGAGGCAAAGAGATTGCAGCTCGAGAGCCCCGAGCTTGAGATACTTGTGTTTCTGCATTTCCCGCCGGTTCACGGGGATTTTTCCTGCCCCGAGATCGTTGAGCTTTTGAAGGAATACGGCATTAAAAGATGCTTCTTCGGGCATATTCACGGCGCGTATAATCTCCCGCGAAGCTTTGTTCACGAGGGCATTCAGATGATAATGACCTCGGCGGATCACTTAAACTTCGCCGCAATGCCGATTTTGCCCGAAATTAATTAGTAAATTTGACGAAAACACTTGACATATTCAATAAAATGAAGTAAAATACAGTGTGCGTAAAAAATTTGGAGGAAAATAGAAAATGAGTTTAATCAAGGCAGAAAAAAAAGAACACAACATTTGCGAGCTTGAGATCAAGATCGAAGCCGACGTATTTGCAGCAGCCGTCAACGCAGTTGCGAAGCGTGAGCTGAAGCGCTATAACATTCCCGGCTTCAGAAAAGGCAAGGCTCCCCGCAGCCTCGTCGAGAAGATGTACGGTAAGGGTGTCTTCTATGAGGACGCTATCAACGATCTCCTCCCCGAAGCTTACGAGAGCGCCGTTAAGGAAGCCGCTATCGAGCCGGTTGGCAGACCTGAGTTTGATATCAGCTCTCTTGATGAGAATGACGGTGTCGTTCTCGTCGTTAAGGTCGCTGTTAAGCCCGACGTTGAGATCGCCGATTATCTCGGTATCGCCGTAGAGCGTACCGTTGTTAAGGCAAGCGACGCTGAGGTCGATGAGGAGCTTGAGATCGCCCGTAACCGTAACTCGCGCGAGATCGAGATCACCGATCGCGCCGCACAGCTCGGAGATGTTACCAACATAGATTACGAAGGCTTCTGCGACGGCGTCGCTTTTGACGGCGGTAAGGCAGAGGGCTCGCCCCTGAAGCTCGGCTCGGGTCAGTTCATTCCCGGCTTTGAGGATCAGATAGTCGGTCACACCATCGGCGAGGAGTTCGACGTCAACGTCACCTTCCCCGAGGAGTACCACGCCGCAGAGCTTGCAGGTAAGGCAGTTGTCTTCAAGGTCAAGCTGAACGGCATCAACGCCA
Organism: Clostridia bacterium; assembly: GCA_017502915.1. Classification (GTDB taxonomy): domain Bacteria; phylum Bacillota; class Clostridia; order Oscillospirales; family CAG-272; genus RGIG3994. The sequence continues at coordinate 58,741 of JAFVUB010000010.1, forward strand.
TCGAGCTTCCCGCTCTTGACGATGAGTTTGCCAAGGATATTTCGGAGTTTGATACTCTTGATGAATACAAGGCCGATCTTAAGGCAAAAATCCAGAAGAGACACGATAAGGTTGCCGAGAACGAGGTCAACGATCAGCTGGGCAACGCTCTTATCGATAAGCTTGTTGCCGAGATCCCCGAGGAGATGTTTGACCGTGAGGTCGAGAACATCGTTCGCGATTACGATATGAGACTCCGTCAGCAGGGTATGAGCCTTGAGCTCTACTTCCGCTACACCGGACTTGATCTTGACAAGATGCGCGAGCAGGCCCGTCCCGAGGCCGTACGTCAGGTCAAGATGCGTCTGGCTCTTGAGAAGATCGCCGCTCTTGAGAACATCGCGGTTTCCGACGAGGACGTTGAGGCCGAGATCAAGAGAATTGCCGACGAGAACCACGTCACCGTCGAGCAGGTCAAGGAGATCGTTGCCGCTGACGGTGTTCGCGAGGATCTCAAGGTTCAGCGCGCTCTCGAGCTCGTTCGCGAGAAGGCCGTCGTAACCGACAAGAAGGCCAAGAAGCCGGCTGCAAAGAAGAGCACCTCCACCACCAAGAAGACCACTACCAAGAAGACTACTGCCAAGAAGGCCGCGACTGAGGAGACTCCCGCTGAGGAGACCGTTGCTGCTGAAGAGACCAAGGCAGAGTAAGTCTTTCGACAAAGCTTTACATTTTTACTTGTATTACGACCTGCAAAACGGTGAAAACCGTTTTGCAGGTGTCAATTTATTAGCGAAGAATCGCAAAATTTTATGATTTTTGAGGATTTTCGCGCTAAAATTCATTTGTGCCGTCGCTGGCGGCGAACGGAGATTTATATGTTCAACTATTTAAGCGATTCCTTAGTTCCTATGGTCATTGAACAGACCGGTCGCGGAGAGAGATCGTTCGATATCTTTTCAAGACTGCTCAGCGACCGTATCATAATTCTCTCGGAGGAGATCAATGACACAACGGCGTCTTTGGTCGTTGCCCAGATGCTCTTCCTTGAGGCGCAGGATCCCGACAAGGATATCTCGCTATATATCAACAGCCCCGGCGGATCGGTAACCGCAGGTATGGCAATATACGATACGATGAACTTCGTCAAGTGTGACGTTTCAACCATCTGCGTCGGTATGGCTGCAAGCATGGGAGCTTTCCTGCTTTCGGCGGGTGCCAAGGGCAAGCGTTATTCGCTTCCCAACAGCGAGATCATGATCCATCAGCCTCTTGGCGGCTTCAGAGGTCAGGCGTCCGACATCAAGATCCACGCCGATATGATCATTCGCACAAAGGAAAGACTGAACCGTATTCTTGCCGAGAACACCGGCAAGAGCTACGAGCAGATCTGCCTCGACACCGACCGCGATAACTTCCTGACCGCCGAGGAGGCACTTGAATACGGCATAATCGACAAGATCATGTCCAAGAGAGCCTAATCCACACATTTCAAGGTAAAACATGACACAAAACAACAAAAACAACAATAACGTCAGATACTGTTCCTTCTGCGCGAGAAATGAGAACCAGGTGAACTATCTTATTCCCTCGCCCACCGGACTTTATATTTGTGATTTCTGCGTTGACGCCTGCGACGAGCTGCTTTATGAGAATGAAAAATCCATTTCCGAGGCAGCGAGCAACAAGCTTTCGCTTAGTAATCTTCCCAAGCCCCAGCAGATCAAGGCAACGCTTGACCAGTACGTAATCGGTCAGGATAACGCAAAGGTCGCGCTGTCGGTCGCGGTCTATAACCATTATAAGCGAGTTCTCAGTAAGGAAGCCAAGGCAAAGCCTCAGCGCCGCCGTAGATTTGAGGACAACGCGGACGCGACCGAGGACGAAGTTGAGCTTCAGAAGAGCAACGTTTTGCTCATGGGTCCAACCGGTGTCGGTAAGACCTATCTGGCGCAAACGCTTGCAAAGACGCTTCGCGTTCCCTTTGCCATTGCAGATGCAACCACGCTGACCGAAGCCGGTTACGTTGGTGAGGACGTTGAGAATATTCTGCTCCGACTGATACAGGCAGCAGATTACGACATCGCACTCGCCGAGCGAGGCATCATATATATCGACGAGATCGACAAGATCGCCCGCCGCAGCGAAAATCGCTCCATCACGAGAGACGTTTCGGGAGAGGGCGTTCAGCAGGCTCTCCTTAAAATACTTGAGGGCACGGTTGCAAACGTTCCTCCGCAGGGCGGACGTAAGCATCCGAATCAGGAGTTCATCCAGATAAACACCGAAAACATTCTCTTCATCTGCGGAGGCGCTTTCGATACGCTTGACAAGATAATCGAGAAGCGTAAGGGCGGAAACACCGTAGGCTTTTCGGGAGATATTCTTAAAAAGAGCGAAAAGAAGAGCACCGGTATTTATCGCGACGTCGTTCCGCACGACATAGTAAAGTTTGGACTTATTCCCGAGCTTGTCGGACGTCTGCCGGTCTTCGTTGCACTGTCCGATCTTGACCGCGATGCGCTTGTCAAGATCATCAGCGAGCCGAAGAACTCGATAGTTAAGCAGTACGCCAAGCTCTTCGAAATGGACGGAGTTCGTCTTGAGTTTGCCGACGGCGCGCTTGAAGCGGTTGCCGATCTTGCGCTTGAAAGAAACACCGGCGCACGCGGTCTTCGTGCTATTATGGAAGCTATGATGACCTCGATCATGTACGAGATACCCTCTCGTGCCGATATTGAAAAGGTGGTTATCACCGCCGACACCGTCAAGGGTGGCGAACCCACGCTCGTGCTCAAGCGCGATACGGCAGAGGCTATATAACAAAAAAGAGAGTCTTCTCAGATGCACAAGTCCGTTAAAAACGGACAATTGAAAAAAAGAGCCTCCTATGGTAGAATTAAAGTACTACCATAGGAGGTTTTGTTATGTCAAGGAAATATGAGAAGGTAAGTGAATTATTGCCGATCATTAAAGATCTTACAGC
>JAFVUB010000011.1 GCA_017502915.1 Clostridia bacterium
AGCAGTTGATTGTCCGTCATATCCCGATATGCGTTCGAGCGCTTCTCCAATTCTGCTATCGGCGTAGCCGTTTGTCCTGTGTCTGTTCGTGTTAATGACATTTAGTACCTCCGTTTTGGTGTAATTCTCTCCGAGCTTTCGACCTCGAATTGCTTTTTGTTTCTTTGGGTGTAAATAGGAATATTCCGTCTTGCTTCTCGTCAGCGTTACGCCGTATAGAGCAAGGTGCGTTATAAATTCCTGTTCCGTTGTTGCTTCTTGTTTCGCTTCTTCAATAACCTCTCGCAATTCTTCTTTCCAGCTTGTACCGCCTTTGAGAATGATGTGTCTTTCTTCTGCCGTTCTCTTGTGTTCGGAACGCTTGCGGAAGTCTATCTCCGAAAATCCCATTTCCGCGCCAAGTCGGTTTGTTTCGTCCTTCATTGCCGTATAATCGTTACGGGATATACGGAGCTTCTTTCCGGTTAAGGGATTTAAGGCGTTTACTACGATATGGCTATGAACCGTCTGCGTGTCGGTGTGGGTTGCAATTACGCACTCGCAATCGGGGAAAAGTCTTGCGGTTAGTTCCTCGGCAAACCTATGAGCTTCTTCGGGGGAAACATTATCTTTTCTGTCGCAGGACAGCTTGAAGTGATAATATTTCCGTTCGTCATATTTTTTGCCCTTGTTAAATCTCCGCATTGTTTCCGTGAATTGCTCGGCGTAGTCCTCGTCCTCAAAGAGATTCTGAACGGAAACATACGCAGCCTTTTCGGGATTGGTAACGTATTGCATTACCGCGCTCGGCGTGCTTTTGCTTGACTTTCCTTTGAATAGCGGCATTACGCACCTCCGAGAGCTTCGGACAGTTTTCTGTAAGCTCGCTTACACTCGGCAACGGCTGACAATATCTCTTGCTCGGTATCGTAGCCGTAGTAACCGCTTTTGACGGCTTGGTTGAGATTGTTGCCGTGCCTTTTCAGCTCGTACAGAATTTCGTGTCCGTTGTCGATTGAAACGATGGGCTTGTCCGACAGAGTGCGGATAAGGTAGTCCGTTCGGTTCATACCGCTTTGCGTGACCTTGCGGTCAAGCAAGGTCTTTTCCGCAGCCGACACACGAAAGGAATAAGCGAACGGGCGTTGTCTGTTCGGTTGTTTCTTTCTCTCGATAAGCATTTACCTCCTGTATTTTAGTGTGGGTTATCGGCTGCGGAAACGGGGGTTTGGGGGTGTCCCTCCAACGAGGCGAGCGTTTACGCTCGGCAAGTGGCTTGCCACTTGCGTACCTCGCCATAGAGAAAGCGCATACTATCCCCACACCGCCGTCAGCCACACGTCCGATATATTTGGTTGTTGCCGATATTTTAAGGCTGACGGCAAGCCTGTCCGATCTGCATTGGTATCACCTCCGTGTATAAATTTTTATATAAAACTTCGCGCCGTTGCGTTTGGCAACGGTGAGAAGTTTTTACCGCAGAAGAAAGAATGATAATGGTATCGTATCATACTAACTCCCAACCTAATGGGGAGTTTGAAAAATATTATCATATTAAGTTGCAACCTAATTGCATATTTACGAAAAATCTCCTCACTAATATAAAAGCAGTTTTTTGAGCCAAGTGACCACCCTGAAAGAGAAAATTTTTTGTTTTTCTAAAATCGAATGTATAAAAGTGCTCTCACTTGGTAGCCATTAAAAAAGCGAAAAAAGGGCAACTTTTTTGAAAAATTCTCAAATTTTTTAATTTTTACAATCGGGCGAATAAAAAGTGCCCTCACTGTATATACTGAATTTCGCCCATACGCTACGGGTGTTTTACAAAAAATTCACAAAATATTTTTTCGACAAAAAGAAAAAAGCCCGAAAAATAAGGGCTTTTCGGACTTTTTAAGATTATTAAATTTTTTCAAAAATTTGGTTGTGGAGGGTGTACGGCTATTTAGAACTGCGGAATTTTTTGCGTTTTGCTTCGTTGAATTTCCTCTGACTACATAGCATATCGTATTGGAACATAGCGTCGCGTTTTGTAAAATTCTCATCGAAGTCACCGGGAATGAACTTATATTCTTCCCAATGCCAATCACGAAAGCCGCAAGGGTTGTCGGGATTATACAAACGGCGTAAGGTAAGCTCGTTTCGCTTGACGGTCTTATCCTCTCCGAGATAGGTCAGAATGTTGCCTTTTTGCTTTCCCGTATCGGTAAACACGGGAGTGCGAGAGATAAGCCCTTGTTCCTCGAATTTCTTTAATATCTTTTGTATCGTTCTGTCGGAGACGGCGAGTTTTTCCGCAAGCCACCACACCTCAACCGATTTACCGCTATTGGCACGAATGAAATTCAGTATAATTTCTTCTCTCTCGGCAGGTGTCGGCTTTCGTATTTCGGGGTCTATGTTATCATCATAGCCATCGTATTTGAGCTTGCGTTTGTCAACAAATTCAACGTAGCCGTATTTTCCTCTGCGTTTAGGTTTCTTTTTCATAATTCCTTGCTGTATCCATTAGATTACATAAGCGGTGAACCGTAGCCCACCGCCTTGCTTTGTTTTTCAAGTCTGTTCGTGTTTATTCGCGTAGCAGGCTTTTTATTTGATTTTATTCAGCCGTTGTGATAGGAATATCCCAAACGTAACAATAATACAACGTCGCCGTTCTATTGTAAGATCCCCAATAAGAACGTTCTCTATAATTCCAAATTGAATCATAATACCGATACATTACCGTTGTATCTTCTTGATACACAGCCAAATACCGATATTTTACGTTGCCTAAATCATTGCTATCTACATAAGGATCGGTTGCGGCTTGATAAAGTGTTGCCACCGCTTCGGATTCGCTTGGATATCTTGCCCCTACGTTATCCAACAAGGAAAGAACTTTTTCATCAGTCCAGTTAGCGTAATTATATTCAACAGTATTTACCGTTTCGTTAATCAAAACCGCTTTTCCGTCCGTAACTTCCCCAACCGTTGAAACGTAAGAATTTCCGTCTTTTGCAACGTAGGTTACTTTATCGCCAACACTCCAAACGCTTGGCGAAATAGGTTCTTCAATGACTTTTTCACAATGTAAGCAGGTATAGTTTTTAGTTGAAGTCGGCGCGGTTTCAGACCAAGTATAAACGTAAGAAAATGTTTCCGCTTCGTGCTTACCTTCTAAGCAGTTAATTCTATTTTCAAGTTCTTCGATTTTGTCTTGGAGTGTGGAAACAGCACTATTCAATGCAGTTATATCTGCTTTAATAGCAGTGATTTCCGTTTTAATACCGTCAATTTGTGTCTGTAATTCTACTTTTGCGGTTGCAATATCGGTTGCAATCTTTTGATTGAACGTACCGTTATTTGTTTCGATAGCTTCATTGATAGCAGCGGTATAGGCAGTTGTAAGCTCGCTCTTTGCGGTCGCAAGAGCCGTTTTCTGTTCCTCGATTGCCGCTTCAAGCGTATCGTCCGCGCCGTTCAGCTTTGTTTCAAGATCGGAAAGCTTGGTATCAATTTCTGCAATCGTGTAGTAACCGTCTGCAAGGGTGGTATTTACCCATTCTTTCATACCGTTTTCGCTTGTAGAAATAGCGGTAGAAAGCGCCGTTGTATCAACAAGGGTGGTAAGTGTAGTTTTAATGTTTGAAATTTCCGTCTGTATCTCTGCATACTGTGCAAGAGTAGCAAACGTAGCTTCTGCCCAATCCTCCGTTTCGGAAAGCTCGGTGTTTACATAGTTTTCAAGGGTTGTGATTTTGCCCTCAAGCTCGGTATCTTTGCTTTTTAATGTTTCAATGGTTGCCTTAATTGCCGTAATTTCTTCTGCCGCCAAAGTGTCATTCGCTTCAAGCTCTGTTGCCTTTGTTTCCAAAGCGTCTATGTAACCGTCAAGGGCGGTATCGACGGCTTTCAGATCACCAATAGAAGTGTTGATTGCGGTGATCTGCTCGGAAATGGGAGCGATAGCGGTGTTTACGGTTGTATCAATATCATCTTGGCTTGCACCACAGCCTGCCAAGCCGAATACCAAACAGACACAAAGTAAAAGCGCCATAAGTGTTGTTGTGAGTGTTTTTTTCATTGAGTTTTGCCTCCAAATTATTTTTTGTTAATTGTTAATAGGGTTTGTTTTGGTAGGTACGTAGTAGCTACCAAAGAGGGATATCCCTCTGCGATTTTATTTTATGTTTTACTTTCAAGATACGCAAGCATATTATCAACAACGCCCTGCGCTATGATCTTCCAATCGAACTGCTTAACAAATTCAATGGCTTCCTTAATTTTTTCATCGGGAACACGGTATAAAAGAAAGGTGGATTCAAGGAATGCGCAAACCTTTCTTTCCATTGTGAAATATATATCGCAAGGTACGGACATATGATTTCTCATTACTCCCGCCGAGGAAATTTCACGCTCATAAAAGTCCTTTGTTTCCCAAGTCGGTTGATATTCCTTGAAAATATGCTCCAATTTTTCGGTTATCGTATGATAGATTACGGTTGAGGAACGAGGCAAGGAATACGCCACGTTATACATTTCCCTCATATGCTCGCTTGACTCCGCTATATAAAGCTGCAATGTCGTTTCGGCTGCATAGAACAGGATTTTATCCTCGGTCTTACCTTTCAAAAACTCAGTTGTTGCCTTAAACTGTCCTTCCAAAACAAATGACACAAGCTCACACACAATATTTTCCTTATTTTTGAAAAAGTAAATAACCGAACCACGATTGACCTTTGCTTCGTCTGCAATCTTCAAAATAGTGGCTTGCTCATATCCGATCGACAAGAACAACTTAGCGGCGGCGTGTAATATTTTGCTTTTCACGCTATCAAGCTCCAATGCTTGATCTGCCATTTCATCACCCCTTTGTGTAGTAGTGTTTACCTTGTTGTGTGTCGCAACACAATTTGATGGTATAAGTATAACATACATAATAGAATTTGTCAAGATTTTCGTAGCAAAAAAAGCATATCAAAAAATAATTTGTTAATAATTCAGAAAACAAGTTGACAATACCTGTTTTTTGTGTTATAATAAAACAAAAAACTACATAAGGAGTGGTTTAATGAAAAAAAGCACAGTTGTAGCAGAGAGATTGAAAAAGCTGCGTGAGGGTTCGCACCTATCGCAAGCAAAGCTCGCTGAACAGTTTGAGGGCGTTATGCAGAGCGCGGTTTATCGCTATGAAAGCGCAGAGTCCTTCCCCCCGTATAGCGTGCTTATGCAGTATGCGGATTTCTTTGACGTTTCCCTTGACTACATTTTCGGAAGAACGGACAACCCACAAGGCAAGCTCTACAAATACCAACCGAAAATCGTTATCGAGGACGAGCGTATGCAAGACTTTATTGAAATGTGCTTCGACCCGAACACCGAAGCAAACGCCAAGCTCAAACAAGCCTTGTTATCACTATTGGAGGAACAGAAAAAATGAAAGATACAATGCGAGCAGTTATATATGCCCGTTATTCTTCGGATAACCAACGAGAAGAAAGTATCGAAGGTCAAATCCGTGAATGTATGGAATATGCCAACTACAATGAAATAACGGTTGTTGACACCTACATTGACCGTGCTTTATCGGCTAAAACGGATAACCGCCCTGAGTTTCAGCGTATGATAAAGGACAGTAGCCGTGGTGCGTTTGATTTAGTTATCGTATGGAAATTAGACCGTTTCGCCCGTAACCGCTACGACTCCGCACATTACAAGGCAACCTTAAAGAAAAACCGTGTCAAAGTTATATCGGCAACCGAAAGCATTTCTTCCGATGCAAGCGGTATTCTCCTTGAAGCTATGCTTGAGGGATATGCGGAATACTACTCTGCGGAGCTTTCCGAAAAGGTCAAGCGCGGACTAACCGAGAATGCCTTAAAAGGCTTATGGAACGGCGGTCAAGTGCCTTTCGGTTACGTTATCAACAAAGAGAAAAAATTGGAGATTGATCCTGTTGCTGCTCCCGTAGTACAGGAGATTTTCAAAATGTGCTATGACGGCAAGACAATTAAGGAGATACACAACATTCTCCAAGAACGGCAGATAGTACGCAATAACGGAAAACCTCTCCGCTATAATGCGGTCAGATACATTTTGACGAACAGAGTTTATATAGGCGAGTACAACCATTCGGGCATTAAGATTGAAAATGCAGTACCGCCTATCGTATCGGTAGAGCTTTTCAACGGCGTTCAGAATGAGATAGCGAAAAACGCTCACGCTCCTGCAAGGCATACCGCTGAGGACGATTATTTGCTCACGACAAAGCTCTTTTGCGGAAAATGCGGTGCTATGATGGTGGCACAGGCAGGCACGAGCAAAACAGGCAAGGTGCATAGGTATTACGCTTGTGTGCGACAGAAAAAGCACAAGTGCGATAAGAAAATGCTCCCGAAAGAAAAACTCGAAGAATTTATTGTCTATAAGACAATGGCGTTTTTGCAACAAGACGGCACAATAGAAAAGCTCTCCGAAATGCTCTTTAATCTGCAACACACGGAAAGCTCACTCTTGCCGAGGTTGGAAGAACAATTCAGAGAGAAAGAAAAAGAGATTGAGAATATTGTCAACGCTATTACAAAGGGCTACGCAACCGACACACTCTTGAAGCGGTTGGGTGAGCTTGAAGCACAGAGAGATGAAATATCGGTGTCAATAGCGAAAGAGAAAATAAAATCTCCTATCTTCACGCAAGACCATTTTAGAATGGGGCTATACAATTTCCGCAAGGTCGATATATCCAAGCAAGACGGCAAGCGGAAAATAATTGACACCTTTATCAATGCAATATTCGTTTATGACGATTCGTTCAAAATCGTTTATAACGGAAACGGTAAAGAAGAAACTATAAGCCTTGAAGAACTTGAAAGTTCAACCTTGTTTTCACAAGGTGCACCAAACAAAAATAGGAGCTTTCGCTCCTTTTTTGTTTTAGGATTTTTTCACCACTTTCTCGTCAAAAAGTGCCTTCTAAAAAATCTTTTCCCCACCCTATTGACAGCGATTTTTTGATATGGTATAGTAGTATTTAGAGATAAAAACAAGGAGATTTTTAATGAAAAAATATATTACTTTTTTGCTTTGCTTGATTATGTTACTATCGCTGTTTTCGTGTGAATTAAACGAACCCCACGATGATCTGTCAATAAACGAAAATAGCGGCTCAAGCGATTTTAATGATAACAGTACAAACGGTATTTCCGAGGCAGATAAAGCTATGGAGATGTACGAAGCGGCAATAAATGATGAAATCTGCGTTATTGATGAGCACTTGGGCGAAATAAAATTGAAAGCCTGCCGCTTTCCGAATAACAACTTAAAATTAGAAGATTCTATCGTTCGCGGCAAAGCAATTTTAGATCTGGATCAGGATGGAATCAGTGAATGTATAATTGAAGCTTACTCACATGATAGCATTGTTTTGCATTACTACGATGGAAAAGTATACAGTTTCGCTCTTAAATTTGAAGATTTCAACAATCTGAAAATAGACGGATCTTTCCTGTGGACAGGCCCTTGTACTTATAGTGATAAAGAGAATTCCTTTATTCTTGATAGAGGTGCCAAAAAACTTATGTTCGAAGGTTCAAAAATAAAATTTGATGATATTTTTAAGACCGTATACGACGATAATCAAACCGCGAAACACTACATAGGTAATAAATCAGTCACTTACGACGAAATAACGGAATATAAAAAAGAGTTCACCGCCGACTTTGTTGAATATACTCCATTCGACGCTCCTTGGTACAAGGTAATTACAGAGGAAGAAGCCATACGGATAGCATCCGAATATTGGAATATCAAATCCGGTGATGTGGGTGAAGCAACAGGTTATCGTTTTGCACTTCTTCCCAAACACAGCGAAAATTCAAATTATTGTATTGCTTTGGCATGGTTGGTTGAAGGAACGCACTATTCTACACTTGAAATGATAGAAATAGATGCTTTTACAGGAGAAATTATCGTGCCCACTTATGAACCCGACGGCAAGGGCTAACCTTTCACAGAGGTGACGCTACCATCAGGTTCTAGTGGGGGCAACTTCGTGAAGGTTCAAGTCCTTTTACCCGCACCAAAGCAGTGATGACTTTGTCGTCACTGCTTTTTTTGTCAAACAAAAAACCGTGGAGTGCTGATGCACTCCACGGTTACTTTATTTATACGCCGGAATAAGCTGCAAAGCCGCAGTCGACGGGAAGAACTACTCCTGTTATAGCCGATGCCGAACGCTCGTCACAAAGGAAAAGCGTTGCTCCGAGAAGCTCGTCTGCATCGACGAAGCGATCCATAGGCGTTCCCTTGAGTATCTTTGCACTGCGCGCAGTAGGCGTTCCGTCCTCGTTGAAGAGGAGAGCCTTGTTCTGTGCCGACACCAAGAAACCGGGTGCTATGGCGTTACAACGGATTCCCGTGCCTGCGAAATGAGTTGCAAGCCACTGAGTAAAGTTGGAAATTCCTGCCTTTGCCGCAGAGTATGCGGGGATCTTTGTCAGCGGCGTGTATGCATTCATTGAAGAAATGTTCAGAATACAGCCCGTCTTCTTTGCAACCATATCCTTTGCGAATGCCTGAGTTGGCAGAAGCGTTCCCTGGAAGTTGAGCTTGAAGACGAAATCAACACCCGATGCATCCAGCTCGAAGAAGGATTTTCCGCCTTCCTTTGCCTCGTGCTGGTATTCGTTATCGGTGGTGGCTCTCGGGTTGTTTCCGCCGGCACCGTTTACGAGGATATCGCATTCGCCAAGGTCGGCAAGGACCGCCTTGTGAACCTCCTCGAGTGCTTCGGGATCAAGAACGTTTGCCTTATATCCTTCGCAAACAAAGCCCTCGGCTTTAAGCTCGTCGGCAAGCTTCTTTACCGCGTCTTCATTGAGGTCAAGCGCCGCTACCTTTGCGCCCGACTGAGCAAAGGCTCTTGCCATCGCGCCGCAGATAAGTCCGCCGGCGCCGGTTACGACAACTACCTTTCCGCTGTAATCTATATTGAGAGGAAGCTTTATCATGTTGTTTTCTCCTTATTCCTTATCAAATTTCTCAAGACTGTCCCACACTCCGAGCATATACATAATGCCAAGCGCGCGATCGTAAAGTCCGTAACCCGGACGAACGTTTCCGGGGCCCTCGTCCCACAGATGTCTTCCGTGGTCGGGACGAATGTATCCCTCGAATCCGCAATCGTGATATGCCTTGAGTATCTCCAAAATTCCGGTGTCTCCGTCGCAATCTCGGTGGCTTGCCTCGGAGAAGTCTCCGTTCTCGAAATGCTTAACGTTTCTTATATGAGCAAATGCAATTCTGTCACAGTGCTTGCGAACGATGTCTGCTACGTTATTGTTCGGATCGGCGTTGAGGCTTCCCGAGCAAAGCGTCAGGCAGTTATACTCATCGTCAACCATCTTGAGGAAGCGGTCGATGTTTTTCTCATTAACGAGAAGGCGGGGAAGACCGAATATATCCCATGGCGGATCGTCCATGTGTATAGCCATTTTGATGTCGCACTCGCGGCAGGTCGGCATTATCGCCTCAAGGAAATATTTAAGGTTCTCCCAGAGCTTTTCGTGATCCACGCCCTCGTACGCCTTGAAAAGCTCGTCCAGCTTTGCCATTCTCTCGGGCTCCCAGCCGGGGAAGGACATATTGTATTTCTCGGTGAAATCCAGAATGTACTTCGCCATGGCGTTGTAATCGTCCTGGATCATATTCTTTTCGTAGAACAGCGCAGTTGAGCCGTCGCCTACCGGATGGAAAAGATTGCTTCTCGTCCAGTCGAATATCGGCATAAAGTTGTAGCAGATGACCTTTACTCCGAACTTCGAGAGGTTGCGGATGCACTGCTTATAGTTTTCGATATACTTGTCTCTCGTGGGCAGTCCGATCTTGATGTCGTCGTGAACGTTGACCGATTCGACCACGTCCATATTGAAGCCGTACTCGTCAAGCTGTCGCTTTACCTCGGCTATTTCGTCGACCTCCCAAACCTCGCCGGGCAGCTTATGGTGAAGCGCCCAAACGATACCGTCAACACCGGGTATCTGCTTTATGTCGGAGAGCTTTATTTTGTCGTTGCCCTCTCCGTACCAGCGGAAAGTCATTTTCATTGGCATGTCTTACCCCCTTTTATAATCCAAAATATTTTTTTGCGTTATTATAGCATATATCCTCGACCAACGTCGCAAGAGAGGCTTGGTCGTCGGGATATTCGCCGTTTTCGACCCATTCGCCTATCAGGCGGCAAAGAATACGGCGGAAATATTCGTGCCTCGTGTAGCTGAGAAAGCTCCTCGAATCGGTGAGCATTCCGACGAAATTGCCGAGCAAGCTGAGATTTGCAAGGCTTACGAGCTGATCTCGCATACCCTGCTTGTTATCGTTGAACCACCACGCGCTTCCGTGCTGTATCTTGCCTGCGATCTCGCTTCCCTGGAACGCACCGATGAGTGTGTCGATAAAGGCGTTGTCTGCGGGATCGAGACTGTATATGATAGTTTTGGGAAGACTGCCCTCACGGTTCATCTTATCAAGCAGAGAGGCGAGCTTTCGGCTTCCGTTGTCGGGGCCTATGCAGTCAAAGCCCGTATCGGCGCCGAGTTTTGCAAACATCTGCGAGTTCGGATTCCGCATACAGTTATAATGCAACTGCATTACCCAGCCTCGTTTTGTATACTCGGCGGCGCAATGAATCAAAAGCTCGGTCTTCATCGCCTCCGCCTCAACCGAGCTGACGACCTCGCCCGCAAGTCCTTTGGCGATCACAGCGTTTATATGCTCCTCGTTCGCCTCGGCATACACCATTCGGTCAAGACCGTGGTCACTTGCACAGCAGCCGTGCTGAGCAAAGTACTCTATGCGGAGCGAAAGTGCTTTTTTGAGACCTTCAAGATCTTTAATATCGACGCCGGATGCTTTGGAAAGCGTTTCGATATATTCCTTCCAGCCCGCCTTGTCTACGTTAAGTGCTTTGTCGGGGCGGAAGGAGGGGGCGACCACCGTTTTGAAGCTTTCGTCGGCGGCGAGAAGCTTGTGATATTCGAGCGAATCAACGGGATCGTCTGTCGTTCCGATGAACGCGACGTTGCTTTGCTTTATGATCCCGCGAACGCTCATGCCTTCGTCCTTCAGCTTTTCTTTACAAAGCTGATAGACCTCTTTTGCCGTTTCACCGTTAAGCACTCCGGTATATCCGAAATAGTTTTTAAGCTCGAGATGACACCAATGGTACATAGGATTTCCTATCGCCTTCGGCATAAGCTCGGCAAACCTTACGAACTTCTCATAGGGATCGGCATCTCCCGTTATGTAATACTCATCAACTCCGTTTGACCGCATAAGACGCCACTTGTAGTGATCGCCCGAGAGCCAAAGCTCGGTGATGTTCTCGAATCGCTTGTCCTCGTATATCTCTTTGGGGTTTACGTGGCAGTGATAGTCGACTATAGGGCGGTCCTTTGCGTGCCCGAAATAAAGCTCTTTTGCGACTTCTGTGTTCAAAAGGAAGTCATCTTTCAAAAACTGTGCCATATTTTCTCCCGTTTTTTATATATTGTGCGTTCAGGTTCTGATCTCTTCTCTGTATTCTCTCGGCGTTTTCCCGATCTGCTTTTTGAAGATCTTTGAAAAATACTGGACGTCTACGATGCCGCAGTGCAGGGCAACCGTCTGTATTTGCAGATGCGTTGAGCGCAGGAGATGTGCGGCGTGCTGGATGCGCCTGTCTCTTATATACTCGGTGATCGTTTTCCCCGTTTCCTTTCTGAAGAGAGTGGAGAGATATCCCGGGCTTACTTTTTGTCTCTCTGCGATCGAGCTCAAGGTCAGATCTGCCGAAAGGTCTGAATCGATCAAGGTGATCACCTTCTGAACAAGAGGGGAGTACCCCTTCATTGAGTGAGTTCTTACCAAACGGCAGTAGCTCTTGAACATTTCTCTCATCAGATTTGAGATCTCGGACACCGAAGCGAACGACTCGGTTTTAAACGCAAACGATGACGAAAGACTGTCAAGGTATATCGGATGAACTCCTCCTTGCTCCGCAGCCTTGCGCAGCAGAGTGTTTAATATTATAAGGTAATTCTTTCTGTTTCGGAGGGGATCTGAAACTCTTTTTTCAAAGACTTGCTCCGAAAAGGAGGAAAACAGATGATCTATTTTATGAATATGCCCGAGCGTTACAGCCTTCATAAGCTCGTTTTCATAGTCATACCTTCGCTGTATATTTTCCATTTTAACCATAACCTCGTCAAAATCGACGGAGGGATGGGCGTTGGAAAGGAGAAGAGGGGCGGGGGAATGATCTTTTTGGATTTCTATAGTTCTAAAATTAGGGCTTTCAAATATAAGCTCACAAAAGGTATCGAGCATTACAGTCAGTGCGCTTGCATCGGGAAGGTAAGGAACTCCCTCATATTTCATTTCGAAAATCTTTTGAACCTTCGGGGGTATTCCGTTCTTTTCTCCAAGCTCAAGCAGTCGGCTTGCCGTCGTTTGTTCAGTGGTGTACGGCCCGATGATCATTATAGGGCTGATCCTTTCTTCGGGTAACAAAAGGTATATATAATATACACCAAAGCCCTTGGATAGCTTGTACATCGTGTTTTTTTCGATGCTGCCAAGATACTGCTCGACCGATACCTTCTCCGGCACGGCATACCCTGCCAGCTTTTCGTAGCTCATGTCAAAAAAATTTTCGGCACGCTCCTTGTAAGATGCAAAGGAGACGGCAATATGACTGTTTTTGAATACGTTTACTAAAAAATGTAATTCTCTGTCGTAAAACACAAATATCTCCTTACGTTCTAACTTTTTATACAAAAGTGCCTACGTTAAAAGTATTATAACATAAATTTTGTGTAATTACAACAGCAATTTTTGCCGAAAGGTTAGAAAAATACAAAAACAGTGTAAAATAATACTCACGATTTTTTGCGAAATACTTTATACTAATGATGTGCACTTGTGCTCAAAATGATTTTTTCGTTTTGGGGCATATTTATCGTTTCTACCCCTTATAAAAATAAAGAAATGAGGAAGAGTTATGAAAAAGAAAATTCAACTCGACGCAAACGGCAAGCGTAAGTTCGGCATACGAGATTGCCTGGCATATGCTGCCGGCGACCTTGGCTGCAACATGAGTTTCGCACTCAAGGGTACCATTATGCCCCTGTTCTGGACCCAGGTCATGGGTCTGAGCGCGTGGTATTCGCTTCTGATCATCATCCTGCAGGTTTGGGACGCCATCAACGACCCCCTGATCGGTTCGATCATCGACTCTGACAGACGTAAGTACAGAAGAAACAAGTTCCTGCAGTACATATGGGTCGGCTCGATAGGTCTTATCGTAGGCGGTGCTTGTTGCTTCCTGCCCTTTACCGGCGCAGAGGAGTGGGCTAAGATCATTATCTTCATGGCCGGCTATATTATTTGGGATGCATTCTACACGGTAGCTAACGTTCCGTATGGCTCGTTGCTCAGCCTGATATCCAACGATCCCGCTGACCGCGCATCGCTGTCCGCATGGCGCTCCATCGGCTCCATCGCCGGAAACATGCTGCCTATGGTTATCCTGCCTATGCTGGTTTACAACAAGGATCAGTCTCTCAACGGACCTATGGTATTCGTTGCCGCTCTTGTCATGGGTGCTCTGGGCTTCATCTGCTTCCAGTTCATGATCAAGAACACCGAGATCCGCGTGGACACCGATATCAAAGCCAACGAGGATCAGCCTAAGTTCAACGTTTTCAAGGCAATGTGGAACTTCCTCAAGAATCGTCCCGCTGTTGGCGCAACGCTGGCCGCTATGGGTATGTTCATCGGTATGCAGGGTGCTAACACCGCTGTTACCGTTATCTTCCAGATCTATTTCAAGAACGTTCAGGTCTCCGGATTGATCTCTATGTTCTCGCTTATTCCCATTATCATCTTCACCCCTCTTGCCCGTAAGCTGGTTACCAAGTACGGTAAGAAGGAACTGTCTGTGGTGGGTTCTGTTTGCTATATTGCCGGTGCAGCCGTTCTGCTGCTCGCCCCCTTGGGAGTTCTTCCCGTAACCGAAGGCAACACGGGTCTGGACCTTGTTATGTACGTTGTTGCACAGCTGATCATGGCACTGGGTATGGGTATCTATTCTACCGTTTCTTGGGCAATGATGGGCGATGCTATCGACTACAACGAGTGGAAGACCGGCAAGAGAGAAGAGGGCGTTGTTTATTCTCTGCATTCCTTCTTCCGTAAGCTGGCACAGGGCGTAGGTCCTGCCGTGGCTCTGATCATTATGCAGGGTATGGGCTATGTGAATAACGCTAACCTGGATGCTGCGGGCAACTATACCAACATTCCCGACGCTGCCGGTAAGTTCAACGCCATCAATGTCGAGTGGCTGGGCTGGGATTTTGCTGTTGAGCTCCGTTCGCTGGTTGCCATTCTGTTCCTGGTTGCCGGTGTTATGCTGTTTGTCGGTTTAGGTCTCGTTTATAACCTTGACAAGAAGACTCTTGCAAAGATGAACAAAGACCTCGGACGCGATGCTGAGGGTGAAGAGCTTCTCGTAAGCTCCACCGCGGAAAACAACGACAATCTTGCTTGATTTTTGATCTTTTATGGCGTCCGACAAAACGTCGGACGCCATTTTAGAGTAATTAATTTACACCAACAGAATTACCCCGACAATTTCAAAAAAGGAGAAACAGAATGAGAAATATAGTAAATCTCAACAAGGATTGGCTTTTCGTCAAGGATACGACCGATATCAGCGTAAGAGAGGGCGAGTCGATAAACCTTCCCCATTCCTGGAACGCCATAGACGGACAGGACGGCGGAAACGACTATTTTCGCGGCTCTTGCCTTTACGTGAAGTCGTTAAAGAAGGCAGACCTTCCCGAAGCCGATCTTTATTATCTTGAGTTCCGCGGAACCAATTCCTCGGCGGATCTTTACGTTAACGGAAATAAGCTCGCTCATCACGACGGCGGTTACTCCACCTGGAGAGTAAACGTTACCGAGGCGCTTGCTGACGAGAATGAGATCGCGGTTGTTGTTGAAAACTCGATAAACGAAACGGTATATCCCCAGATGGCAGACTTTACCTTTTACGGCGGTATCTACCGTGACGTAAATATCGTCTGTGTAAACAACGCTCATTTCGACCTTGATTATTACGGTGCGCCCGGCATAAAGATAACCCCCACCGTTAACGGAGCCGACGCGTCTGTTGAGGTCGAGGCGTTCGTAAAGAATCTCAAAGACGGACAGAAGCTGATCTACACCGTTTACGACAAGGAAGAGAACGAGTTGCAGAAGATCGAAACGACCGAAAGCAAGGTCACCTTTGAAATAAAGGACGTTCACCTCTGGCACGGTCGTCGCGATCCGTATCTCTACTGCTGCGAGGTCGAGATAGTTGAAAACGGCGAGGTTCTTGACAACGTTTGCAACCGTTTCGGTTGCCGCACCTTCAAGATCGATCCCAACAACGGCTTTATACTCAACGGCGAGGAATATCCTCTTCGCGGAGTTTCGCGTCATCAGGATAGATGGGGCGTTGGAAACGCACTTCTTCCCGAGCATCACGAGGAGGATATAGACCTTATCTGTGAGGTCGGCGCAACCACGATCCGCCTTGCTCACTACCAGCACGATCAGTATTTTTACGATCTTTGCGACGAGCGCGGTCTGGTTATCTGGGCGGAGATCCCGTATATCTCGAGACATATGCCGACAGGACGCGAAAATACCGTTTCGCAGATGAAGGAGCTCGTGTCGCAGAACTATAATCACGCCTCCATAGTCGTATGGGGACTTTCCAACGAGATATCCATCGCCGGCTCGGACGAGGATCTTCTTGAAAATCACCGTATCCTTAACGATCTCGTTCACGAGATGGACAAGACGCGTCTGACCACTATTGCCGCCGTTTCGATGTGCAAGATGGACGATCCGTATCTCCAGATCCCCGACGTCGTTTCGTATAACCACTATTTCGGATGGTACGGTGGAGACACCTCTATGAACGGACCTTGGTTCGATAAGTTCCACGAGATGCATCCCACGATTCCGATCGGCTGCTCCGAATACGGTTGCGAGGCACTGAACTGGCACACGAGCACTCCGAAGCAGGGTGACTATACCGAGGAATATCAGGCGTTCTATCACGAGGAGCTCATAAAGCAGCTCTTCTCCAGAAAGTATATCTGGGCAACTCACGTCTGGAATATGTTCGATTTCGGCGCCGACGCAAGAGCCGAGGGCGGCGAGAACGGACAGAACCATAAGGGTCTTATGACCTTCGACCGCAAGTATAAAAAGGACGCCTTCTATGCCTATAAGGCTTGGCTGGTTTCTCCCGAGGTGGATCCCTTTGTACACCTTTGCGGAAAGAGATACGTCGACAGAGTTGAGGACGTAACCAAGGTTACGGTATACTCCAACCTTCCCGAGGTCGAGCTTTTCGTGAACGGAGAAAGCATCGGCAAGAAGAGCGCAGAGGACCATTTCTTCTACTTCGACGTCAAGAACGTGGGCGAGAGCACTATCGTTGCAAAGGCAGGCGAGATGACCGACGAGGGTAAGATCCGCAAGGTCGACGAGATGAATATGGATTACGTCCTGGTTGAAAAGGGCGCGGTACTGAACTGGTTTGACGTCACGGCTCCCGAGGGTCGCTTCTCGCTGAACGACACGGTTTCCGCCATTATGGAATCAAAGAGAGGAAAGCTGTGGTTCCTCGGCGTTGGCCTTAAGATCAAAAAGAAGATGGACGCCAACAAGAAGGGCGCTAAGGGCGAGAAAAAGTCGGGCGGCTTTGAGGTCGACCTCAAGAGCGGCGATAGCGGACTTATGCAGATGATGGGCGGCTTTACCATTCTTCGACTTACGAGCATGATGGGAATGATGAACATTTCCTTTACCAAGGAAGAGCTCCTCAAGCTCAATAAAAAGCTCAACCGCATAAAGAAGCCCAAGAAGAACTGATAAAAGATAAACGGACGTCTTCGGACGTCCGTTTTTTGCATATCCCCTTGATTATTTACAGACGTATGTGGTATAATATTGTAAAGTCTATGGCAAGAGGTATATATAAAATATGTTTTTGGAAATGAAGCTTAGGTCTGCAGAGCTGAAAAAGAGCGTTCAGGTGAACGTAATTATCCCCGATGGCAGGGAGGAGTACAAAACACTTTGGCTTTTGCACGGTCTCACCGATGACCACACGGCGTGGGCTCGTTATACCGCCATCGAGCGCTATGCAAAGGATCACGGAATAGCCGTAGTTATGCCGAATGCCGATCGAAGCTGGTACACCAACACCGCATACGGTGCTAATTACTTTAATTTCATCGCAGATGAGCTACCCTCTCTTTGTCGCGGACTTTTCAAGGGAATGAGCGAAAAGCGTGAAGATAACATGGTCGGCGGACTTTCAATGGGAGGATACGGCGCGTTAAAGCTCTCTCTTGCCCGCCCCGAGCAGTATAGCGGGTGTATTTGTCTTTCGGGGGCATTCGACATAACGAGAAGATACGGTCCGATTGACGAATGGAAGAGCATCTTTGGCGTTGAGCTTGAGGATCCGTTAAGTCTTGCCGGAAGTGAACACGACGTTTTTTATCTTGCCGAAAAGCGAAAAAAGGAGAACGGTCTTTTCCCCAAGCTCTATATGTGGTGCGGTCTTGACGACTCTTTGATCGACATAAACCGCGAGCTTCACCGTCATCTGACAGAGCTTGGCGTGCCTCACGCTTTCGAGGAATCCGAGGGAGATCACAGCTGGAAATGGTGGGATCTTCACGTTCAGGACGGACTGAATTATATAATGAATTAACAAAAATCAGCGGCGGATCGCAAGATCCGCCGCTGAATATATTAATATTGATTATCTCTGGATTCTTCCCGAGGCATCGCCCTTTGCGAGCTTTTCGACCTCAGCGACCGAGACCATATTATAGTCTCCGCCGATAGAATGCTTGAGAGCCGAGGCGGCAACTGCAAACTCAACCGTCTCCTGAGTGGACTTGCCGCTCAGTATCGAATAGATAAGTCCGCCGCCGAAGCTGTCTCCACCGCCAACGCGGTCGATGATATGAAGATCGTATTTCTTCGAGAAGCAGTAGGCATCCTCCTTGGAGTTATAGAGCATAGCCGACCAGCCGTTGTCGAACGCCGAGTGGCTTTCACGAAGAGTGATAGCGACCATCTCAAAGCCAAAGCGATCTGCAAGCTGCTTTGCGACCGATTTATATCCCTCGTGGTTGATCTCGCCGGCGTAAATGTCGGTAGCCTCAGCCTCGATGCCGAAAACGTCCTTTGCGTCCTCCTCGTTGGAGATGCAGACGTCAACGTACTCGCAAAGCTCGGTCATAGCGGCGCGAGCCTGGTCACGTGTCCAGAGCTTTCCGCGGTAGTTGAGGTCGCAGGAGATCTTGATGCCTCTTGCCTTGGCTGCAATGCAAGCCTGACGGCAGATCTCAACGAGGTTCTCGCCCAGCGCGGGGGTTATACCGGTGAAGTGGAACCACTCAGCGCCGTCAAAAATGGCGTTCCAATCGAAATCGGAGGGGCTTGCCTTCTGGATGGCCGAGCCTGCGCGGTCGTAGATACAGACCGAGCCTCTCTGCGATGCACCCTTTTCGTTGTAATAGATACCGACTCTCTCGCCGCCGCGAACGATCTTCGAGGTGTCGACGCCGTATCTGCGAAGCGAGTTGACGGCGGCCTGTCCGATCGAGTGAGCGGGCAGCTTGGTTACGTAAACAGAATCCATTCCGTAGTTTGCGAGCGAAACCGCAACGTTTGCCTCGCCACCGCCGAACGTGAACTCAACGTTCGAGCACTGAACGAATCTTTCGTAATTATAGGGCTGGAGGCGGAGCATAAGCTCGCCGAAGGTAACGACTTTTTTCATTTTTTACTCCTTTGTTGCAGCAGCTCTTGCATCAAGGCAGAGCTGAGTTATCTTTTCAAAATTTCCTGCGGCAATGTCTGCCTTGGGGCAGATCCAGCTGCCTCCTACGGCGTGAATAAAGGGAGCTGAGAAGTATTCCTTGATGTTTTCGGTATTAACTCCGCCGGTGGGGAGGAACTTAACTCCGCCGAAGGGAGCAGAGAGGTTCTTCATCGCGGTAAGACCGCCGTAAACGTTTGCGGGGAAGAACTTGACCACCTTAAGTCCAAGCTTGAGAGCCGCCATTATCTCGGTGGGGGTAACGCATCCGGGGCAAACGGCAATTCCGTTTTCCACGCAGTACGAAACGACCTCGGCGTCAAATCCGGGCGAGACGATGAACTTCGCGCCCTTCTCGATAGCGAGCTTGCACTGGTCAAGGTTAAGTATAGTTCCGGCACCGACGAGCATATCGGGGCAGTTTTCGGCAACTGCGGCGATAGAATCTGCCGCAGCGGCAGTGCGGAAGGTTATTTCCATAACGTCAACGCCGCCTGCGATAAGCGCTTTTGCGGTGGGAACGGCGTCCTCTACGCGGTCAAGGACCACGACGGGAACGACTATTGAGTTTCTGAGTCTTTCGAGTATATTCACGGTTATCCTCCTAAAAATTATTCTTGAGTCATAAGTCTGAATTTTTCAACGCTGACGGTGTTCACCATCGGTTCACCCTTTGCAAAGCGCTCAAGGTCCTCGACGATCGCTTCGGTCATGCAAGCACCGGCGGGGACGGCCGCCATATGAGACTGGAGCAGGGTGTTGTCAACACAGGCAAGGAGTCTTTCATCTTGTGCGCACCTTTCCTTGTCAAAGACGTCAAGTGCCGCCGAAATACGACCCGACTGAAGCTCTGCGAGGAGAGCCTCGGTGTCGATCAGAGCCGCACGGGCGCTGTTTATCAGTAGACCGCCGTCGGGCATCATGGCAAGAGATTCGGCGTTGATCATATGGTAGGTCTGAGGAGTCTTTGAGGCGTGAAGCGAGACGACGGGGCAGTGCATTACCTCTTCAAAGCTTGCAAGACGAGCATTAGGCCACTTTGCGAGCGCGTCTTCGTTTATAAAAGGATCGTAGACCAAAACCTGGCTTTCGAACGGCGCAAGAAGATCAAGCAATATTCTGCCGATAGCTCCCATTCCGATAAGGCCTATTTTCACGTCGTATATCGAACGCGTTACGTCGGTGCTTCTGTGCCACAGCCCCTCACGCATAATGTTGTCGTGCTTGCGAAACTCACGAAGACCGTTAATGATAGCTCCAAGCGTCCACTCGGCAACGTACTTGCACATAACGGGATTTGCGCTCAGGGTCTGTATGCCTCTTTTGTACGATTCCTCGCTGGCGATAGTGGCAACTGTTCCGGCGCAGTGAGCAATGACCTTCAGATTGGGTGCCTTGTCGAGTATCTCGGCGTCGTACTGCAGACTACCCCAGTGGGTAACGACAACGTCAACGTCAGACAGTCTCGACATAAGGTCCTCGCGAGAGAAAGCTGCGCCTGTTTCGTTCAGCCTGAGCTCACCGAGAGCTGCCATACGCTCAAGCAGGTGCTCGGGAAAATAGCGCTCGTTCCAATGGAGTATAGGTGTAGTAAGTAAAATCTTCACGGTCAGTTCTCCTTTTCTTCAAGGGTCATTTCGACCACAAAATTGTCCACCAATGCGGGGATCTTCGGCGAGATCACGACGCGACCCCAGCCGAGGTCCTTATTGTCAAAGAAGTGGGGAGGATCATAGTTGACCCCATCGCACATAAAGCGTTTGCCCTCTCC
Organism: Clostridia bacterium; assembly: GCA_017502915.1. Taxonomy (GTDB): domain Bacteria; phylum Bacillota; class Clostridia; order Oscillospirales; family CAG-272; genus RGIG3994. The sequence goes on from JAFVUB010000011.1 coordinate 20,673, forward strand.
TCCGAGGTTTGTTATAGTTGCGTCTTCTGGAGTCTTCACATGACAGACCAGTCTTGCCCGATCGTTTTGCAGAACGACGGTGTTGCCGCTGATCTCGGGCTCAAGTTCGTAGTGGATAAGAAATTCCTTTTTGTAGTCGGCGCACTTCGATACCACCTCGTCGGAGACCACGAAACGCTTTTCCTTCGGGAAATACTGCATCTTACGAATGACCTTGTCACAGGTGTGGTTGTAAGCGTCGGACAGATCGCCGCAAATAGAGACTTCGTCCTCCGACTCAAGGTGCCAGAGCGTGTCAGCCATATGATAGAACTCGCGGAAAATGGCGTAGGTCTTGGGTTCTTCAGCACCGCGAGGGCGTCTCGTGCCACCGTCGTTGGGACGGTCGGCCGGGAAGCCGCTACCCTCGATGTGCTGAGGTGCACGGATCGTGAGACAGTTGTGGGCGCAGGTGCGGGTGATGTATCTCGTTCTGTGCGGAGCGTGGTAATTATCGTAAATGCCTGAATCTCCGGCTAAAGTACCCTTGTACCAGATCTGGAAGCAGCCGGTGTCAAGATGGTCGTGATTCGAGCCCCAGTAATTTCCGAGCTTCATAAGAACGAAGGTGTCCTCATCCTTGTAGACCGACATACCGATCGGATCGCCAAAGTGATGCCACTTTTCGCGCTTTTTGCTCGGCTTCGATTCGGTGAGACCTGCAAATACAAGATAAGAGACGGGCGAGATCAGTGCCTCACCCCACGAGCCGTCCTTGTAGTAATCGATCCCGCAGCGTTCGGGAACGAGATACGTCTCAACCCCCTCGGCTTGCTCAAAGAAGTCGTCTCGACCAGTGCAAGCCCAAGCGAGGAACATCGGAACAGCGAAGGGATAGGCACGCGTGTTCGGTGATTTCGTTGCATAGAAATTATCACCGAGCGGCAGAGCCTGACCGTCCGGAAGTCTCAAATAGTAGAATCCGTCCGCCATAACCTCAGTGGATTCGTAAAGCGGAGCCTTGAGCATCGGGCGCATAAGCAGCTCGGACCAGAGCATACAGGTAAAGCGGTAAGCACTGTAGGAGGGACCCTGCGGAGATGCACCTGCGGCAAACATCAAGTTATATTCCGAGACGTATTCGTCAAAAATACGTCCGGCGCAGAAATCGTATATGTCGGGACGCTCGTCGTAAACCGCGATCGAAAAGGCCAAGAGGTCGCGAAGGAGCTGAGCCTCGCCTCCATGACCGGCGATAGCCATCTGACGGGAAGGGGGGTATCCCATCTCCATATAAGCCTCGGCAGTCTTTTCGCAGAATGAAATGATCAGCTCTTTATCGGCGTCGGTCAGATAGCTGTAACACCAGTCATAGACCTCGGCGGCAATGAAGATAAGATGACCTCCCCAACGGGCTCCCATGATGCCGTCCTTGACGTGAAAGCCTTGGAGCATTTCGCAAAGATCGGAAATAAGCTGCTTGATCTGTGATTCGTCGGGATCAAGAAGCATTTTCAGGGCGCGAGCCTCGATAATAAGGCAGTCGCGCAGATGATAGCTACCAAAATCCGGAGTTGCGCCAACTTTTGCAAGCTCCGAGTCACAAAGCTCGTTCCAACGTGACGTGACCGAAGGATAACGTGACAAATTGTTTCTGACCCGCTCAATATCGTCGGGATTTAACATCAAACGCGGACGCGCTACGCTCGGCGCAACCAGAGGCTTTGCATACGGTGAATTTAACATTATGTACATATCTCCTCTATGGATTTTGGCGTTGATGTTATCCCGTTGCGATACTGTCATCAACACCCAAATTACACACACAAGAATTATAACATTGAGAGGAAAAATAGTCAATAGCTTTAGGGTAAAAAGGAGAACGGAAAAGCGAAAAAAGTGAACGGCAGTGTTGACATAGAAGGTTTTGTATGGTATAATACGAACGTAAATAAAAAGGA
>JAFVUB010000012.1 GCA_017502915.1 Clostridia bacterium
ACGGCAGGCGACACCACAACGATCGAAACCACGACCCTTGATATTACTAATGGTACCACCACCGTAGTTCAAGACACGACAACTGCGGCTGACACTACGACCGCAGGCGATACGCAGTCCGAAACGGTCGTCCCCAATGACTCTGCCGAGGTAACTCCGTCGGACGGTACGACTACGGCAGTCCCGAACGATACCACTGTTGAGGTTACTCCTTCGACCACCACGACGGTAGCGCCCACCGAGGATACGACCACTGTCGTAACTCCGTCGGATGAGACGACGACCTATGTTCCGAACGATACGACTACCGCCGCACCGAGCGACGATACGACCACCGTTCCGAGCACCACTACCCAGAGACCGGCAACGACCACCGCCGCAACCACAACTCAAAAGCCGGTGACCACGACCAAGCCCGTCACTACGACGTCCAAGCCGGTTACTACGACGGCTCCGGTAACCACTACTGTTCCGGTCACTACGACCGTGCCGACTCCCGAGCCCGAACCCGAGCCGAAGACTCCCGGAGTCAAGGTGATATCTTGGAACGTCTGCGGTTATAACAACAACAAAGAAGATACTTACGGTCGCGTTGACATGGTTGCCGCCACCATCAAAAAGACTCCTGCCGACATATATTGCTTGCAGGAGGTTGGAAAAATTCTGGATGTAAATACGGTTAAAACCAAGATCATGGCGGGATATACGATCGTTGCCGCCTCGGAGGGAAAGCCGAGCGGTTATTCCAGCTATGAGGATGACTATTTCTATAATCACATCTACTATAACTCGGACGTTCTTACTCTCGTAGCAAGCGACTCTGAGATGCTTATGAAAAAGGGCGAAAAGGTCAACATAATTTTTGGCGATGCATCTAATCTTGACAGATTTGTAACCTGGGCGGTGTTTGAGCATAAAGAGACCAAAAAGCAATTTATAGTATTTAACACGCATCTCGATACCAAGAGCGCGACGGTCAGGACGAAGCAGGTCGAAAAGCTGTATCGTTATATTGACTCCAGCCTTTCTCAGTATAAGACTCTGCCGATGATCCTTTGCGGAGATATGAACGCGGATTATCAGTCCGGAAAGAAAGAGGATGGCAGTTATTATCACCCCACCGAGAGCACCTTTAACAAGTTGAATGACGGAACCCATTTTAAGTGGGCGTATCAGTTCGACGGGGTCAAGCTTGTCACCGATAACAAGCCGGAATTCGAGTGGTATTCAGATGAGCCGTATACGTACATACAAAGTGCCTACGTTAAAGATATCAAGGACAACGGACAGCCTGAATCTCAGCTTTCCGGCGGCATGGATAAGAAGATACTCGATTTTATCTTCGTTTCCCCCAATACCGTTTTAACTCCTAAAACGTATCAAGTCGTTTATTGCAACGTTTCGACAAGAAACGGTTATTGGAGGTACGCATCCGACCATATGCCGGTCGCTTGCGAGTTGGAGTTTAATTCATAAAGGCAAATAGCTAAATATAAGGAGAACTGTATGAAAAACATTAAAAGGATCGGCACGATCTTCTTGGTGTTGCTGTTGGCGGCAACAATGCTGCTGACGTCCTGCGAAGAGGCTGTTGTGCCGGGCGCGGATGATACCACGGCAGGCGACACCACAACGATCGAAACCACGACCCTTGATATTACTAATGGTACCACCACCGTAGTTCAAGACACGACAACTGCGGCTGACACTACGACCGCAGGCGATACGCAGTCCGAAACAGTCGTTCCCAATGACTCTGCCGAGGTAACTCCGTCGGACGGTACCACTACGGCAGTCCCTAACGATACCACCGCCGAGGTGACTCCTTCGACCACCACGACGGTAGCGCCTACCGATGATACGACCACCGTCGTAACTCCGTCGGATGAGACGACGACCTATGTTCCGAACGATACGACTACCGCCGCGCCGAGCGACGATACGACCACCGTTCCGAGCACCACTACTCAAAGACCGGCAACGACCACCGCCGCAACCACAACTCAAAAGCCGGTGACCACGACCAAGCCCGTCACTACGACGTCCAAGCCGGTGACCACCACAGCACCGGTAACCACGACGGTTCCGGTCACCACGACCCAACCCACACCCGATCCCGAGCCAGAGCCGCAGGCGGCTATAAAGGTGATAACGTGGAACATCCAGGGTTCTTATACCGGTAGCGACTATGGATACAGGGAAAACAACGTTAAAACAGTGATCGCCGAAAATCTTGCAGACGTATACTGCCTGCAGGAGTGCTACGGATCAAAACCGGACTATGGCTTTTTGGGCCTTGGATCACTGAAGAATCCGGACAAGTGCTATTGGAATATAGACGATAAAAAGAATCTGCTTGCTACTATGGCGGGATACACCCTCGTTGAAGAGACCGCAAAAATGACCGATGAGCCCGACGATTTCATTTTCTATAACGCGAAGACCGTGACCCTTATTAAGGGTGGCTACTATCAACTTATGAAGAAGAATGACAGCGTTGGAAGCGATAAATCTAAGCATACCCGTTACGTAACTTGGGCGGTGTTTGAGCATAAAGCGACCGGAAAGCAGTTCTTGGTCTTGAACACGCACCTCGACAACAGTACTGCGGCTGTCAGATTAGAGCAGGCAAATAAACTGTTTGCCTTTATCGACTCCAATCTTGCACAGTATAAGAGTCTTCCGATGATCCTCTGCGGAGACATGAATGCAGATTATCAAACCGGAAAGAACTCTAATGGCAGTTATTATCATCCCACCGAGAGCACCTTTAACAAGTTGAATGACGGAACATATTTCAAGTGGGCAAAACAGAGAAATGGAGTTCAGTTCGTCGCTGATAATATGCCGAACTTCCATTGGTATTCCGGATATCCCTATACGCTTATCAACAATGCATTTGTGAAGGATTTCCCGAATGACGGAACAGCGGAAGATCAAGGATCTAATATGGATAAGCGTATAATCGACTTCATCTTCGTTTCAGACAATATAACCCCGACTAAGTACAGCGTAATCTATCGCAACTTTTCAACTAAAAAGAATTGCTGGAAATATGCATCCGACCATATGCCGGTAGCTTGTGAAATGAAGTTCTGATAAGCTAAATAAGCAAGCTGTAAATTCGTAAAATTCATCAGAGAGAATACCGAGCTCTTCGGGCTTCTCTCTGATAATTTGTGTGAAGTAAAAAAATCTAATAAGGTTATAGGTGAAAAATGAAAAAGAACAAGACGTTTTGCAGAGTCCTTTTGATCTCCTTCTTGGCTCTTGCAATGCTTTTGCCATCGTGTAACGACGTCGTAGCTCCCGAAGGGGAAGATACGACTGCTGCAGACACAACAACTGCTGCCGACACGACGGTCGCAGATACCACTACACAAGCAAACGACACAACAACAAGCTCGACCCCGTCTACCGTTACTCCGGAAGGCAATGCCCGTTTAACGGTAGTCACGTATAATATCCAGTCGCAGTATCTCGGCTTCAATTACGGATACAGAGAGAAAAACGTTGCAACCGTAATCGCGGAAAATCCTGCCGACGTATACTGTTTGCAGGAGTGCGGAGAGCAGTGGCTCAGCGGTACGGCTTCCAAGCGTTATGACAAGCTGAATCAGACTATGGAAGGATATACGCTCGTTACTGAAACGACAGGTATGACAGATGAGCCGGATGATTTCATTTACTATGATACAAACACCCTAACGCTTATAGCGGGAGGATGGTATAAGCTTATGGACGTGGGCGAGGTGGTCTCCGGCACGAGGTGTAAGCATCCGCGCTACGTAACTTACGCGGTGTTTGAGCACAAGGATACTTCCAAGCAATTTCTCGTGCTGAACACGCATCTCGATAATTCGGGAGAATCGGTAAGATCAAAGCAGGTCGATATACTTTACGGAATAATTGAAAATGAGCTTTCTGCTTATAAGAATCTGCCGATGATCCTTTGCGGAGATATGAACACTGATGCTCCTGGCGGAAACTATGACACCGGAAGCGCTTTCAATAAGCTGAACAACGGAACCTATTTCAAGTATGCAAAACAGTTCAAGGGAGTCAAATTCGTTGCCAAGGATAAGCCGAAGTTTAAATATAATTCTGGTTTCCCCTTTACGCTGATAAACAATGCGTTTAGATACGAGTTCCCGAACAATGGAACGGCAGAGGACGTTGCAGTGTCAAAGGGATTGGGCGGAATGGATAAGAGAATAATTGACGCTATATTTGTTTCAAGCGATATAACGCCGACTAAATATTCTGTCATATACCGTAACTTTGCTAAAAAAGAAGGATATTGGAAATATGCATCCGACCACATGCCGGTCGTTTGTGATATGTATTTGGCGATTGACTGAAAATATTTTTGAAAAACGATAAAATTTTAATAAAAACGGAGAAAAAAACAATGAACAAAATTGGATTTATCGGATTTGGCGAGATCAACACGCCGGTTGACGTAGTTGTTCGCAAGTGTAAGGCAGCCGCCGAGGCTCTCAAGGAGGAGGGACTTGACCTGTACGAGGTCTATCCCGTTGCCGACGATTATGAGGAGACCCAGATAAAGGCAGCCCTTGATAAGCTTGCCGGCACTGATCTCGATGCTCTCGTTCTCTGCGTTGCCGGTTGGATACCGACCCACGCCGTTATCAAGATCACCGAGCAGTACCGTCATCTGCCTATGGTCCTTTGGGGACTTTGCGGCTGGTATGAGGGTGACAGACTGGTCACAACCGCAGACCAGGCAGGAACCTCGGGTCTTCGCGCGACCTTCGCAGGACTCGGATATAAGTTTAAGTACGTATACGACATTATCGGTAAGAAGACCAACAGTGCAAAGGTCGCGTCCTTCTGCCGCGCCGCAAGCGCCGCAAGAAGCCTGCTTTCCGATAAGGTCGGTATGGCGGGTTACCGCGATATGCAGCTCTACGGAACTCTCTACGACGGTCTTTCGCTCAAGAAGACCACCGGAGTTGAGATCGAGACCTTCGAAATGCTTGAGATCCAGCAGAAGTACGAAAAGGTCACCGAAGAGGCAAAGCGCGAGGTCGTTGAGAACCGCATAAAGAAGTGGAACTTCCTCAAGCCCGGAAAAGAGGAGTCTATGTACCTCGCCGCCGGTTATTACCTTGCAGTCAAGGAGATAGCCGAGGAGCGTGGCTACCGTTCTATCTCGCTCAAGGACGTTGACGGTATGAAGAAGCTCTGCGGCTTCCCGCCCGCACCCATCTTTATGCTCCTTTCCGAGGACGGATACACCACCGTTCCGGAAAACGACTCGCTCGGTGCCGTTACCCAGCTTATGATGAACAGACTGACCGGTCAGCTCGCAGGATACCTTGAATTCTATGAGTTCTTTGAGGAGAGCGTTCTTGCCGGAGTTCCCGACTTTATCGCCTGCGATATGATCGACGGAGATACCTATACCGTTCTTCCCGCCGCGTTCGGACTTCTCACCGAGGGAATTCTGAACGTTTCCAAGGTCAAGACCGGAACGGTCACTATGAGCCGTCTTACCTATAACGACGGAAAGTACGTTATGCAGATGCTCCTCGGCGACGGTAAGACCCCGCCGAAGTGGGAGGAATGCGGTTGGGATCAGCCCGCTCCCCAGCTCTCGGCTCTTGAGATATACATCAACGACGTTGAGTATTTCGCAGAGAACGTTGCCTGCCAGCACTACATAATCACTTACGGAGATAAGCGCGCCGAGATCCGCGATCTTTGCTCGATCCTCGGTATCGAAGTTTTTGAGATGTAAGAGAGGGAACAGAGATGTATAATGGATATAAGATCAGAGCGCCCTTCTTTGAGGTCGGCCCGAAGTGCTTTATGTGGGGCGAGAGAATGCTCAAGCTCTGCCTCAAGCTCGATGAGATCGCAGAAAAATACGACCTTGATATAATCGTAACTCCGCAGTATGCAGATATTCGTCTTATTGCAGAGAACACCAAACGCCTCCACGTCTACGCCCAGCATATGGACTCGCTGACCCCCGGTCGCGGTCTTGGCTCGGTCCTTCCCGAATCGGTCAAGGACGCGGGTGCCGTTGGCGTAATGCTCAACCACGCCGAAAAGAAGCTCACTATGGAAGAGCTTGAGAAGACGATAAAGAGAGCCGACGAGATCGGTCTTGCCACCATCGTTTGCGCCGATAGCGTTGAGGACGTTGAGAGAATTGCAAAAATGTCGCCCAACATTATCGTTGCCGAGCCCACCGAGCTGATCGGAACGGGCGTTGCCAGTGATATGGGTTACGTTCGCGATACTATCGCTGCCGTAAATGCAATCAACCCCGATATAATGGTTCTTCAGGGAGCCGGTATTTCGAATGCAGACGACGTTGCGAACGTTATTCGCGCAGGAGCACAGGCAACCGGTTGCACCAGCGGAGTTATGAAGGCAGATGATCCCGAGGCAGCCGCCGAGGCAATGCTTTCAACCCTTCGCAGAGTTTACGACGAGGTACATAACGCCTGATGAATACCGAGATCATAGAAGCCGCAATGAATGCTTTTGACATTGAAAGCGAAAGCATTATGGCAACCAAAGAGGTTATCAGCTCCGAGGAGTTTGTAAAGGCAGTTGAAGTTCTCTCTAACGCCGAGCGTATCGGTGCTTCGGGATGCGGACATTCGGGCATTGCCTGCCAGCACTTCGCGCATCTTATGTGTTGCGTTGAAAGACCTGCAAGATTCGTCTCTCCCGCCGAAGCCGTCCACGGAGGGCTCGGATTTATCCAGAAGGGAGACGTTATGTTGCTCGTTTCCCGCGGAGGAAAGACCGACGAGCTGATGCCCATTGCAGACATCTGCCGAGGAAAGGGCGCAACCCTTATCGCCGTTACCGAGAACACCGAATCTCCTCTTGCCGAGAAGTCGGATATAGTTCTGGCTATGAAGGTCACTCGCGAGTGCGACCGATATAACTGCCAGGGAACGACGAGCTTCGCCGTTACCAACGCTATCTTTGATGCACTTCAGACAGCCGTTATCGAGTACACCGGATTCAAGAACGAAAAGTTCGCAGTTATCCATCCCGGCGGCGCTGTCGGTAAAAGACTTAATAAATAAGCAAAAATCCGAAAGCACCTGAAATCAGGTGCTTTCGGATTTTATTTGTTGAGCTTATATAGCTCCTCGGCTGCCAGACGCGCTTTTGCAACCGGAACGCTTTGATCTGTGGGGAAGCAGTAAAAGAGTCGTTCGTTGTTTCCGATAGAGATTATGTCTCCGATCTCGTACCAGTTAAAATCAGAGTTTATACTGTAGCAGGAGAGCGGCTTTTGAGTGTAGTCTATCTCACCGTCATCGCTCGTCAAGCGGAATCCGTTTTTATCGTGAACAAGTCTACCCGACCCTACGTCGAAAACGTTTTTCGGTTCAAAGCTGACGTAGATATTGACGGGAATGTCGAGCAGATAGCGGTCGTCAAGTAGCTCCTTTTTGACCTCCTCGCGCTCCCATTTATACCAGTCGGGAATATGAGAAAATCCGTTTTTCGCGCTTGTCGCAACAAGCACTCCGTATTCACTCAATGAATATTCGGCTCCGCAAGCATTGCATTTAAGAGAGATTCCTTTGCCGAGCATTCGTCCTTCACTTTGGCAGTCGGGGCATTTGTAAAGAAGGCGCTCAAGTCCGTCAGCTCGGAAGCTTTCGGAAATTTTGATGCCGTTCTCTTTTTGCCACTTGAAACCGTCAAATGCGAATTTTTCGGCAATGATCGCGCTGATCTCCTCGGCGGACATGGACTTTACCTCGTCTGCCGTCAGCAGGTATTCCATCTTGGCTGAAACCTTGACCTTTCGGCGCTGGAGATTGTTGTAAAGTGGGTCGCGCAAAAACGCGCCTTCAGTTATCACCGAAACGAGAGGTATGCCGAGAAGCTTGACGCACTTGCCAAGACTGTCCGACATTGTGGTGGCAGTGCCGTCAAAGGTGTATCCCGCCTCGGGGAACATAACGATGCTGCATTTTTTCTTCTTGGCGGCGTAAACCATATCGCGGACCATCGTGATGTCGGCAACGAATTTCTTGGTCGGTATACAACCGATCTGCCGCATAAGCCACTCCTTACCTATAAAGGCGTCGGTGGTTGCAACGATGTTAAAGGCACGGGGATAGAGTGCGGTTGCCGTTATCTCGAGATCTATAAAGCTTGAGTGATTCATAATGAAGAATGCCGGCTCGTTTTTGCCGAGCTTCTCCATGCCGATCTTCTCGCACTTGAAGTGAGTTGCCATCATATCGGGAAGGGCAACCAGCTTCATCAGCGTTCTGAAGAACAGAGACGGCCTTTTCGGTCGTTTGTGCTTCTTTTGCCTTGATCTGTACGCCGCTTCAAGCTCGGCGTAGCTGCGCTTTTTTACTTTAATTTTCATAAAATCCGTCGGCGGCTTGATTCGGACGACCAATGATTGGTCGTGTCGTTGAGTGCCGCATACCTCGCTGACTGTTAACTCTTGTCTTTTTTTGCACACTGTGTGCATACATATTTTATCATTTTTCCCGTCAAATGTCAATCTTTATTTTATTATGTAACAAAGTGGCGCCAAATAAGGCTAAAAAGAGAAAAATAAAAGAAAAAATTTGCAAAAGGGTATTGCAAAAGAGGGCAGGGTATGGTATAATACAGGAGTTGCATGGGGGTATAGCTCAGTTGGTAGAGTACCGGTCTCCAAAACCGTGGGTCGTGGGTTCGAGCCCTTCTGCCCCCGCCAACAAAAAAGGAACTTTTGTCTACCAAAAGTTCCTTTTTTGTTTATCCATTGCGAAAGCAATGGTATATCATCACGCCTTAGCGTGTATCTCATCCGCTTTGACGAGCATATCTCGTCAAAGCGAGTATATCATCAGCCGTAGGCTGTATCCGCTTTCGCAATGATGATATACAACACTTCGTGTTGATGATATGCAATTCCTTGCGGAATTGGTGATATACAAGGCTTCGCCTTGATTTATTGGTGAAAGTGTGGTATAATGAAATAAAGAAAGGTGGTAAGGGTATGCCTCATGGATATAAACGAGAATATAACGATATTTTTTATTTTCGCAAAGACCATTTCTGTCCCGAATGCAAAACAAAGCTGGAGAAAGTTCCGGTGTCAAAAGTGGTTAATTCCAGATCTCCTGAAGCGAAGGATTTTGATTTCAGCATGCCCGGAGGCAATTTTGCGATAGGCGATATTCAATTTACATGGGATGAATTTGAATGTCCAAACTGTAAAAAACACCTTACCGTTAATGAAATGAAAGCAATTGAAGGAATTTCATTACCTAAAAAGCCAAGTAAATTGAGAAAAATACTACTCTATATATTTGGCATTCTTCTTATCATTGCAGTCGCATTGATGAAGAAATATTTAAGTTGACCTTTTGTTCGCAATTACCTCGATTTTTGACCTTTTTACTCGTTTATAGCAGAAAAAAGCCATTCGCAAAAGCAAACGGCTTTTTTCTATCCAAGCCGCAGGCTTGGTATATCATCACCGCACGAAGTGCGGCGTATATCATCGAGGGCAGCAATGCCGCCCTTCTATCTCATCACGCGCCTGCATGTAAAAGGACTCACTCTGTGGAGTGAGTCCTTTTATGTTATTTCGTTCCGAAGAGTCGGTCGCCTGCGTCTCCGAGACCGGGAAGGATATAGCCGTGCTCGTTGAGGCATCTGTCCATCGTAGAGACGTAGATCTTTACGTCGGGATGCGCCTCTGCAACGCGCGAAACTCCTTCGGGGGCGCCGATGATCGCCATGAACTTAATGTTCTTGCAGCCCTTATCCTTAAGGAGCTGTATCGCATCGCAAGCGCTTCCGCCGGTTGCAAGCATCGGGTCGATAAGTATTGCAAGCTTATTCTCAATGCCCTGGGGGAGCTTACAGTAGTAAGTGTCGGGCTCAAGAGTTTCCTCGTTACGGTACATACCGATGTGTCCAACCTTTGCAAGAGGGAAGAGGACGTGAACTCCGTTTACCATACCGAGTCCGGCGCGCAGGATCGGAACGATGACGATGGAATCGTCTTCAACGATATGCTGCGTACAGGTTTCAAGCGGGGTTTTAACCTGCTTTTCAACGGTTGGAACGTTTTCCTTGAGACTTTCGTAGGTCATAAGGGTCGTGATCTCTTCGACGAGCTCACGGAACTCCTTCATGCTGGTTTTTTCATCTCGCAGAATTGCGATCTTGTGGTTGATCAGGGGATGGTTGAAGACAACCACGTTGTCATACTGCTTCATCATCTTTCTCCTCGGGGGGTGCTTTCTTGGATTTTATGTTTTCAACCTTGGTCAGAATAACGTTTGTAACGATTCCGAGGATAAGCGCGGTTGCTATCTCCTTGATCGTGATAACGCTCAGGATTGCTCCGTTCTCAGCGAAGGCGTAGGGAATGTCGATCTTCAGACCGCCAATACCCGAGATCAGAATGGCTGCGACGATAAAGAGATTCTTGCTTTCACTAAGGTCAACCTCTTTGATCATCTTAAGTCCCGAAACGGCGATGAAGCCGTACAGAGTCAGGCAAACGCCGCCCATTACACAGGAAGGAATTGTTCGGAGTATTGCGGTAAGGGGGCTGAAGAATGCCAGGAGCATACACATTACAGCAGTTGTGGTAATGGTGACGACCGATGCATTTCGGGTGATAGCAACGCAACCGACGCTTTCACCGTAGGTGGTGTTAGGGCAGATACCAAACATCGTTCCGGCAATCGATCCAACGCCGTCGCCAAGGAGAGTTCTCTTAAGACCCGGCTCCTCGATCAGGTCGTGGTCAATTATAGAAGAAAGATTCTTGTGGTCGGCAATATGCTCTGCAAAAACAACGAGAGCAACGGGAAGGAAGGCAACTACGACCTCGGCAATGGCGCCGGGGGAGAGAATAGTGCCGGTTCCGCCGGCGGCGAGGATCTCACTCGAAAGCTCTCCGCTAAAGAGCTCCTTGATCGCTTCAACAATCGAGAATTTGGGAATGGTGAAGAAGGCAGATGCGCCTATGAACTGACCTTCGGCATTGATGAAGTTGCTGACGATCGGCTCCCAGTTGACTATCTTCAGATAGTCGATATTAGCAACGTTGCCGATCACCGTGAAGATAGAAGCAACGACATAGCCGGCTCCAATTCCGATAATGAAGGGAATGAGCTTAGGCATGGTATATTTCTTCTGCACCGAGCAGATGATTACTACTGCGAAGGTGATAAGTCCGCAAAGCAGAGCAACAAGGTTGTAGCTACTATACATTACGGGAGCGCTGTTTGCCTTGACGATATCGCCCATTGCGTTGCCGGCAAGAGTCAAACCGATCAGGGTTACAGTCGGTCCGATGATGACGGGGGGCATGAGCTTGGATATCCATGCCGTGCCGACAAAGTGTATTATGAGTGCGAGAACGACGTATACAAGACCGGCAACAATAGCGCCGAGAACGATACCGCCATATCCGTACGATACAGCAGTTCCAAGCGAGCCCAAGAAAGCAAACGAGCTACCAAGGAAAACGGGGCTCTTGAACTTGGTGAAAAGCTGATAGATCAGCGTTCCAACACCGGCTCCGAAGATCGCGGCGGGCATCTGAGTCGGCAGGCCGATAATGGAGGGAACCAAGATGGTTGCTGCCAGAATGGCAAGAAACTGCTGGAACGCGAAGATCAAGCGTTTGCCAAACGGGGGTCTGTCGTGAACACCGTAAATTAAATTGTTTGCCATAGTTATTCCGTCCTTTTTATTGAATTTTGTATGGAACTGTCTTATTATATCACAATAAATCGCAATAAGTCAAGCGATTTTTTGGTAATTTTAGATAATTTTTGCGTTTTTCGTAGATTTGATTGACCCAAAAAAGTGTAGATTTTGTAAAAAAATATTTAATCCTCTTTCTTCTGAAACCGCAACTTTTTTGCCTTTATCTATTGCATAGACGGAACAGATGTGGTATAATACCCATATAGTTTTTTGAAATGAGGCAAAGTATGTCTAAGCTCTTTATACCCAAGGATTACAGATCCGACCTGACAATTCGACAGACCCAGCTCGCCATCAAAAAGGTCAAGGACTTTTTTGAGCGCGATCTTGCCATACAGTTGAACCTGACCCGCGTTTCAGCGCCCTTGTTTGTCCCCGAAAAGAGCGGACTTAACGACAGCCTTAACGGTTGGGAGCGCGCGGTATCCTTTAATTTGCATACCGGTGAGCGCTGTGAGATCGTTCATTCGCTTGCAAAGTGGAAGAGAATGGCGCTTGCCGAATACGGTTTTAATGCCGGCGAGGGAATCTATACCGATATGTCTGCTATCAGAGGCGACGAAGAATGTGATAATATCCATTCGGTATACGTTGACCAGTGGGACTGGGAGCGTATAATCACCGAAGAAGAGCGTAACGTTGAAACTCTCAAGCTGATAGTCAAGCGTATTTATCGCGCCCTCAGACACACCGAGAATTATATAACAGAGGACTATAACTTTATCGGACGCCTTCTCCCCGAGCATATAACCTTCTTTACCACGCAGGAGCTTGAGGACAAGTACCCCGAGCTCTCGCCCAAGGAAAGAGAGCATCAGGTCGCCCGCGATTACGGTGCCGTCTTTATTATGCAGATCGGCGGAAAGCTTAAGTCCGGTGAGCCTCACGACGGTCGCGCACCCGACTATGACGACTGGTCGCTCAACGGTGATATTATCGTATACTATCCGGTTCTCGACATTGGTCTTGAGCTGACCTCTATGGGTATCAGAGTTGACCGCAAGGCGTTGCTTGCTCAGCTTGACGCCGCAGGTTGCCCCGAGAGAGCTGAGATGCCATTCCATAAGGCACTGCTGGACGGTAAGCTTCCGTATACTATCGGAGGCGGTATCGGACAGTCCAGAATGTGTATGTTCTTCCTGCGCAAGGCTCACATCGGAGAGGTGCAGAGCTCGGTATGGCCCGAGGAGATGCGCCGCGAGTGTGAAGCAAACGGTATCAATCTTCTCTAAAAATAAAAAGGACAAACGACCGATACGGTCGTTTGTCCTTTTTATTTGTGCCCGAAAAGCGTTTCGGCGTAGTTTACTGCGGCGAGAGCGTCGGGGGCGTAGTGATCGGCGCCGATCATATCGGCGTACTCCTGAGTCAGCACAGCTCCGCCAACCATAACCTTTATGTCGGGGCTTTCGTCGTGAAGTGCCTTGACCGTTTCCTCCATAGCTGGAACGGTCGTCGTCATCAGAGCTGAAAGCCCTACGAGGTAAGCCCTTTCTCTCTTTGCTGCCTCAACGATAGTCTCGACGGGGACGTCGCGCCCGAGGTCGATAACCTCGTAGTTGTAGTTGTCAAGCAGCGCGCGAACGATGTTCTTGCCGATGTCGTGTATGTCTCCCTTGACGGTCGCGAGAATTATCTTTTCCTTGCGCTGCCCCGCGCCGGCGGGCATTTTCTCACGAATGACCTCAAACGCCGCGCCTGCCGCCTCTGCGCTCATCAGCAGCTGAGGCAAAAACAGTGTTCTTTGAGCGAACCTCTCGCCAAGCTCCGAAAGAGAGGGAATCAAAATGCCGTTGATTATCTCCATAGGGGAAAGACGTTCAAGCTCTTTTGCCGTCAGCTCGGAGGTGATCTCACGCAGACCTGAGATTATCGCGTGACGGAGATCTATGTCCGGCTTTTGCGGGGCTGATACGGTAGATTGGTCAAGATTTACCGACGAGATATAACCGACGCAGCCCTCGTCAAAGCCCATAAGGGCAAGATAACTGCGATAGGCGCGCATCATCGGCTCGGAAAGGGGGTTCATGATAGCGGCGGTCAGCCCGGCGTCCATTGCTAAGGTGAAGAACACCGAGTTTATGCGGTCGCGGTCGGGAAGACCGAACGATATATTCGAAACGCCGAGACAACAGCCAACGCCGAGCCTTTCGCGTATCATACGGAGCGAATCCAGCGTGATCTTGGCAGATTCGGGATCGGTTGCAACCGTTAACGTCAGCGGATCTATTATAATATTCTTTTTGTCGATGCCGTACTCGGCGGCGGCGTTAACTATGCGCTCGGCGATATCAAAGCGCCCCTGCGCGCTGTCGGGAATGCCGTTTTCGTCAAGCGTCAACCCAACCACGACTCCGCCGTACTTCTTGGCAAGCGGAAGGATCGAAGAAAGGCTTTCCGGCTTACCGTTCACCGAGTTTATCAGCGGCTTTCCGCAAACACGGCGAAGCGCCTTTTCAATAACGACAGGGTCGGTGCTGTCTATCTGCAGAGGCAGATCAAGAACGCTTTGAAGCGACTCGACAACCTCAAGCATCATTTCGGCTTCGTTGATCTCGGGAAGACCGACGTTTACGTCGAGTATCTCGGCGCCCGCTGATGCCTGCTCGCTTCCTCTGGCGAGGATGTACGCGATGTCGTGGCGGCGAAGTGCCTCCTTAAATGCCTTTTTGCCGGTCGGATTGATGCGCTCGCCGATCAAGGTCGGTCTCTTTCCCAGCTCAACAGCGTGAGAATAGGAGGATACGAGCGTGTGTACCTTGTAAGTAGGTGCTCTATAGGGTATCGCCTCGGTCGATTTTACGGCGGCGGCAATATGGTCGGGTGTCGTTCCGCAACAGCCGCCGATAAACGATGCGGTTGCAGCCAGAGGCTTCATCTGCTCGGCAAAGGCTTCGGGGGAGAGATCGAACACGGTTTCTCCGTTCACCGATCTCGGCAACCCTGCGTTGGGCTTGATTATGATCGGCAGAGAAGAATACTCAGCGAATTTTGAAATAACGTTTGATAGCTGTGCCGGACCGACGCCGCAGTTGACGCCAAGCGCATCGACTCCGAGTCCCTCACACATGGCTATGACCGCAAGAGGATCGGCGCCGGTCATAAGATGCCCCGACTCGTCGAAGGCGCAGGAGGCAAAAATGGGCAGAGAAGAGTTCTCCTTTGCCGCAAGAATCGCCGCCTTCAGCTCGTAAACGTCGGTAAAGGTCTCAAAGAAAACGGCGTCAACGCCTGCCTTTTCTCCGGCACGTACCGTTTTTGCAAAGACCGAAACGGCTTTTTCAAAGTCGAGATCTCCGAAGGGGCGAAGCAAGCGTCCGAGCGGACCTACGTCGAGAAGGACGAACTTTTTTTGTCCGCTGCGCTCCTCGGCGGCCTTTCTTTCGGCGTTTGCGATCGAAACGGCGGCAGAAACGAGGCGTTCGACATCGCCCTCGCCCTTGTGCTTGAGCGAGTTGACTCCAAAGGTGTTGGTGCAAACAATATCGCACCCCGCCTCAAAATAGGCGCGGTGCACTTGAGCTATACGCTCAGGATGCTTTATATTCCAGCTCTCCGGAAGCTCTCCTGCTGCAAGACCTGCGGCCTGCAGCAGAGTTCCGGTTCCGCCGTCAAGCACAAGACGGCGCTTTTGGTCTAAAATGGGGGTTATCATTGTATCTCCTTTATAACGAAAAGAGCTTTATTGATTTGATCGCGCTTCCGCTTTCGTATTCGCAAGCCTTGCCGAGCGCGAAGAAGCCGCACTCTTCGCCGCAAACGCGAAGCAGCTGATCGGTTTGATAAGACGAGCCTATCTTCTTTTGATATATTTCACAGCCCGAACGGAAAAGTCTTTCATAAAACGCGGGGAGCGTGACGCTGGGAAGCTCGCGAAAAAGCTCTTCTATCGGAATGAGCCTTGACGAAAGCTCGGCGGGCGTGAGCGCACGAAGCTCGTCGACAGACATCGACTCTTCAAGTCCGAAGCCGCAAGCCTCGGTTCGGAGCAGAGAAGCCATAGCTCCGCCGCAACCGAGTCGGGCGCCGATGTCGGCACAAAGCGTGCGGATATAAGTTCCTCCCGAGCACTCAACGTCGAGAATAAACTCGTCGGCGCGGTCGGTTGGAGTACAGCTCATAGAAAAAACGGTTATGGGGCGGGGCTTACGTTCAACATTTCCGCCCTTTCTGGCGATATCCACCAGCTTTTGTCCGTTGACCTTCAGCGCGCTGTACATCGGCGGGATCTGCTCAATGCTTCCAACGAACTCGGAGCAAACAGAGATGACCTTTTCAGCGTCGGGTATGGCTTCAGAGGTGGTCAAAACGGCTCCCGTTGTGTCCTCAGTGTCGGTCGTAAGACCAAGCCGCATTATCGCGCGATAACGCTTTCTGTCTGACGGAACCAGCTCTGCCGCCTTAGCGGCGCGACCGATCAAAACGACCATAACTCCGGTCGCCATAGGGTCAAGCGTACCGGTGTGTCCCACGCGTCGGATGCCGAAAAGCCTGCGGACCATGTTAACAATGTCAAGTGAGGTGACCCCCGCGTGCTTGTTGACGATAAGCAGTCCGCAGGGCTCGGAGCTTAAAATCTCACCCATGCTGAATATATCGGCTTGCCCTGTGAGACGAAAAGGCTTTCGTACTCGGTCACGACGTTGCCCTCGGCCATATCTGAATTGTGAAGATCGTAGGTAACTCTTTCAACCGTCAGTCCCGCCGCGGCAAACTGCTCGAGCGAGAATTCAAATAGACCCTGGTTGTCGGTCTTTTGCTTGAGCATTCCGCCCGGAACGAGTATCTTGCGATATTGCTCAAGGAACGCCGTATAGGTCAGACGGCGCTTATAGTAACCCTTCTTGGGCCACGGATCGGAGAAATTGAGATAGATGCATTCAACGCTTTTCTCCGGAATATAGTCGGTCAGATGCTCGGCGTTTGCAATAAAGAAGCGCAGGTTATCGGGTCTTGTGTCCGAGCTTGCCTTTGCGCGCTCAAGAGCCACGCACGCGGCGTCCGACGAGCGCTCCATTGCAACAAGATTGAAGCCGTGCTCGCGCGAGGTCAGGTCGCAGGCGAAGCCACCCTTGCCGCAACCGATCTCGAGATGCAGCGGGCGTTCAGACTCAAAATATTCACGAATATCCTTCTCGGGGGGGCAGGGTATCAAAAGCTCTGCACAGGCGGCAATTCTTTCGGCGCCGTGCTTTTTCTTACGCATTCTCATACATTAAACCTAAACAGCACGATGTCACCGTCGCGCATAACGTATTCCTTTCCTTCACTGCGAACGAGTCCCTTATCCTTAGCAGCTGCCATAGTTCCGGCAGAAATAAGGTCGTCAAAGGCTATGACCTCGGCGCGAATGAAGCCGCGCTCGAAGTCGGAGTGTATCTTACCGGCGGCTTGAGGAGCCTTCGTTCCCTTGGTAATAGTCCAAGCGCGAACCTCCTCGGGGCCGGCTGTCAGATAGCTTATGAGGCCGAGCAGGGAGTAGCTTGCCTTGATGAGCTTGTCAAGACCGCTTTCCTCTATGCCCATATCGGCAAGGAAGAGTGCCTTTTCCTCGCCGTCAAGCTCGGCGATCTCGGACTCGATTCCGGCACAAACGGCGATGACCGCGCTGTTCTCGGTCGCGGCAAACTCCTTGACCTTCATATAGGCAGCATTTCCGGTCGGCTCGGACGAAGCCTCGTCCTCACTGACGTTTGCAACGTATATGACCGGTTTCATGGTCAGAAGCGGGGTGTCGAAAAGCATTTCCTTTTCGTCGTCCGAAAGCTCCATTGTTCTGGCGCTCAGTCCGTCCTCAAGAGTTGCCTTGATGCGCTCGAAGAGCTCGAGCTCGGACGCCAGAGCTTTGTCTCCCTTCATTGCTTTCTTGGTACGGTCTATGCGGCGGTCGACCATCTCGATGTCCGAGAAGATCAACTCCATATTTATAGTTTCAAGATCGCGCATAGGATCGACCGAGCCGTCGACGTGAATGATATTGTCGTCTTCAAAGCAACGAACGACGTGCACTATCGCGTCGCACTCGCGAATGTTTGAAAGGAACTTGTTTCCAAGCCCTTCGCCCTGGGACGCGCCCTTAACGAGACCTGCGATATCCACGAACTGAATGATCGCGGGGGTGTATTTTTTTGGATCATACATCTTTGCGAGAACGTCAAGGCGACTGTCAGGAACGGTCACGACGCCGACGTTGGGCTCAATGGTGCAGAAGGGGTAGTTAGCCGATTCGGCACCCGCGTTGGTCAGCGCGTTAAAAAGAGTTGACTTACCGACGTTCGGAAGTCCGACGATACCAAGTTTCATATATAAATCTCCTTTGCTTTCGGCGGGGAAACTACCCCGCGCATAGCGTTTTCGGTTAAAAAAGCACCAAAGCGATTTTTATAACCGCATAAAAACATAATACACAGCCATTTTACCACAAAACCCAAAATTTCGCAAGAGGATAGACAGTATTTAATTGATAAATGGAGCAATGATAAAAATTTTTCGAAAAAACGTAATAAATTTGCAAAAAACTCTTCTCAAAACGGTAAAGTTGTGTTATAATAAGTTGACAATTTATTAGTAAAGTTCAAATTCTTGAAAAATTCAGATCAACATCACATAAAATTTTGGGTTTTGATGTATTATTTGGACACAATTAAGATAAAATTTCAGGAGGTCAAAATGTTGGATACCAAGATACTCGTTATAGACAACGACCACAGCGGATGCGAAAGCATTAAGATATATTTTGAAAACGAGGGATACGAGGTCAAGACCGTCAGCGACGGAATTGAGGGTCTCAATTTCTTTAAGATGTACGAGCCCGATATCGTTCTGCTCGACGTCGTTCTTCCTAAAAAGGACGGCTATCAGGTCTTGCGCGAGATCCGCGAGAATTCTTCGAAGCCGATCATTATGATCTCGGCAAAGAGCGACGTTATAGATAAAGTTCTCGGGCTTGAGCTGGGAGCTGACGACTACGTTGTCAAGCCCTTTGATATGAAGGAGCTTTCCTCGCGCGTCAAGGCAGTGCTTCGCCGCTATCAGGTGCATACCAAGCAGAGTGACGACGAGGTCATAAAGTTTGAAAACATAGAGATCAGCCTGCAGAAATACGAGCTTAAGCTGAGGGGCAGATCGGTCGATATTCCCCCAAAGGAGCTGGAGCTGCTCTACTTCCTTGCCTCGAACTATAATCGCGTCTTCACGCGCGACCAGCTGCTCGACAAGGTTTGGGGATTTGACTATCTCGGAGACTCGAGAACGGTCGACGTTCACGTCAAGCGTCTGCGCGAGAAGCTCGAGGGCGTCTCGGACAAGTGGATACTCAAGACGGTCTGGGGCGTTGGATATAAGTTTGAGCTTCTGAACTGAAACAAACCAATTTGATTTGTGCCGCAGGAGAGAGCATTTCCTGCGGCATTTGAAACCGACGGGCAAAGCGCTCGCAGTAAAGGAAAACAAGCAATGACAGAAGAGAACATCAATAACGAGCAGGAGGAGATAACCTCTCCCGAAGCAGAGGCAGCGATCGGCGAGACTCCGCAGGAGACGTTTGCCGACTCAGAAGAGCTCGTCACCGAGACGGTGGAAAAATCCGAGCCGAAGAAGAAAAAAAGCGGAATATTAGCCTTTGCTGTAACTATGGCGTCGGCGTTTGGGGGCGCGTTGTTATCCTTGGCTCTGGTGCTAATTCTGTTGCCCGGGTCGCCGGCAACAGATCATGCGTATGAGCTTACGGTAACCGAGATCGCCGAGCTTTGCAATCCCACAACCGTTTCTATACAGGTCAAAAACACGAAGGGTACGATCAGCTTCGGATCGGGATTTATCGTTAACGACGAGGGACATATTATAACCAACCATCACGTCGTTGAAAATGCGGTTGCCGTCAGCGACGCTATCGTTGTCCACGTTCTTTATAGTGAGCAGGAGATCCGTTCTTATACTGCTACGTTGATCGGGTCAAGATCAAGCCTTGATATTGCAGTACTGAAGATCGACGCGGACGAAAGTCTACCGACAGCCTTTATTGGAGACTCTTTGGACGTTGAAACGGGTGAGCGTATAGTTGCCATCGGAACACCTGATAGCATTAAATACGCGTGGACTCTCACGGTCGGTCACGTTTCTCACGCCAACCGCGTGCTTGACGGGAAGGGATATATTCAGTTTGACGCTCCGGTCAATCCCGGAAACTCGGGAGGACCGCTGATAAACGCTTACGGCGAGGTAGTCGGCGTTGTGACGCTGAAGGTTGCCGAAACGGTCAGAAGCGAGGTCTACGACAATAACGGAAAGGTCATCGGATACACAGAAACCGTTGTGTGGAGTGACGGTGGCGGACTTGCGATACCGATAAACGAGGTCATGGAGGCCTACGAAAGCATTTTGGCTTATAAAAAATGAAATCAAGAACGCGCCGAGAACGCTCGGCGCGTTATACTTTTCTGTTGACAAAAACGGTCGCTTAATGTATAATTATATAATATATAACTATTCAATATGCGGTTTTAGGAGATAAGATGTCTCATAAGGTTTATTTGCCCGCAGATGCGGGAATGATTGAATATATCGGTGCCGTCAGAGGGTTTACTGCCGAGCTTGAGAAAAGAAAGGGAAGCGCGCCCCGAGTCTTTGTTCAGACCTTCGGTTGTCAGCAAAACGAGGCAGACAGCGAAAGGCTCGCAGGTACAGCTGTTGCAATGGGTTACCTTCTGACCGACGACCCGCAGTTCGCCGATCTTATAATTGTGAACACCTGCGCCGTTCGCGAGCACGCCGAAAAGCGAACTCTTTCGATAATCGGGCAGTATAAGCACATAAAAGAGAAGAATCCCGATCTCGTCATTGCCGTTTGCGGGTGTATGGTCGGACAGGCGCACCGACGCGACGAGCTTAAGATGCGCTATCCGTACGTTGACATAACCTTCCCACCGGGAACGATACAGATCTTTCCCAAGATGTTGGCGGAAAGACTTGCGGGAGGACGCCGCAGCTTTGCAGTCCCGGAGGAATGCCCCGAGATCGTTGAGGA
The DNA here is from genome assembly GCA_017502915.1 of Clostridia bacterium. GTDB lineage: Bacteria > Bacillota > Clostridia > Oscillospirales > CAG-272 > RGIG3994. The sequence goes on from JAFVUB010000012.1 coordinate 20,774, forward strand.
GATTCCGGTTCACCGTGAGTCGAGCTACCGCGCGTGGGTGTCGGTTATGTACGGATGCAATAATTTCTGCACCTACTGCATAGTTCCGTACGTTCGCGGACGTGAGCGCAGTCGCCGTCCCGAGGCGATCGAGAAAGAGGTTCTTGAACTGATCAAGTCGGGTGCTCGGGATATAACGCTGCTTGGTCAGAACGTCAACTCATACGGTAAAAACAGCGAGTTTGATTGCAGCTTTGCCGAGCTGCTTGATCGGCTTGCCTGCCTTGAGGGCGACTTCAAGCTCCATTTTATGACCAGCCACCCCAAGGATGCCACGCGCGAGCTGATCGACGTTATTGCCAAGCGTGATAAGGTTGCAAAGCAGCTTCATCTGCCGTTGCAGTCAGGCAGTGATCGGATCCTTTCGGCTATGAACCGACATTACACGCTCGAGCAGTATATGGGAAAGCTCGATTATTTCAGAGAAAAGCTCCCCGATGCATCGGTGACGTCGGATATAATCGTCGGCTTCCCCGGTGAGACGGAGGAGGATTTTGAAGCAACGCTTGAGGCTCTGCGCCGCGCGAGGTACGACAGAATATTCTCGTTCATCTATTCTCCGCGAAAGGGAACTCCTGCAGCTGAGATGGACGGGCAGATACCCGATGACGTAAAAAACGAGCGCTTTTCAAGACTCGTTGCGCTTCAAAACGAAATATCGCTTGAGAAGAACCAAGCCTTGCTCGGTAAAGCTCTTCGCGTGCTTTGCGACGGAGTGAGCAAAAACGACCCCGATATGCTCGAGGGTCGAACAGAGCAGGACAAAATAGTTATATTTAAGGGAGATGCCGCTATGACGGGACAGTTCGTTGAGATCGTCGTCACGCGGGTTGAGACCTTTAATCTCTACGGAGAAATAAAAAAATAAACATACAATACAGGAGAAAAACAAAATGAAGACCATTGAAGAACTCGCCGCAGAGCTCGGCAAAGCAATTAAGGAAGATCCCCGCCTTGACGCTATGGAAAAGGCAAAGACCGCATACGATAACGACCCCAAGATACAGGCGTATCTCGCCGAGTTTGAGGTTCAGCAGAAGGCTCTCCAGCTCGAGGGCTCGAAGGAAGAGCCGGACCGTTTGCTTATCGCAAACATTCAGGGAAGAGTTGACGAGCTGTATCGCCTCATTATGCAGAACGAAAGCTTCGCCGCGCTGAGCGATGCCCAGCAGGCAGTTAACGAGCTGATGGAGCACGTTAACGGAATAATCACCTTCAACATCACCGGAGAGCTGCCCTCCTGCACCGGAAACTGCTCGTCCTGCGGCGGTTCTTGCCACTGAGATCGCAAAAATCTGATTACCGAAACGGAGGAAACCGAAAATGACTCCAATGATGGAGCAATATTTTGAGATAAAAAATCAATATAAGGACTATTTGCTGTTTTACCGTCTCGGTGACTTCTACGAGATGTTTTTTGACGACGCCATAACGGCCTCGCGTGAGCTTGATCTGACCTTGACGGGTCGTGATTGCGGCGAGGCCGAGCGCGCGCCGATGTGCGGCGTTCCGTATCACGCCTCCGAGCAGTATATCGGTAAGCTGATAGACAAAGGATACCGCGTTGCCATCTGCGAGCAGATGGAGAATCCCGCAACGGCCAAGGGGCTCGTCAAGCGCGGAATAACCCGCGTCGTCACACCCGGAACGCTTATTGAGACCAATCTGCTGTCCGAAAACAAGAATAATTATATCTGTGCCGTTTACGAGGGCACGTACGGCTACGGTCTTTGCTTTTGCGATATCTCAACGGCAAAGATCTGTGCAACCTCGTTTGAGGACGAGGACGGTAAGCGACTTCAGAACGAGCTTGCCACCTTCTCGCCCCGCGAGATAGTTACTAACATATCTATGCAGAAGCTCGGCGTGTCCGGAGAGTTTATCCGTGATCGACTCGGGGCTATGCTATCAACCAACCAAGCCGGTCGATTTGAGTACGACAACGCGCGCGAGCTGGTCAGAAAGCAGTTTGGTAGCAACGTTCGTGAGGAAACGCTTGAGGACCGCCCGTTGGTTTGCGCCGTAGGCGCTCTGCTCAGCTACGTTGCCGAGATGCAGCGCTCGGACATTTCGTACATAAACGAGCTTGAGACCTACACCGGCGGACAGTATCTTGAAATGGACATAAACACCCGACGCAACCTTGAGCTTACCGAAACGCTCAGGAATAAGGACCGCAAGGGTTCCTTGCTTTGGGTTCTTGATAAAACCGAAACGGCGCCGGGCGCGAGATTGCTCCGCTCCTGGCTTGAGCATCCTCTGCGCTCTCCGTCGCAGATAGTTCGCCGTCAGGGAGCTGTCGGCGAGCTGTTTGGGAATTTTCTTTTGAGGGAGGAAATGACCGAGCTTTTGTCCGGCGTTCTTGACCTTGAGCGACTTATGACCAAGATAGTGTACGGCAGTGCAAACGGACGCGACCTTCGAGCAGTCTGTACGACACTCAAGCTCCTTCCCGAGCTTCGCGAGCTGCTCTCTCAGTGCGCCGACGGCGAGCTGAACCGCATATACCGAGAGCTTGATCCTATTGCTGAGCTCAGAGACAGAATAGACGCCGCTATCGTTGACGAAGCGCCTTTCTCGGTTCGAGAGGGCGGAATGATAAAGGACGGCTATAATGCAGACGTTGATTACCTTCGCTCGGTTATGACCGACGGTAAGAGCTGGGTTGAAAAGATAGGCGATGAGGAGCGAGAGAAGACCGGAATCAAGACGTTGAAGGTCGGATTCAATCGCGTATTCGGCTACTATATCGAGGTTTCAAAGTCGTTTGTAAACCAAGTTCCGGATAGATTCGTTCGCAAACAGACGCTTGCAAACTGCGAGCGTTATATCTCCCAGGAGCTCAAGGACCTTGAGGCGACCATTCTCGGCGCGACCGATAAGCTTCAGAGCCTCGAATACGACCTCTTCCAGGAGATCCGCAGCTTTGCGGCAGAAAACTCGGCACGCGTGCTGAAAAATGCAAAGCTTATAGCCGAGCTCGATTGCTATCTGTCTTTGGCAACCGTTGCATCTCGAAATCACTTTGTTCGTCCCGAAATAGATCAGTCGGATGTCATAGATATTCGCGAGGGTCGTCATCCCGTCGTCGAGCAGTTCGTGAAGGACACCTATTTCGTGCCTAACGACGTTCTTCTTGACACCAAGGATAACCGTATGATGCTGATAACCGGACCGAACATGGCGGGTAAATCGACCTATATGCGTCAGGTCGCGCTGATAGTTCTTATGGCGCAGATGGGCTCGTACGTTCCTGCAAAGGAGGCGCGTATCGGTACGGTTGATAAGATCTTCACGCGCGTCGGAGCGTCGGACGACCTGGCGTCAGGTCAGTCCACCTTTATGCTTGAGATGAACGAGGTGGCGTACATACTTCGTAATGCGACCAAAAAGAGCCTTATAATATACGACGAGGTTGGTCGCGGAACGAGTACCTTTGACGGTATGAGCATCGCAAGAGCGATAATAGAGTATACCTACGGTAAAAAGATAGGTGCAAAAACGCTGTTTGCAACCCACTATCACGAGCTGACAGGTCTTGAGGACGAGTTCCCGGGAATAGTCAATTATAACATTGCGGCAAAGAAGAGAGGGGATAGCATAACCTTCCTTCGAAAGATCGTTCGCGGCTCGACCGACGATAGCTACGGCATCGAGGTTGCAAAGCTTGCAGGATTGCCGAACGAGGTTATAAAACGAGCAAAAGAGGTTCTCTCTATTGTTGAGCAGAGCTCAAAGACTCTCAGAACCGGCGGAGAGCTGCCTCCCATGCCCGAAAAAGACGATAGTATCATCAGTCTTGACGACTGTCTTGCCGAGCAAGTCATAGACGAGCTCAAGGCGGTGGATATAAATATGCTTTCGCCGTACGAGGCTATGACTTTACTTTTTAATCTGCAAAAAAGGTTGAAGTAAAATGGGAAAGATAAACGTACTTTCATTCGCCGTTGCAAACCTGATCGCCGCCGGTGAGGTGGTTGACAGACCGTCCTCGGTCATAAAAGAGCTGGTTGAGAACGCGATAGACGCGGGCGCGACTCGCATAACCGTTGAGACCCAGAACGGCGGAGTCACGCTTATGAGGGTGACCGATAACGGCTGCGGCATGGAGCGAGACGATCTCGCCGTCGCAGTGCGCCGTCACGCCACCAGCAAAATAAAGGACGAGACCGATCTTTCGGCGATAATGACGCTTGGATTCCGAGGTGAGGCACTTGCCGCTATTGCCGCCGTATCAGATCTTCGAATCATCTCAAAGACGGCGGACGCCGAGTACGGCTCGGTGATCGAGGTGTCGGGCGGAGTTGTTATCGGAATCGGGGATCGCGCGGCGCAGACCGGAACGACGGTCATGGTCGAAAACCTCTTTGCAAACGTTCCCGCGAGAAGAAAGTTTTTGAAAAAGGACGTAACCGAAACCATGGCGATCAACGCGGTGGTCGAAAAGATCGCCCTTTCGCATCCCGAAATATCCTTTCGTCTTATAACCGACGGTACAACACGGCTTGAAACGGTTGGCGACGGCAACCTTAAAAGCGCCGTACATTCGGTATTCGGTCGGGATTTTGCCCGAGCGCTCATCGAGGTTAACGGAGGGCTTGAAGGAATCAAGGTCAGCGGATTTTGCGGCAGAAGCGATAATTGCAAGGTGAACCGCAATTTTCAGAATATATTTATAAACGGCAGATACGTTAAGAGCAGAACGGCTCAGGCGGCGCTCGAGCAGGCGTACGTCTCGTATATACCGCCCGAAAAATTCCCGGTGTGCATTCTGAACATTGAGATAAACCCCGCGCTTGTCGACGTAAACGTTCACCCTTCAAAGCTTGAGGTGAAGTTTTCAAACGAAAAGCCGGTGTTCGAGGCGGTCTACTATAGCGTTCGTGCCGCGCTCGAGCAGAACGCGACCAGACCAGAGATGCAAATGACCCCTTCACGTCAGGAGCAGAGCGTTGTTCGTGCCGCGGTGGGCGGCAGACGACTCTCGGATATGACCGAGCCGATCCGCGAGGGGCGTGAGGAGTCGCTCAAGCGCAGACAGCTTGGGCTTGATATTGTGCCAAAGTCTGCAGAGCCTGCGCGCCAAGCTCCGACCCCCAAGGTTGAAGAGCCGGTGCGTGAGGTGGTCCGTCCTGTCGAAAGACCGGTGTCGGCACCAACGATCAAGCCTCCGGCTGCCGAAGTTGAGCAAAAGCCGATACCGATAATTTCGTCGGTTGAGGAAAGATCAAGCTGGCGGATCATCGGCGAGGCGTTCAACTCGTATATTATCGTTGAGCGAGCCGAAAGGCTGATACTTATTGATAAACACGCGGCGCATGAGCGCATCATCTTTGAGCGCCTGAAGGCAAATATGAGGGCAGAAAAGATAGTTTCGCAGATGCTTATGCTGCCGATCGAGATAATGCTCAGAAGCGACGAGATCGCAATAGTTGAGCAGTACCGATCAGAGATAGAGGCGGTCGGATTCGGGTTCTCCTCGGGTCGCAATACCGTCAGCCTGACCGAGCTTCCCGATGGGATCGACGCCGCGTCGGCGTCGGACGTTTTTTCCGAGATCGCGGGAAGGCTTATCTCTCAGACGGGAACGCCCGAGATAACACGTGATATCGTTTTTGAAAAGGCGTTGTATCAAGCCTCGTGTAAGGCGGCGATCAAGGCGGGCAGGGAATATCCGAAGGAGCAGCAGCAGGCGTTGGTCGAGGAGCTTATGGCGATACCCGACGTGACGTTTTGTCCCCACGGCAGACCGGTCGCTATGGAGCTTTCCAAAAAGACGCTTGACCGTCAGTTTTCAAGGAGCTGAAAATGAAAAAGAAGATGAAATCAAGCTGCGACTTTTGTCAATACTACGATTATGACGAGGAGCTGGATTCGTACGTTTGTACATTAAATCTTGACGAGGACGAAATGGAGAAATTCATGCTTTATTCCAATCGAGATTGCCCCTATTTCAAATTCTATGACGAATATAAGTTCGTCCAAAAGCAGAACTGATATGAGTATGAGAAGGATTATTGTAAACGGTGGCTCGCGCGGCATCGGCGCGGCTGTCGTGCGAAGATTTTGTCAAAACGGCGATCGAGTCGTGTTTCTTTACAAAAGCGCAGACGATGCTGCCGCGAGCCTTTGCGCGGAGTATGGCGCTGATGCTATCAAAGCCGATATGTCGGATGCGAGCTCGGCAAGCGATGCTGTAAAACGCGCAATAGAGCTTCTCGGAGGAGTTGACGTGCTTGTCAACTCTACCGGAATTGCACAAATAAAGCTTTTCACCGATCTCACCGACGGCGACTGGGCGCGTATGATAGACACAAATCTCTCAAGCGCTTTTTATGCCTGCCGTGAGGTGTCTCGTGCGATGATCACTGAACATAACGGGAGAATTATAAATATCGGATCTATGTGGGGGCGTTCAGGCGCATCCTGCGAGGTGCATTACTCGGCGTCAAAGGCGGGTCTTCGCGGGCTGACGGTGTCTCTTGCCAAGGAGCTTGGGCCCTCGGGCATAACGGTAAACTGCATCGAGCCGGGCGTTATCGACACCGAGATGAACTCCTCTCTTGATGAGGAAACTCGTGCGGCGCTCATAGAGTCAACCCCGCTTTGTCGGCTTGGAAGCGCCGATGACGTTGCCGAGGCGGTCTTCTTCCTCGCATCTGAGGGCGCGTCCTTTATAACCGGACAGTGCATCGGCGTTGACGGAGGATTTATATCGTAATATGTTCGTTGAAGAAAAATATTTTATAGGATACCAGTACGTAGACGCCGACCTGAAGATGAAAAACAGAGCGATCCTTTGTATTCTTCAGGACATGGCGGGATTGCACGGCATCCTGGCGGGCGAAAGTATTAAGACCTCTCCCACAACCTGGTTGCTTTCGGCGTACAGAGTCGTTGTGAAAAAGCGTCCCGAGTACGGCGACCGAGTGACGGTCCGCACCTGGAGCCGCGAGATAAAGAACTTTTCTGCCTGCCGTGAGTTTGAAATGCTAAACTCCGAGGGCGAGGTCGTCGTGACCGCTATCTCGGAGTGGGCGCATATAAACCGTGTCAACAATACGCTTGAAAAATGCACGCCCGAGCTGGCAGATGCTTACTGTCACGAGCCGAACTACAGTAATTTCGACGGCGTTTTACGGGTCAAAAGACTTAAAACGCCCGAAAACGTTGATGCCGAGATCGAGTTCACGGTCGGAAGAAGCTGGATCGACGCTAACCGACATATGAACAACGTTTATTATCTTGACCTTGCCGAAATGGTGATACCAGACGAATCTCGAGCCGATGATTTTTCGATATTTTACCGTCGTGAGATAAAGTTTGGTGAGAGTGTTGACTGCCGTTTTTCTCGCGTTGAGGACGGAGGCTTCGTTTCGGTCGTCGGCAAGGACGGAACGCTACACGCCCAGATAATGCTTTATAAATAAAGGCTTGATTCATATGGATAAGTTTTCGTTAAAAAGCGAATATACCCCAACCGGCGATCAGCCGCAGGCAATTGCAAAGCTGACCGAGGGAATAATGCGCGGTGAGCGTATGCAAACTCTGCTTGGTGTGACCGGCTCGGGAAAGACCTTTACTATGGCAAACGTTATTGCTAACTGTAACCGTCCCACCCTTATTTTAGAGCCGAACAAAACGCTGGCGGCGCAGGTCTGCTCCGAGATGCGCGAGTTCTTTCCCGACGACGCGGTAGGATATTTCGTGTCGTACTACGATTACTATCAGCCCGAGGCGTACGTCCCCGGTAAGGATATGTATATAGAGAAGGACGCGCTGGTGAACGAGGAGATAGATATGCTCCGACACAGCGCAACCTCATCGCTCTTTGAGCAGAGAAACGTTATTATCGTCGCATCGGTCTCTTGCATCTTCTCGCTTGGAGATCCCGAGGAATATAACTCGCTTCACATAGCCTTGCGCCCGGGAATGATCATGTCTCGCGACGAGCTTATCAAGCGTCTTATCTCGATAAGCTACGATCGAAACGACCTGAACTTCACGCGTGATAAATTCCGCGTTCGGGGAGATACGGTTGAGATACTTCCGGCATCGACAGGCGAGCGCGCGATAAGAGTTGAGTTTTTTGGCGACGAGATAGAAAGACTTTCCGAGATAAATATAGTCACGGGAGAGATGACCCGACTGCTTTCCTATACCGCAATATTCCCGGCAACACACTACGCCGTGTCGGATGAAAAGCGCGAGGCGGCGCTGTCGGTTATCAAGGCAGAGATGGAGGAGCGCGCGGCTGAGTTTGAGTCGCAGGGCAAGCTGATCGAGGCGCAGCGTATACGCGAGCGCACGCTGTACGACATCGAAATGCTCCGCGAGATAGGATACTGCTCGGGAGTTGAGAACTATTCGCGCATACTTTCGGGTCGTGAGCCGGGCTCAACGCCCTTTACCTTGCTTGACTATTTTCCTGAGGATTGGTTACTGTTTGTGGACGAATCTCACGTTATGCTCCCGCAGGTTCGCGGCATGTCGGGCGGAGACCGCGCACGAAAGAAAAATCTGATAGATTACGGCTTCCGCTTGCCCTCGGCATACGATAACCGTCCTTTGTTCTTTGATGAATTTGAAAATAAGATAAATCAAGCGGTGTTCGTCAGCGCAACTCCGGGAGACTACGAGGAGGAGAACTCGAGCTCCACCGTTGAGCAGATAATAAGACCCACGGGTCTGCTTGACCCCGAGATCGAGGTTCGTCCCGTCGAGGGGCAGATCGACGATCTTATGGGGGAGATACGGGAATGTACCGCCAGAGGCGAGCGCGTTCTTGTCACTACGTTGACCAAGAAAATGGCAGAGGACCTGACAGATTATCTTGAGGGCAACGGCGTCAAGGTTCGTTATATCCACTTTAACGTTGAAACTATGGAGCGAATGCAGATCATACGCGACCTGCGACTCGGCGTTTTCGACGTTCTTGTCGGAATAAATCTGCTTCGCGAGGGACTTGACCTGCCCGAGGTGTCGCTGGTCGCCATTCTTGATGCCGATAAAGAGGGATTTTTGCGAGCCGAGCGCTCGTTGATACAAACTATAGGTCGCGCCGCACGAAACGAGCACGGTAAGGTCATAATGTATGCCGACACGGTAACCGGATCTATGGAAAGAGCGATAAGCGAGACAAACCGTCGACGCCGCATACAGAAGGCGTATAACGATGAGCACGGAATAGTTCCGCATACCGTCGTCAAGAGCATACGCGAGCTGATCGACATCGGCGCTCCCGCGGAGAAGACCGATAGCGATAAGCCGGTTCGGGAGAAGAAGCTTACAAAGAAGGAAAAGGCAGAGATTATAGAGCGCCTTGAAAAGCAGATGAAGGATGCGGCTCGTCGCCTTGAATTCGAGGAGGCTGCATATATTCGCGATCGTATACGTGAGCTTCGCGAGCAAAAATAATCTTTCTGGAGAAAATATGAAAAACAGCTATATAAAACGCGCATCGGGCGTGCTTCTGCCGCTTTTTGCCGTGCCGAGCGAATATTCGGTTGGAAATTTCGGTCGCGGAGCTTTTGAATTCGTTGATTTCTTGGCGTCATCGGGATTTACGTATTGGCAGGTTTTACCTTTTTGTATGACCGACGAGTATAACTCGCCGTATAAGTCCTATTCCTCATTTGCGGCAAACCCGTATTTTATTGATCTTGAAACGCTTTGTGCAAAGAAGCTATTGACTCGTTCCGAGCTGAATTCCGCAAAGCAGGACACGCCGTACGTTTGCGAGTACGGTAGGCTTTACAGTGAGCGTATGGAGCTTCTCTCGCTTGCTGCCGAGCGTTGTGACTACCGAGATGCCGTCGAGAGCTTCATTGACTCCGAGCCGTATCTGCTTCAAGCGTGCCGATTTTTGGCAATACGTGATGCTAACAATAATGCCTCGTGGTACGAATGGGATAGCGAAGCCTTCGACGAAAAGAGGATTTTCGTGTGGAAGTTCGTGCAGTACGAGTTCTTTGACCAGTGGAAAAAGGTTCACGACTATGCAAACAGACAAGGCATTAAGATAATAGGAGATATTCCGATCTACGTTTCGTACGACAGTGCCGACGTTTGGGCAAACCGCGAGCTCTTTTTGACCGACGAAAAGGGAAGGCCTGCAGCCGTTGCCGGTGTTCCGCCCGATTATTTTGCTGCCGACGGTCAGCTTTGGGGCAATCCGCTTTACGATTGGGACAAGATGGCGAAGGACGGATATTCTTGGTGGTGCGACCGTCTTCGTTTCCAGCTGACTATGTTTGACGGCGTAAGACTTGACCATTTCCGTGGCTTTGAGTCCTTCTGGAGCATTCCCGCCGATGCAAAAACGGCGAAGGAGGGACACTGGGTCAAGGGTCCCGGTATGGAGCTTATGAAGGCACTTAAAGCGGTTGCCGGAGATAAGCTGATAATCGCGGAGGACCTCGGAGTTATAACCGAGGAGGTTGCCGCACTTCGTGACGAAAGCGACTTCCCTGGTATGCGAGTTTTGCAGTTCGCGTTTCTTGGTGATGCAGATAGCCCGCACCTACCGCACAACTACATAAACAACGGGATCGCATACACCGGAACGCACGATAATAACACGTTGCTCGGTTGGGTCTGGGAGCTTGACGAAGCAACGCGTCGCCATATGCTTGAATATTTCGGATACTCGGGCGACTGGAACGCCTGCTACGGAACGCTCATCCGCGCAATGCTGGCAAGCACGGCGGGTATCGTCATAATGCCGCTTCAGGATCTCTTGGGATACGGCTCGGATACCCGTGTCAACCGCCCCGGCGTTGCTAACGGAAACTGGGAATATCGAGTGACGTCGGATCAGCTCGCGCGTATCGACAGGGGCTATTATAACCGACTGAATAAGCTTTACTCGAGAGTATAACAAAAAAGAGAGTCTTCTGTGAACTGCCCCAAATTGTACGGACAGCACAAAAAAAGAGTCCTAAAGTAGAAAATATTAAAAATTAAGCAACGAACTGACATCGCTTTTCGAGTGGTGTCAGTTTTGTTTTAAGTTGGATGCGTTCATTGTTGTAGAACT
>JAFVUB010000013.1 GCA_017502915.1 Clostridia bacterium
GCTGTAAGATCTTTAATGATCGGCAATAATTCACTTACCTTCTCATATTTCCTTGACATAACAAAACCTCCTATGGTAGTACTTTAATTCTACCATAGGAGGCTCTTTTTTTCAATTGTCCGTTTTTAACGGACTTGTGCAGAAATTCGTCTGCTCTTTTTTATTGTTTCAAATCTTAAGAAAGCGCTTCGGCAGCCCACTGGGCAAGATCGGCATCGCTGATATTTCCGTCAAAGATAGCCGCCAGAGCCTTGAGGTTAGTCTCGGTCTGGGTTACGTCAACGCCGCTCTTGATCTGCTCCTGGTAATAGCCCTTGCATTCCTCACGGATATTCTCAACGTCCTCTTCCGTCAAGCTTTCCTTGAGGCTCAGGGCGTCCTCGGTCAGCTCGTTTTCGGGATTTCCGTCAACGTAAGCCATCTCGATCAGCGCGGCAGAGGCGATCTTGGACTCGTTTATAGTCTCGATCATCTCGCGACGCTCCTCCTGAGTTCCGCAGATATCCTGTATTGCCTCGCTCGAGCCTGCCTGAACCAGCTGCATTGCATAGTCGACAGCCTTGGCTTCCTGCTCATATTCCTCATCGGTAAACTCTTCGGTCGTCAGCTTATCAAGCATAACGTTGAGGACCTTGACTGCACTCTCGTCCTTCTGTTCGTTTCCGTTCGAGAGGATCGCGGCATTGAGAACGCCGCTATCGTCGATGATCTCCTTGAGTATGACGGCGGTACGCTCGTCGCACGACTGATTAAGCTCGCGCAGAACCCTTGCCATTTCGGCGGTATCGGCACTCGAGCTGCCCTCGTAAAGCTCAACGACACGAACGAACTGCTGTACAGCACCGAGCAGGCTTGTAAGGCTCAGGTCGTCGTCTTCTTCTATATGCTTGACGAGAATGTCTGCAACCTCGCGCATACTGTCAAACGAGCCGGTACGAAGCAGAGCGACCATAATCTCGGTAACTCCCTCTCCGATAAGCTTACTGTGACGGGCGTTATCTATGAAGCCACCAAGAACTGCGGTGTCGATCTTAGCAATGGTTTCAAAGGCGTCTGATGCACCTCCAAGCTCAGAAGCTACATTTATAGCATCAACGGCACCTGAGAAGATATCCGACAATATCTCAGCCTCAGCACGAAGCTCATCATCGGTGTACTCATCACGGACCTCTGCAACGTGAAGTCTTTCGGCATTCCCATCAAAAGAACGTATAAAGGTCGTAAAGGCAAAATCTATGATCGGGGCGATCATATGACGGTAATCTTCGTTGGCGTAGATGCTGCTCATAAGGTCGTGGAGCATATCCTCATCCGAAAGCACGGTAAGGATCTCGCCCGCGTCGGCAGACTCAAGCGCGGCGGCAACGTTTGCCGGAACGCGGTATTCTATCATAATATTTATGATCTCGCCAAGAGTTGCAAAGTCCTCACGGACCGACTCAGCCGTAGTGTTTTTCAAAATATCGAAAAGCGGATCTCCAATAATGGCAAGGTCGCCCTCGAACACAGTCTCGCCGGACTCAACAACGTCATTAACATAATATGAAACGACGTCAGCAACGACGCGGCTATGCAGATCAGACTTCGAAACGTATCCGATTATATTGGAGGTTGCAGTCTTCTGCGCATCTCCGTAATCCTCAAAGTCAACCGCAAGGTAAACGGCATTTCCAACAACGTCGAATATCTGTGATATCTCGTTACGTGCCGCACCACTGGCGTCGGTGGTGTTTATCATGGCGTTGCAAAGCGCTCTGACAGGCAAGCTGTTCGAAATGCTGACGAAGAAATTATATCTGACCGGTGCAACCGTTTTGTCAATAAGGTTTGAAAGCTCGTCGGAAACGAGATTTCCCTCCGAGTCAGTTATAACACAGCCCATGATGTTCATATTCTTCTCGCCGACGTTCATCTCAACGTCCGCCTCACGAATAGAATTCGAAACGCCTATAATACCGTCTGTCATGGTGTAGATTATACCCGAGATCGGCAGTATTACGATAATAATAACGACAAACGAGTTCACAAGGCGAATTCCCGCCGAGCCGAATCGCTCAAGCAGACGGATTCCCTTATAGCTGTTCTTCTCAGGCTCTGCCGTCTCCTCAGCCTCGGTGACGACGTAATTTTTCTTTTTCTTTTTCTTCTTGGAAGTGATCTTAAGCGCTCTGCCGATAAAGAAGGCGGGTATCCGCATAAGCAGGTCAAGCACGATGAACAGAGTCGTGAACGCAAAGGGCATCAGCACAGTATAGATTACAGCGCCAGAAAGCTCCTGCGTAGCTACCGAATCGGAGATCAACGGTATATCACCGAGGATCGGCTCAATGAACGAATAAAGACTGCTCGACGGCACCACGCGGCAGAAAATGAAAACCGCAAAAAATGCCAGGATCGCCGAAGTCAAGGTTCGGCAAAGAATAAGCAGGCTCTTCTGCCAGCTCTTAAAAAAGAAGCTGAGAAGCGCGATTCCGAAAATAACGACCAACGGGATCACCGTTAAGCAAGTCATACCTATGGATACAATGTCAATCATAACTTCCTCCAAAAAGGTTATATTGTTACTATTATAATATACCACAATCTACCTCTTTTGTCAACAAAATCCCTCTTTCGTAAACATTATTTATGTTTCTTGAAAATTACCAAATTTTTAGGGGTTACATTTTTTTGCGTTTGGTATTATAATGTTATCAGCAAGAAAAAATGACATCAAACGATATTGGAGTTTTATGGAACTTATACTTATTAACAACCAAAAGCTCAAGATCATGCTCTCAAAGGACGACATGAGGGATTACGACATCTCTTGCGACAGCGTCGATTATTCAAACACCGAGACCCGTCGCGCCTTTTGGAGTATTCTTGACGAAGCAAAGCACCGAACCGGATTTGACGCCGCAAGCGCCCGGATCTATATACAGCTCTATCCGTCAAAGTCGGGAGGCTGCGAGCTATACGTAACCAAGCTTCAGTCCTCCCCCTCCGAGTCCTGCCCCGTCCGTCCCCCTCAAGGGCGGGAGCTTGCATTCGGCTTTGAAGGGATAGATCCGTTATTACGGGTCTGCAGACGTCTTGCGCTGATCGGATTTTCCGGCGGTGCCTCTGCCTTTCGCGACGAGATGAATCGCGCCTGCCTGTTTCTTTCGGGCGTTGACGATACCTTTCTCGACCGCCTCTCCTTTATAGGAGAGTTCGGTGAGGAGCTTGACCCCTCTGATCTACACGCCTACATAGACGAGCACGGCAGCTGCATCTGTTCAGACAACGCTGTTGAGCTTTTGGCAGAGCTTGCATAAAAAAAGCTCCCAACGGTTTTCGAACCGTTGGGGGCTTTTCTCTTGGTTGTCCGTCATATTTTCCTCGTAGCCGAATATGTTATAGTGTAACAAGTCTATTTCAACGAGGTGTTAAAATGAAAAAGCTTATTTTTGGAGTGCTCCTGATGATGGTGTCGCTATCGCTTGTCTTATCTGTTTCGGCGGACGGCGACTCTTCCCTGCTCACAATAGCAGACGGAGCTACACACGCCGCGCCCCTGACCCCTGCGCTAAACATAATAGCCGCCGATTTCGATATGGCAAAGGCAGGTCTTATCGGTCACTCTCCCGTCTTTTCACGCGACGATTTCTGCCGAGCACTGAACTTGACCTCGGTGGAGTCTATAACCCTGACAGCCCTGCCCGACGCGACGGTGGGACGTCTTTTGCTTGGAAGCACGGCAGTATCGGTCGGGCAAACCGTATCGGGCGCGAATCTTGACGCGCTGATCTTCTCTCCGGCATCTGATGAAAAGAGCGTTTCATCCTTCAGCTTCACGGTTGGAGACCGAGGATACGCTCTGAGCTGTTCGGTATACATGCTCGACAGGATAAACGCCTCTCCCAGCGTTTCGCAGGCGGCAGGCATCACGCTCGACGTTGATACTCATTCGAACACCGCCTGCTTCGGTAAGCTTTCGGCAAGCGATCCCGAGGGTGACGCTCTGCGCTTCACCGTCGTTTCTTACCCCCGACACGGAGTACTTATGATTACCGATACTGCCGCCGGAGAGTATGTTTATCTCCCCGAAAAAGGCTTTGCGGGAAAGGACGCGTTTAGCTACGTTGTTCGCGACAAATACGGAAACTATTCCGGCTCCGCAAACGTTTCGCTGACTGTTTCGCGTGCCTCCACAGAGATCGTTTACTCCGATATGGTTGGAAGCTCGGCAAACAACGCCGCGCTCACCCTTGCCGAAAACGGCATAATGAACGGCGTTCAAAAGGGAGAGCAGCTCTGTTTTGAGCCAAGTGGAGAGGTCAGTCGCGTTGACTTCACCGTTATGGTCATGAAGTCGGCCGGAATAACCGACCTTCCGGACGCTAAAGCAGGATTTTTCGACGACTCCGACATATCCGCCTCTGCTATGCCCTACGTTGCGGCGGCAAAGCAGCTCGGATATATCGACGGCGTCAAAAACGAAGCCGGCGAGCTATGTTTTTTGCCAAACGAAGCTTTGACGCGCGCCGAAGCGGCACTGATCGTCAGCCGAGTTATTGATTCGGGTAAGCTTCTGGGAAGCAATGCCGCCTCGCCAAGCTTCAGTGATGCAAAGGACGTTCCCGTTTGGGCGGAAACGTCGGTTGCCAATCTCAATCAGCTTGGTATTTTGTCCGATGACAACGGTCGTATTGACGCCGCAGGTAAGCTCTCGCGCGCAGATGCCGCCGTTATGCTTGCAGCTGTTCTAAAGCTCAAATAATAAGAAAGGCTGTCGCCCGACGGCGACAGCCTTCAAAATCTTAATTTTTGCGGATCAATACATTCCGTCCATACCGCCCATGCCGCCTGCAGGTGCTGCGGGCATCGGCTCCTTAACGTCGGCAACGACTGCCTCGGTGGTCAGAATGGTTGCGGCGATAGAAGCCGCGTTCTGAACTGCAGATCTTGTAACCTTGGTCGGGTCAACGATTCCGGCTCCAACCATGTCGCAGTAGACCTCGCGATAGGCGTCAAAGCCCCAGCCCTTCTTTCTCGAAGAAAGGATCTTATCAACAACGACGGCTCCGTCATGTCCTGCGTTCTCGGCGATCTGATATACGGGGGCCTCAAGACCCTTCAGTATGATCTTAACACCGGTGCGCTCGTCACCGTCAACAGTGTTGACCAGCTTGGCGATCTCGGGAATAACGTTCAGATATGCGGTTCCGCCGCCGGGGAGGATTCCCTCCTCAACTGCAGCGCGGGTTGCATTCAGAGCGTCCTCAATGCGGAGCTTCTTTTCCTTCATCTCGATCTCGGTTGCGGCACCGACCTTGATAACGGCAACGCCACCTGCAAGCTTTGCAAGTCTTTCCTGCAGCTTTTCGCGATCGAAGTCAGATGTGGTGGTAGCGATCGCCGCCTTGATCTGGTTTACGCGAGCCTTGATATCGTCCTTCGAGCCTGCACCGTCAACGATTATGGTGGTCTCCTTGTTGATCTTGACCTGTCTTGCACGGCCGAGCTGGGCAAGAGTGGTATCCTTCAGCTCAAGACCAAGCTCGCCCGAGATGACCTCACCACCGGTGAGAATGGCGATGTCGCGAAGCATCTCCTTGCGACGGTCACCAAAGCCGGGAGCCTTAACGGCAACGCAAACGAAGGTTCCGCGGAGCTTATTGAGCACGAGAGTGGTGAGAGCCTCACCCTCAACGTCCTCGGCGATTATGAGCAGCTTTCTTCCCTGCTGAACGATCTTCTCAAGCAGAGGCAGGATCTCCTGAATGTTCGAGATCTTCTTGTCGGTTATGAGAATGAGAGCGTCGTCAATGACGGCCTCCATCTTATCCATATCGGTTGCCATATAGGGCGAGAGGTATCCGCGATCGAACTGCATACCCTCAACGACCTCTGAATAGGTGTCTGCCGACTTGGACTCCTCAACGGTGATAACTCCGTCCGAGGTGACCTTATCCATAGCGTCTGCGATCAGCTGACCGATGACCTCGTCTGCTGCCGAAATAGTTCCGACGCGGGCAATGTCTTCGCTTCCGCTGACAGGCTTGGAGTTTATAGTCAGGCACTCGAGAACGCGATCAACAGCCTTTTTCATACCCTTGCGAATGATCATAGGGTTAGCGCCGGCGGTGACGTTCTTCATTCCCTCGCGAACGAACGCCTGAGCCAAAAGGGTTGCGGTAGTAGTACCGTCTCCGGCAGCGTCGTTAGTCTTGGTTGCAACCTCCTTGACGAGCTGCGCGCCCATGTTCTCCGCCTCGTTCTCAAGCTCGATCTCCTTGGCGATGGTAACGCCGTCATTGGTGATCAGCGGAGCACCGTACTTCTTATCGAGAACGACGTTTCTTCCCTTGGGTCCCAAGGTTATCTTAACGGTATCAGCGAGCTTATCAACACCTGCGAGCAGGGCGCTTCTCGCCTCAGCTCCGTACATTATCTTCTTTGCCATTACAGTTACCTCCGATTACTCAACTATTGCAAGGATATCGCTCTGACGAACGATGTTATACTCTTTTCCGTCGCACTTGACCTCAGTGCCGGCGTACTTGCTGGTGATCACCTTATCTCCAACCTTAACGGTCATCTGAACTTCTTTACCGTCAACCAGTCCGCCCGGACCAACGGCAATAACCTCGGCTATCTGCGGTCTCTCCTGTGCCGAAGCCGTCAGAATAATGCCGGTCTTGGTCTTCTCCTCGGCCTCCATGAGCTGGATAACAACTCTGTCTGCTAAAGGTTTGAGTGTCATTATAAGTTCCTCCTTATACATTCGCTTTTGGCGTTTTTATTACAAAAAGTCGTATTTTGGCACTCATTTGACTTGAGTGCTAATCAACAATGATTATTATACAACATTCCCGCGAAATTTCAATAGTTTTTTCCATAATTAACATTTATTTAACATTTGGGCAGGTGTTTTTATTTGCTTGAGGGACTGAACTCACTGATCGGCATTCTGCTACCGATATTCTTAATACTGACGGGTGGGATCTTTGCCTTCAAGCTGCGCTTCTTCTGGATCAAACACCCACTTATAATGATACGCGCAATGATCAAAAAGCGCGACAAAAGCGCGGTTTCCCCCTTCCGCGCCGTTACGATGGCTCTGGCGGGAACGCTTGGCGTTGGAAACATAGTCGGCGTCGCGGGTGCGATTGCTCTTGGCGGCTTTGGGGCGATCTTTTGGATGTGGGTCAGCGCCCTTTTTGCGATGGTGCTCAAATATGCCGAGATCGTTCTGGCGGTCTCTCACCGCAGAGTAGGTAAAGTCAACTACGGCGGCGCCGTCTACTATATTCGCGATCTTTTCTCAAAGCACGACCGCCTTGGAAAAGCAGTTGCCGCGATCTTTGCTGCGCTTATGCTGCTAAACGGCTTCACCACCGGATCGACAGTACAGATAAACGCCGCCGCAAGATCTGCCGAATCGGTGTGCGGCATACCCGCCGTTGCCGTCGGTGCGTTTGCCGCGATCGTAACGGTGTCGGTGGTACTGACGGGAGCAACCGGCGTTTCAAGGGTAACCGAGATATTGATCCCCTTTTTATCCTTGGCGTATATTATTATGTCGCTCGCAGTTCTGTCACTGCGCGCCGACGCCGTTCTCCCCGCCCTTTCGTCTATATTCAGCGAAGCCTTTAGACCAACGAGCGCCATCGGCGGAATTTTCGGTTTTCTGACGAGTCGAGCCTTGCGCTTTGGAAGTATGAGAGGACTTCTGTCAAACGAGGCGGGCTGCGGTACGGCTCCGACGGCACACGCCGCGGCAGATACACAAAGCCCGGTCGAGCAAGGGTTTTGGGGAATATTCGAGGTGTTTGTCGATACCGTACTGCTTTGCACTCTCACGGCTCTGGTCATAATCGTAAACTACGACGACGTAAAAGCTCTCGGCTCGGACGGAATAATGATGGCGATACGGGCGTATTCCGCAACGCTCGGAGCGTGGTCTGAGTACGTGCTGGCAGGCTCGGTGTCGGTGTTTGGAATAGCAACCGTTATCTGTTGGGCGCACTACGGGCGCGAAACGGTCGACTATCTCTTCAGACGCAAACGCTCGTTCGGTCTTGTTTTTCTTTTTACCTATGCATTCGTAACAGTTGTTGGCTCAACGGTGTCTCCAAACTCGATATGGGGACTTGCCGACCTCTCACTGGGGGGAATGACGCTGATAAACCTTGCCGTGCTCCTTTATGCACGAAAGGAGCTGACTTGGCAAACAGAAGAATATTTTCTTGAAAAAGCGCACCGAAAACGATAATTTTTCAAAAGCCCTTGACTTTTGCGGCTATAGTGTGATATAATCTTTGAGGTGCGCCGGTGTGATGGAATTGGCAGACGTGCTGGACTCAAAATCCAGTGGTAGCGATACCGTGCGGGTTCGACCCCCGCCACCGGCACCAAAAAACGACAAGCTTCGCAAGAAGCTTGTCGTTTTTGTTTTATGCCTTCTTATTTCTGACTATCAAAGACGCTATAAGTCCTATTGCGGCAATCGAGCACCAGACCATGACAACGCCGTCCCAACTGAGCCCCAGAAGGCTCGAAAACACGGCGTTTGCGATCGACGCCGAGAGATATCCCGTACAGTTGATGACTCCGTTTATGCTCGAGACCTTTCCGGTGCTGCCGAGTCCCGGTATGTATATACTCCAAAGAACCGACGAGCAGCATGCAAGGCAGAACTTTGCGATCACAAGGAAGGTTATCTTTGCCCAGGCGTTCGGCACGAGTATCATAAGCACGAAGGAAGCCACCGAGATTAAAAAGCCAAAGCGCAGCAGCGTAATATCACGCTCCTTTATCAGCTTAAAGACAAAAAGCGCGACAAACGGAGCAAGTGAAGTAACGACCGTGATCGCCGAATAGATGGCGTTCGTCGTTATAATATCAAGCTTGAGCGCCTCTGAAAGATATGTGGGGATCCAGAAGGTTATTGCCGATCCCGCGATCTCAACAACACCGCCGACTATCATATAAAACACAAAGTTTTCAAGCTTGAAAAGAGTTAAGATGCCGTCAAGTCCCGATTTTTTATTACGGTAGAAGGTCAACTGTCCTCGCCTCTCAAAGATCGTGAGACATATAAACGCGACCGCGGCAACGAAATAGGTCGAAAGCCCCGCAACTATAAACATAACGTCCCACTTAAACAGTATGGCAAGGGCACTGGCCACCAGCGGTCCGATAAACGAAACGACCGTCAAAAGCGTGCAGATCACTCTCGAAATATCCTTGCTCAGGTTCTCTGACACGAGTTTCATAATAGGTCCGCGAAGCATCGAAAGTCCTATTCCCATCATCACAAAGCAGGCAACCTGCAACCAAGCAAAAGGAACGAGCGGAAAGGCGGTGATCGCCGTTGCGGTGAGTGAAAGTCCTACCAGAATCATATATTTGGGAGCGATCGTATCTCCGGCAATACCGTTAACAAGCTGACCGCAGGCGTAAACAAAGAAATATACGGTCGAAAGCAGTCCTATAAACTCAGCGGTATACTCGCCCGTTTTTAACATATTGGGAGTTGCCACGCTAAGAAGATTCCTAAGGTAATAGCTTGCAAGATACGAAAAGATGCTGACAAATCCCAAGCCAAAGGCTTTTCTTAACGCCGATCGATCATTATTGCCCGGTCTCATTTCATTCTCCTTGATACTTTATCGATCAAATTTCAAACATTGATATTTTAGCACCTTTTAGTATAAATGTCAATAATAACTTTTAGGTCGGGTGTAATGCCGGTATAAGCAGTCAAGGTTAAGCCTTCTTCTTTTTTTAACAAAAAATTCATCTTTTGTCAAAAGGGCGTTGACAAGAAGCATCTAAAGTAGTATATATAAGACTCAAAACACATCTCACTCAAAAAAGCAAAGGAACAACGTTATGAAAGCAACTCTTGAAAAAGTGCGAGGAGGACTTGAGGCAACAGTCGTCATAGTTCACGACGACGGCGATCTTGCCACCTGCAAATTTTTGCTGTCCGAATACGAAAAAAACGGGCTTTCCGGTACGATTGCTATGGTGGCGGATCGTATCATTAAGCTACCAAGCGATGAGCTTAACACCGAAGCGATCGCCGAATGGCGAGAGCTTCTTGATAGCGGAAGATTCTCGGTGTCCTGCCATTCACGAACACACGCCTTTTGGGGGCTGACCGACGAGGAGGAGGACGGACTGATAGACGACGGCGGCGAGGGCATTCCCTACCACCGTGAAGCAGGCAGGATAACGCGTGAAGTGCGCGACGCGGGCGAGCTTCTTCGTGCTGCTTTCCCGAGTCAGCGTGTACGCGCTTTCGTAAAGCCCGGCTTTGGCAAGCATAAAAACGGAGTTCAGATCAGCGAAAAAGCATACGAAATCATCAAACGCCACTACGTCGCAATGCGCAATACGGGAGGGGGAGTTGAAAGCATTCCACCTAAAGATCCCTACAATATCCGCAGTTATATGGTGCGCGGCGGCGATAGCGCCGAAGATTGGATCTCTTATACCGAGACGGCAATTGCCGAGCACGGCATGATCGTTTATCTTTTCCACAATATTAAGGATAAAGCATCAACACTAACGGTCGCAAAATCAGATGCTTGTATATTGTTTGCCCACCTCGGTAAACGCCTGAGCGAAGGAAAGATCCACGTAACGAGTCTCGACGAGGCGGCTCTCTACGGTGAGGAGCTCCGTGCGGCTAAGCTCTCGCTGGCTGAAGCTACCGATGCGGTTATTCTCTCTCTTGAGACAGGGCTCGATCCTGATGTTTACGACCTGCCGCTGACCGTCCGCATTGACGGTGCAGACGGCGAGCTTATCTCTGAAGACGGGCGCCCCATCGTAAAGCGAAACGGATCACACCTGGTTGACGTCAAGCCCGGCGAAAGGATCAGATTAATCCGATCTGCAATAAATTAACGTATTAAAAAGAGGCTGCCAATCAGCCTCTTTTTACTATTGGCATAAGCGCTCCGATTTATCTCGGATATACTAAGCCGTAACTATTTCTCCTTAACGACGCAAAACGAATCAAATCCGTATTTTTTGCAGGCGTCTATCACGCTTTGGTTAAACACCTCGCCGCTGACGATGAGTGAAACGGCAGGCGGACAGGAAACGCAGGACTTAGCAAGCACTCTGCCGAGCGCGTCGTCTGCCGACACGGTTTCGCTTTGAGAAAAGGTTGCCTCCCTCAGCGTCATTCTTTTTGCAGGGGTCTCGAACGACGTCCTTACGTCGGCTATCTCTCCCCTTCTCTCAAGTTTACAAATGACATCAAAAAGGACGGTCAGCTCCTCCTCTCCGTTCTCGGGGGACGGCATCAAAACCACGAAGTCGTCGTCACAAAACTCACAAACGATCCCCTTTTTCATAAGCTCGTTTGAAAATTCCTCGCCGCGATATCCTATCCTTTTGGGACGGATGACTATTTTCATCGGTTCGCGAAGACCGCTTCGCTCGCAAATATCGAGATCAGCCGTGAACGACTCAACGCGATCGACGAAGTGCTGAAGTCTTTCGTGATAGCCATTCGAAAGATATTCGTTTGCGCGGTCGAGCGACATAAGCGTCAGATAGGACGGGCTCGTTGAGCCGAAAATCGAAAGTGCCGACTTGGCGTTTTCCTTTAAGCTATTCGGAGCGTCCTTTGCGATATGCAGATACGCGCCCCCCGTCAGCACGGGGAGAGTCTTATGAGCCGAGTCACAGCACATCGTGGCTCCCAGCGAAATGGGATGCATATCCTTTTTCAGAAACTTAAGATACGCGCCGTGGGCGTTATCGACCACAAGCATCGTTCCGTATCGACGGCAAACCTCTGACAGCGCCGCTATATCGCACATATTGCCAAGATAATCCGGGCTGGTTACGTATACGCAAAGCGGCGTCTGCTCTGCTTTTTCGAGCGTCTTTTCAAGTGCTTCGGCAGATATCACACAAGAAAGATAACTCTCTCCCTTTTCGGGATAAAGCCAATCAACGTCGATATCATTCAGCGCGCACGCTGATATAAATGACGAATGAGCGTTTCTTGCCGCTATAACCCGATTACTTGCCGTTTCGGCGCACGTTTTAGCAAGATACAGCATTGCACGAATGACGTGAGACGAGCCCTCGGTTGAATAAAGGGTCGCTCCGCTCTCAAAGAGAGCGGTCGCGTTTTCTTCGCTCTCCCGAATGATCCCGCTCGCGTGATACAAGCTATCCGCGCCTGAGATCTCGGTTATATCAAAGCGTTCAAAGCCAAGCTGTTCTCTGCCCTTGTGCCCGGGCATATGAAGACGAAGCTTATTCTGTCTTGCATATTCCTCAACGAAGTCACAGATCGGAGTTTTCATCATTCCTCAAGCGCCTTGGCAACGGCAACCATTATGGCACACTCCATTCTCTTTCTGAAAAGACGGCAACCGTATTCGTAAACGCCGCGAACGCTTCCCGTCGCGTGGTATGCGTTAGCGGCACAACCGCCCGAGCAGTAAAGCTTTGCCCAGCAATCCTTACAATCGGGGCGAGCGTACACGTTACACGAGGCAAACTCCTCCTGCGCGCCCTTGTTCGTAACTCCGTTATAAATATCGCCGAGCTTATATTTATCCTCACCGACGAACTGATGGCATGGATAAAGATCTCCCCACGGAGTGACAGCCATATACTCTGTTCCTGAGCCGCAGCCCGAGATCCTCTTATAAATACACGGTCCGCTCTTGAGGTCTATCATATAGTGATAGAAGGTGAAATCCTTATTCTCCTTGTGCTTTTCGATCATAAGAGCGGCAAGGTCCTCGTACTGCTTGCAGACGATCGGGAAATCCTCCTCTGTCAGCTCCTCGGCATCTCCCTTGGCACAAACGACCGGCTCCATACTTAGCTCGTTGAAGCCAAGGTCGAGCATGACCTTGATGTCCTCTAAAAAGTCGGGGTTGGAGTGAGTAAAGGTGCCGCGCATATAATAATTCTTACCGCCGCGCTTATCGACCAGCTCTTGAAACTTGGGAACTATCCGCTCCCAGCTTCCCTTACCCGCGTAGTCAACTCTGTACTTATCGTGGATCTCTTTTCTTCCGTCGAGCGACAGAACGACGTTGGACATCTCGCGGTTTGCAAAGTCAATAACGTCATCGTCGATAAGGACTCCGTTAGTCGTTAGCGTGAAGCGGAAGTTCTTGTTATGCTTCTTTTCAAGCTCACGTGCGTATGCGACGAGATCCTTTATCATTCCGAAATTCATAAGCGGCTCGCCGCCGAAGAAATCGACCTCAAGATTATGTCTCGTTCCCGAGTTCTCAACCAAGAAATCAAGAGCGCGTTTGCCGACCTCAAGCGACATTATCGCCCTCTCGCCGTGGTACTTACCCTGCGAGGCGAAGCAATAAGAGCAGTTGAGGTTGCAGGTGTGCGCAACGTGGAGACAGAGCGCCTTGATGACTCCTGCCGTTTTCTGCTTGAGCTTATCAGCCATTCCCTCAAAGGTATCTGGCGTGAAAAGCTCCCCGCTTTCTTTAAGCGCCGAGACCTGGTCGTAGCACTCCTTTATCTCTTGCTCGCCGACCTCGGGATATTTTTGCGAGATCTGCGAAAGGAGCTGATCCTCACTTTGCTTTTCAAATTCCGAGATTATATCGTACGTAACGTCATCAACGACGTGAACCCCACCCGAGCAGGTATCCAGCACGATATTGTATCCGTTTAATTTATACTGATGTACCATTTCTATCTCCGTATCTAATATTGAAGCAATCAAAAGGGCTGTTTGGTATCAAACAGCCCTTTTATGTGCGGATTAATTATTTGTTGTTGTTTTCGCACTGTTGGTTGGCGATACCGCAGCTCGTCTTGCAAGCGCTCTGGCAAGAGGTCTGGCACTCACCGCAGCCGCCGTTCTTTGCGCTCTCGCAAAGGTTTGCAGTCTTGATAGTCTTGATATGTTCCATTTCACGTTCCTCCGAAATATCATTCAGTTGAAAAAAGTATAACACATTTTTTGCGCAAAGTCAATACAAATGTTCTAAATATCGACTTAATATTTTGAAAAACCAGTGTTTTTTATCTGTAATAAACGTAATACACGATTATCGTGCGCTCGACCCCGCCGTGGGCGTTGTCGGGTCCGCTTATTATAACTCCGTCCTTGGAAAGCAGCTCGGAGGCGTTCAGCGTCTCGATATTTGTTCTGAAAAGAATGTCCTGCGAAGCAAACACGATAAGCTCTCCGTCGCGAAGAGCCAACGCGCCCTGACGACCTATGACCTCGTCAACGTCTCCGATCCTCTCGGTGACGTATTTAACGTGATGTCCGACGATCTTCTCCGCCATCTCACGCTTGAACTTCAAGCTGTTTGGATTTTTGCTCGGTCTTTTCAAAAACTTAAACATTATCTCCGATCCTTTCCAGAACAAAAACACTGTCGGTCGACAGCTCTATCGCGCCTTCAAGCGTCTGACGGCTGAAAAAGTCGCGATAAGCTCCGTCAAGCTCAAACTTTCTGAATTCGCCTCGGTTGACGGCAATTATCACGCGGTCGTTTCCCTTTTTACGCTCGTAAACGATATGCTTCGAGCCGTGAGACAGTACGCGGAAATCCCCCGAGCTGAACGCCTCGTGATCCCGACGAAGCCGTCCCAAAGCTCGGTAATGCTCGGTCAGCTCGGCGTTCTCACGCCCCCACGGGAAGGGCAAGCGGCAAAACGGATCGTGATATCCTTCAACGCCCGCCTCGTCTCCATAATAAAGCGACGGTATTCCGTATACCGTATACTGTATCACCGATGCCATTTTAAGGCGCTCTACAGCCTTCTTCTTTTCATCTTCGGTCATACGAAGCACGGCAAGGGTTGCGTTATCGTAAGAGAAGTCGGGCTTGCCGCCCAGAACGGTGATTATTCGCTCGGTATCGTGCGTTCCGATGATATTCATAAGGCAGTCGCAGACCTGACGCGGATAGGTTCCGTAAAGTCCGACTAAGACGTCATAAAGCCGTCCCGCGTCTCCGTCCTTAACAAAAGCAACGATTCCGTTTCGCAAAGGATAGTTCATAACGCTATCAAGCTGACCGCCGCGCAGATAACGACGACGGCTGCCGTACGACACCTTCTCGGCGGCATTTTCCCAAACCTCTCCGATTATCGCGGCATCGGGAGAGGCTGCCTTGACGGTTTCCCTGAGTTCATCAAGAAATTCGTCGCAAAGCTCGTCGGCAACGTCAAGACGCCAACCGCTGACGCCCATTTTTATATAACGGTCGGCAACGCCGCCCGGCGCGGTAAAGAAATGCCTGCACTTTGGATTATCGTTATTCAGCCTCGGCATGATCTTGATGCCCCACCAGCACTCGTACTCGTCCGGTCTCGATTTCCATTTATACCAATCGTTGTACGGCGAATCCTCGTTATTATATGCCCCCTCGCCGTAGCGATCAAAGCGGTCAAAATAACGGCTATCGTCTCCCGTGTGGTTAAAAACTCCGTCGAGAATGACGCGGATACCAATCGCTTTCGCCTTTTTAAGCAGCGCCTTGAACGCCGCCTCTCCGCCGAATCCTTCGTCTATTTTTAAGTAATCACCAATGTCGTATTTATGGTTTGATCGCGCCTCAAAAATCGGGTTAAGGTAGAGTACCGTTACCCCCAGGGAAGCAAGGTACGGCAGCTTTTCCGCAACACCCCAAAGGTTTCCGCCGAAGAAAACGTTGTTTTCAACATGCGAGCCGGCTCGCTCACCGTACTGCGGTACGCCGTTTTCCCAATCGGGGTCTATCACGCTGTCCTCGCGGTACGCGACCTTTCCCTTTCCCTTGCAAAAGCGGTCGACAAAGACCTGATACATAACGCCATCGCCCAACCACTCAGGCGTTGTGAAATCGGCTGTGTGGACCAGCATAGTAAACCGAGCGCAATCGTTATTGGTCAGCTCGAAATCCACGTTGTTATACGGCGTTGTGAAATACGCTCCGTATCCGTTCGGGAAAACGTAGGTATAAAACAGCAGTCCGTCTCCGTCGAGCAGCTCAGACGGGCAAAAGGTCAGCTCGTATACGTCGTTGACCGCGTCGGTCGAAACAAACTCAAAGTCAAGATCACGATCCTCAGCCTCGTCCGGGCGTATTCTCATTATAGGGCAAGACGCACCCAAACGGCGCGGAACCGTGAGTCTGAAGGTCACAAAAGCATCAGAAGAAAACGCACCGCACAGCGATACGTTTTCTTCATTGATGAATTTTTCTATCTTAGGGTAAAGGCTTTTTTCCATTATTTCTTCGAGTCAAGCGTTACCGGCTTGATGCCCCAGATATTCTCTGCATAGTCGCGAATACTGCGGTCGGCGGCGAAGAAGCCCGATGAACCGATGTTTATGAGCGACTTGCGGCTCCAGCCGCGACGGTCACGGTAATCCTCCGTCATAGCCTTGTGCGTCATGCTGTACGACTCAAAGTCTGCCAGGCACATATACGGATCGGGAACGCCCGAGCCGGACATAAGATAAGAGGCGATCGACGAGAAGGACTGTCCAGCAAAGCCGGTGTTAAGATAGTTTACGATCTTTGCAAGTCTTTCATTTCTTGCACAGTAGAGCGCCGAGTTATATCCGTTGAGCCACAGCTCGTCGACCTCGTTACAGGTGAGACCGAAGATATACATATTCTCTTCACCCGCCGCGGCAAGCATCTCAACGTTTGCGCCGTCAAGCGTTCCGATCGTCAGCGCTCCGTTCATCATGAACTTCATGCAGCCCGTTCCGCTCGCCTCCTTACCGGCAAGCGAGATCTGCTGCGAGATCTCGGCGGCAGGAATAAGCGCCTCTGCCATACTTACGTTGTAATCCTCGAGGAACACGACGCGCAGCTTTTCGCGGATTCTGGGATTCTGCTCGATATCCTTGCTGATATGCCAAAGCAGACGAATTATCTCCTTTGCCATATAATATCCTGCGGCGGCTTTAGCACCGAAAATATAGGTCTGGGGATAAATATCAAGGTCGGGGTTCTCCTTCAGATCAAGGTACAAACCAACGATATTGAGAGCGTTGAGAAGCTGTCTCTTATACTCGTGGAGTCTCTTAACCTGAACGTCGAATATCGAATGAGTATCAAGAACTATGCCGGTTCTCTGGCGGAGCTTTTCTGCGAAGTTCCCTTTTCTCTCGTGCTTTATCTTACGGAGCTGCTCAAGAACGGCATCGTCGTCCTTATACTCAAGCAGCTTTGCAAGCTCCTCGGGATTCTTGCGGTAACCGTCTCCGATAGTTTCGTCAAGCAGTCCGGCAAGACCGGGGTTGGAATAACAGAGCCAACGGCGGTGCGCGATTCCGTTCGTAACGTTGGTGAACTTATCGGGCGTCATACGGTAGAAATCCTTGAAAACGGTGTCCTTCAGGATCTGCGAGTGCAGCTTGGAAACTCCATTTACGGTGTGAGAGGCAATGACCGAAAGGTTTGCCATTCTTACCTGACCGTGGCCCAGAACTGCCATCTTCGAGATGCGGTCCCAGTTTCCGGGGAAGGCATCCCACGCCTCCTTGCAAAAGCGCTCGTTGATCTCGTGAATGATCATATAGATACGCGGCAATCTCAAGCGGAAGAGATCTTCGTTCCAGGTCTCAAGAGCCTCGGGCATAACCGTATGGTTAGTGTAAGAAACTATTCTTGTCACAAAATCCCAAGCGCGATCCCAATCGAAGAAATACTCGTCTATGAGTATTCTCATAAGCTCGGGCACGCAGAGTGCCGGGTGAGTATCGTTCGTGTGGATCGCGACCTTTTCTGGCAGATTATCAATAGTTCCGTAAACCGCCATATGGTCGCGTATTATACTCTGAACCGATGCCGAGACCAGGAAATACTGCTGGGTCAAGCGAAGCATCTTCCCCTCGTAATGGTTATCCGAGGGGTAAAGCACCTTCGAGATTATCTCTGCATTGGTGCTTTCCTCGAGAGCCTTGGTATACTGACCCTGCGTGAAAAGACCCATGTTGAAGTTTTTAATATCGCGAGCCTTCCAAAGACGAAGCTGACCGACTGCCGAGCTATCGGCTCCCGATATCATCATATCGTAAGGCACTGCCTCGATAATCTCTTCACCTTCGTAAAATATCTCACAGCGACCTTCAGAGTTCCAGTTTTCTCTGACACGACCGCCAAGACGAACGTTAAAGGTTCTGTCGGTTCTGGGGGTCAGCCACACCTCGCCTCCCGGAAGCCAAACGTCGGGAAGCTCTACTTGAATACCGTCAACGATCTTCTGCTTGAAAAGACCGTAATCGTAACAGATCGAAAAGCCGATGGACGGATAATCAAGCGAGGCAAGCGAATCCATATAGCAGGCGGCAAGACGGCCGAGACCGCCGTTACCGAGACCCGCATCCGGCTCACATTCGTAAAGATCCTCAAGATCGAATCCAAGCTCTGCAAGAGCCTCTTTATAGCTTTCGGTCAGACCGAGATTGCAAAGATTGGTCTTCAGCGATCGGCCCAGCAGAAATTCCATACACATATAGTATATGCGCTTTGCGCCCTCTTCGTTAACCTTGTTACGGAAGGCGGTTCGCTTTTCGCTGAGCATATCGCGAATGGTCATGGCGGTTGCCTTATAGACCTGCTCTCTTGAGGCATCAGCCGGGGTACAACCGAGCTTGCGTGACAGCTTTGTCACAATGTTTTCTTTAATGTCCTTCTTGGTAGGGGTGTAGTTCATTGCTTTTGTCAATCCTTTTAAATATAATGATGCTATATTGATTCTCATAGGCTTTCGTACATTCCGAGGTACTGCTTCGCAGAGCTTGCCCACGAAAAGTCCACGGTCATTACTCGTTCTATGAGATTTTTGCGTTTTGTTTGGTCGTTCCAAAGGGCTACCGCCGCGTTAACGCGGTCAAGAAGCTCCTCGGCGTTATAGTTTGCAAAGGTAAATCCGTTGCCCTCAACGATGCCGTCGTGCTCCAAATATCCCTTGATGGAATCGTAAAGACCTCCGGTCTCGCGAACCACCGGTATCGCGCCGTAACGCGAGGCGATCATCTGCGAAAGCCCGCACGGCTCGCTCTTGGACGGCATGAGGAAGATATCTGCCGCCGCGTAAATACGCTTCGAGAGGTCTCTGTCGTATTCGATGAGCGCTCTCATCTTGTCAGGATAGCGAGCCTCAAGCGACTTAAAGAAGTCCTCAAACCTTGCCTCGCCCCGTCCTAGAACCACGAACTGTATATTCTCGTTCAGCATTTTCTGAGCAATATTTGCAACAAGATCGAGTCCCTTATGCGATGCCAGTCTGCTGATCAAGGCGATCATAGGCACGTCATCTCTTTCGGAAAGACCGAGCTTTCTCTGCAGATCACGTTTATTCTCGCTCTTTCCGACGGCGAAATCCGACACCGAATAACGGCAAGCTATTACGAGGTCGTTTTGGGGATCATAATAATTATAATCAATTCCGTTAAGAATTCCGCACAATTTGTAGGCATATTTGTTAAGAATGTGTGACAATCCGTGAGAATACTCGCTTCCGCGTATTTCTTCGGCATATTTCGGGCTTACCGTGGTGACCTTGTGCGAACATTCAATGGCGGCTTTCATGAGATTTATGCAATCTCCGTACTCCACCGTGCCATGATCCTCCTCGTCAAGAGCGAAGACGTCGCCGAGTATCGAAAAGTCGTACTGACCCTGATACTCAATATTGTGAATGGTAAACACCTTCTTTATATCGTACATACCCTCGACAAGCTTATACTTGCGCTCAAGATAAACGATCGAGAGCGCTGCCTGCCAATCGTGGGCGTGCAGAACGTCCGGCTTCCACTCCGAGCGGCAAAGGAACTCCATGACCGCCATACAGAAGAAGGCATATCTCTCACCGTCGTCGTACTGACCGTAAAGTCCGTCACGCTTAAAATAGTATTCGTTATCCACGAAATAATAGGTCACTCCGTCCTTGACGAGCGAGTGTATTCCGCAGTACTGACGTCTCCAGGAGAGCTGAACGTCAAAAACCAGCTCAGCCTTAAGCTTCTCGCGCCACTCGGGCTTCATTGCCGAATAAAGCGGCAGTATGACTCTTATGTCGACGTCTCCCTTCCCCGCCTCGGCAAGAGCTGCGGGGAGAGATCCAAGAACGTCTCCAAGTCCTCCGGTGGAGGCAAAGGGCATTGCCTCAGCACCGACAAACAGTATTTTCTTCATAATTTTCCTCTAAAAATCGTATTGTCAGATCATTTTGCCCTTGCCGATGAAGAAGGGCATGGTTTCATGTCCGGAAAGCACTCTGCCGTCCTTGATCATAACGTTCTTATCCGAGATGACGCAGTTCAGCGCGGCGTCGTTGCCGACGTAGGTATCCTGCAGAAGTATCGAATTGCGAACGATGGTTCCCTTTCCGACCTTAACTCCGCGGAAGAGTATCGAATTCTCAACGTGACCCTCGATAACGCAGCCGTCTGCTATCACCGAGTCGACGACCTTGGCGTCTGCCGAATACTTGGTGGGGGCGGAGTTTCTGACCTTTGTAAGTATCGGACGGTTCTTGATTCCGAAAAGTCCCTCACGCGCCTCGTTGCCGAGCAGCTTCATATTACTTTCAAAGAAGCTGGCGAGCGAGCTGACGATCGAATAGTATCCGTCGTAACGGTATACCATGATGTTATCTCTTCTGATCTTGCGCAAAATAACTTCGTGATAGAACGAAGAATATCCGTGAGCCGCCGCGTCAAGCAGTACGTTCTGCAGATATGTGCGCTTGAAGACCATAACGTTAAGACTTATTTCGGTCTCGGTCGTTCTGGGAGTATAGTCCATAACGTCGATCAGATTACCCTGATCGTCCGAGGTGAGGACCTCGGTGTGCGCTGTCAAGGGATACTCGGCGGGGTTGATCTTCTTTGAAACGATGGTAACGTCGGCATCGTTTGCCTCGTGATATTTGAGAACGTCCTCAATATCAATATTACAGATGACGTCGCAGTCCGAGGTAACTATATAGTCCTCGTTGCAGCGGTCAATGAAGTTCATTACGCCGAGCAGCGCCTCAAGACGGGTGGTATACACCATATTTGCGGCAGAGCTGTCAAACGCCGTAATAAAGGGCGGGAGTATTTTTATACCGCCCGAGCGACGGGCGAGATCCCAGTCCTTACCCGTTCCGATATGGTCGAGCAACGACTGGTAGTTATAGTGCGTGATTATGCCGATCTTGGTAATGCCCGAGTTTACCATATTCGAAAGAGCGAAGTCGATCATACGGTACTTTCCGCCGAACGGAACGCTGGCGATCGTTCTGATCCTTGTCAGCTCGGGGAGCGAGGCGTCGTGTATGTTGGAAAATATAAGTCCTGCGGCTGTCATATTTATTACCGTGGCTTTTGTTTTGTCAAAAGCGTCCTTTCTTTAATTGGATTTTAGTGGCAAGATCGAGGTCAATCCTCAGGCAGCATAGCTCCGGGCTCAACGACCGCGCCGGGATCAACGCGGTATCCGCGACCGAGAACTGCGATGCCCGCAGCCTTCTTCTTGTCGCCGCCGACATGGGCTCCGGCACCGATATCGCAATCACTGTCTATTATCGAATACTTGACCGATGCACCCTCGCGAACGACCGTTCCGTCCATTATGACCGAATCCTTAACGATCGCGCCGTATGCCACCTTAACTCCGGCGCCAAGCACCGAGTTTTTGACGGTTCCGAGGATCTCACAGCCCTCGGTTATGACAGAGTTTTCTATCTTTGCACTGCCGCCGACGTACTGCGGGGGCACGGCGTTATGACGGGCGAATATTCTCCAGCTCTCGTCGTTGAGCGTCAGCGCCGGGCGACGTCCGAGCAGATCCATATTTGCCTCCCAAAGGCTCTGTATGGTTCCGACGTCCTTCCAATATCCCTTGAAGGAATAGGCATACATACGCTCGCCGGCGGCAAGCATTGCCGGAATTATATTCTTTCCGAAGTCGTTGGACGAGCTTTCGTCTGCCTCGTCGGCTCTCAGATAGCTGAAGAGCTTCTCCTTATTGAAGATATATATGCCCATCGACGCCTTGTTGCTGTCCGGCTCCTTCGGCTTTTCGGTGAACTTTTCGATCTTATTTTCGCGGTCGGTGGTCAGAATACCGAATCGGCTTGCCTCCTCCGCCGGGACCTCGATAACTGCTATCGTGCAGTCTGCATTCTGAGCCTTGTGATAATCCAGCATTGCCGAGTAATCCATTTTATATATGTGGTCACCGGAGAGGATGAGAACGTACTCGGGGTCGTAACGGTCTATGAACTCAATGTTCTGATAGATCGCGTTTGCAGTTCCGCGATACCAGTCGGCACCCGTTTTTCCCTGATAGGGGGGGAGTATCTTAACTCCGCCGAAGGTCCTGTCAAGATCCCACGGAAGTC
Organism: Clostridia bacterium; assembly: GCA_017502915.1. GTDB lineage: Bacteria > Bacillota > Clostridia > Oscillospirales > CAG-272 > RGIG3994. The sequence continues at coordinate 22,336 of JAFVUB010000013.1, forward strand.
CGTTTCCTATATATTCATTCAGCACCAGCGGCTGATACTGGGTCAAAACTCCAACGGTATCAAGCCCCGAGTTAACGCAATTCGATAGCGGGAAGTCTATTATCTTGTATTTTCCGCCAAACGATACCGCAGGCTTTGCCGTTTTGGTCGTCAGCGCGTAAAGACGGCTTCCCTGTCCGCCTGCCAACAGCATGGCAACGCATTCTTTCTTTTTCAACATTGGTTGTCCCTCCGTAGTATATTATTTATTCGTTGTAGTCTTGACTTTTTCAAAAATAGCGCATCCGAACGGCGGCAGATCTATCTCAACGACACCGTGCTCGTTGGGCTTGAGAGTGCCAAGATTCAGTATGCCGTGACCACCGTATTCCTCGCGGTCGCTTGAGAACACCTCTTTCAGCTCCTCACCGCAGGTCGGTATCGGGAAGCGATCCCTTTCGACCGGAGTGAAGTTGAGAACCACGATCAGCTCGTTACCCGACGCGTCTATACGGCGGAATGCCGTTACGCTTACGTCGCTGTAATCGGGATATATCCACGAAAAACCGTCGAAGCTGTCGTCTCTCTCATAAAGCTGCGGGTGAGCAAGGTAGAAATGGTTTATATCGGCGGTGTATTTATGGAATCCCGCATGCGACGGATATTTCAAGAGGAACCATTCGATCTCGCCCTCGTAATCCCACTCGCGGAACTGACCTATCTCCTCGCCCATAAAGGCAAGCTTCTTCCCGGGGAAGCAGGTCCTGTACGCCATAAACAGCCTTGCCTGGTCGAACTTCCAGGCGTATTCCCCCGGCATCTTATCGAGGAAGGACTTCTTTCCGTGAACCACCTCGTCGTGAGATATAGTAAGTATATACTTCTCACTGAAGGAATAGCATATCGGGAAGGTCAGCTTGGCGTGCTTTCCGCTTCGGAAGAGCGGATCGGTCTCGGCGTAATCGAGAGTATCGTTCATCCAGCCCATATTCCACTTGTAGGTAAAGCCAAGTCCGTCGTTATCAAACCCGGTTATGTTTGACCACGCCGTCGATTCCTCGGCGATCATCATTACGTCGGGCAGAAGGGTCGCCATGACCGAATTGAGCTTTTTGAAAAACGCGATCGCTTCAAGGCAACGGTTGTCTCCGTATACGTTCGGCACCCACTCGCCCGGAAGTCGGTCGTAATCGAGATAGAGCATAGACGCCACGGCGTCGACGCGCAATCCGTCAATATGGAACTCATCCGCCCAATAGACGGCGTTCGAAACGAGAAAGCTTTGAACCTCCTCGCGTCCGACGTCAAAGCGTCGAGTTCCCCAGCCGGCGTGCTCCTTTCGGTCATCACCTTGATACTCATAGAGCATCTGCCCGTCAAACTCGTAAAGCCCGTGCGCGTCCTTCGGGAAGTGCGCGGGGACCCAGTCAAGAATAACTCCGACGCCCGCGCGGTGCATAGCGTCAACGAAAAGCTTAAAATCGTCGGGAGTTCCCCAACGCGAGCTGGGTGCATAATATCCGCAGACCTGATATCCCCACGAGCCGTCAAAGGGATGCTCCATTATCGGCATCAGCTCAACGTGAGTGTATCCCATCTTCTTAACGTAAGGGGCAAGCGACGCCGCCAGCTCTCCGTAGGTATAATACGATCCGTCCTCGTGGCGTCTCCACGAGCCGGCGTTCAACTCATAGATGTTCAGCGGCTGCGCGTAGCAGCTCTCCATATATTTGCGCCGATGCTTGATCCAGCCCGAATCCTTCCATTTGAAGCGGCTATCGAAAAGCCTCGACGACGTTTCGGGCGGCTGCTCCCAATATACGGCGTAGGGGTCTGACTTGTAGATCTCGCGCCCGCCGTTCTTAAACTTGAATTTATAGAGTGCGCCGTCCTTGAGGGCTGAAGATTTAATGCTCGCCTCCCAAATTCCGCGGTCGGTGATCCGTGACATCGGATGCGTCTCGCTCCAACCGTTAAAATCTCCTACCACGAACGCCTCGTCGGCGTTCGGTGCCCAAACGCGGAAGATGTATCCGCCCTTACTTTTATGTGCTCCAAGATATTCGTAAGCACGACTGTTCGTGCCCTGGTGGAACAAATAAGGAGCAAGCTCGTTTTTCAAGCTATGCATAGTTTCACACGCTTTGCGCACGGCAAAGTCCTCTCCGTTAGGATAGTGTCATGTATCAAGCGACAACGCCAAAAGAGATGTTTTTCGACCCTATTTTAACAATATACGCTTAATGTATATATTATACATCTCAAAACTGAATTTTGCAAGAGGCTTTTCCGTATTTTTTATCAAAAATCGCATCATTTATGTAATATTTTTTATTAAACTTGCCAAAAATTGAGGTTTTTTCCATCAAATCAATAGCACTTGCTCCGAAAGCATCGAGGTTTCATCTTGATTTGATCATATTTTGAGCGAAAGTGCCCGAGCTGTCCTTGACAGAAAATCAAGCTTGTGTTATAATTTTATAGTGTGTTGTAGTATAGATCTGCAAGGAGGTGGAGACGACAAATGAAGAGCTTTATGCCCGACATAGTTGCAAACGAGCGTCTTCGCGTCAGGCTTTGCAGTGACATCACTTCCGGTAAGCTTGCTCACGCCTATATAATCGAGGGAGCGATCGGCAGCGGCAGACATACTCTCGCTTTGAATATCGCAAAGGCAGTTGCCTGCGAGAACCGTGACTCGGATGACCATCCCCTTCCCTGTGGGGTCTGCTCTGCTTGCCGTAAGATCTCCGATGGGATCTGTCCCGACGTTATAACCGTCAAGAGGGAGGAAGACAAGGCGACGATCGGTGTTGAAAGCGCCCGGTTTATCCGCACAGACGTCTGGGCAGTACCAAACGACCTTGACGTAAAATTTTACATCATAGAGGACGCCGACCGTCTTACCGCTCAAGCACAAAACGCCCTGCTCCTCACGCTTGAGGATCCGCCGAGCTTTGCGGTCTTTCTTCTGCTCTGTGAGCGAGCCGAGCTTCTGCTTGAAACGGTCAGAAGCCGAGCTCCGACGATACGAACCGAGCCCGTGTCCCGTGAAAATATGTCGGCTCATCTTTTAAGTTCGGCTCCCGACCCGGTATTAAACGCCGCAAGACAGCTAAAGCAGTTTTCTGCGCAGGAGTTCGATGAGATACTGACGGCGTCGGTCGGTTGCATTGGTCGAGCGTACGAGCTTCTTGACCCCCGTCTCAGAAGCGCAGTCCTTGAAAGCCGCGCCAAGGTTCGCAACTTCGTTGACTGCCTGATCGACTCAAGCGAACACTCCGCCCTGCTCGACGCCTTTTCGGCCTTCCCCCAGAAGAGAGACGAGCTGATCGAATATCTCGACAACGTCACGCTTGCTCTGCGAGATCTTATAGTGCTTAAAAAGAGCGACAACGCCGAGCTCTGCTTTTACTCGGATCGGGAGTACGTTTTTGATCTTTCTCAAAAGCGTTCGGCATCGAAGCTGCTCGGCTTCATTGAAGCCTGCAACCGAGCTATCGAAGCACTTAACAAAAACGCCAACGTTAAGCTGACCGTAACGACTCTCGTTGCGTCGCTCGGCTAAAATAAATATATTTTTAAGGTAATAAGATATGGAACAAAACAACCGTTCGAAATCGAATAATCAAAAAAGCGCTAACGATCAGAGCCCTGCAAGCCAGAACGATCAGAAGCAGTTTAACCGTCGTCGACTGGGACGAGACAAAAAGGGACAGTCGCAGAACGCAGGTGGAAACAACCGAAACAATCACCATCATCGCGACAGAAATCACAAGCGTAATCGCCATCACAACAACAGCAACAATAATAACAACACCAACAACGTCGAAAAACAGCAGCCTCAGAAGGCAGCAGAGCCGATTCTTGAGAGCGGTAGTAGCTTCGGTAGCTTTGATCTGCTTCAGGACGAGTATTTCGGTTATTTCACCGAGCCTGATGCAAACGCCGCTCCCAAATACACCTTCACCGAGGAGGAGCTGGACGCCATTCTCGCCGAGCGTGAACCGGTCGTTGACGACCGCCCGCGCACCGAGATCATCGGCATCCGTTTCAAAAAGGTCGGCAAGATGTATTATTTTGACCCCAACGGTCATACCGCCAAGGTTGGCGACTCCGCCGTCGTTGAAACGGCTCGCGGACTTGAGTTCGGTCAGGTCTGCCTCGCGAACCGACTCGTTCCCACCGACGATATAATTCAGCCTCTGCGACCGGTCGTCCGTATTGCGACCGAGGAGGATATCGCGCACTATGAGGAAAACAGCAAGAAGGAATCGGAGGCGTTTCGCGTCTGCCTTGAAAAGATCGCCGAGCACGAGCTTGATATGAAGCTGGTCGACGCGCAGTATACCTTTGATAACTCCAAGCTGATATTCTACTTCACGAGCGCCGGACGAGTTGACTTTCGTGAGCTCGTCAAGGATCTGGCGTCGATATTCCGAATCCGCATAGAGCTGAGACAGATCGGCATACGCGACGAGGCAAAGCTTATGGGTGGGCTTGGCGTTTGCGGTCGCCCGCTGTGCTGCGCCAGCTTCCTTTCCGATTTCGTTCAGGTCTCTATCAAGATGGCAAAGGAGCAAAGCCTCTCGCTCAACTCCACCAAGATCTCGGGAACCTGCGGAAGACTTATGTGCTGCCTCAGATACGAATACGACACCTATCAGGAGGAGATCTCCAGAACCCCTCCGGTAGACAGCGTAGTCGACACGCCCGATGGCCGCGGAACGGTCATTGAGATCAGTCCGCTTGCAGGCAACGTAAATGTCAAGATAGTCAACAAGCAGGAGACTCTCATAAAGACCTTTAAGCGCGATCTTTGCACCGTCGTTTCAAAAGGCGCGCAAAATGAAGAAAAAAACAATTAAATTTTGAAAAAGGTATTTATTTTTCGGAAGATATGTGTTATAATCTTCGTACATCAATAATGGAGGTGAATTAAGATGGCATATAAAATCAATGTCGACGAGTGCATCGGTTGCGGTGCTTGCGCAGATGAGTGCCCCGTTGGTGCTATCTCCGAGAAGGACGGTAAGTACGTTATCGATGCAGATACCTGCCTCGATTGCGGCGCTTGCGAGGGTGCCTGCCCTGTTGGCGCTCCCAAGGCTGAGTAATTTACTTATCCTCTGCTGACCGAGGCTTCTTCAAGCCTCGGTCTTCTTTTATCACATACGGTTAAGGATATTTATGAGTAATTTTTCGAATGACAACGCCGAACGCCGAGTTCAGGTCAATGAACGAATAACCATCTGTGAAAGTCGACGCGGACAAAGCTTCGGTGCCGACGCATTTTTGCTCGCCGCCTACGCCGTGGCGGACCCCGCTCACGCCGCCGTAGATCTCGGAAGCGGAAGCGGTATCTGTTCTCTGCTTCTCGCCGACCGCAACAAGGCAAAAAAGGTCTACGCCGTTGAGCTTCAAGCCGAGCTTGATGCACTGTGCCGCAAAAACATTGAGGAGAACGGCTTTTCGGAAAGAGTCAAGGCGCTACACAACGACGTTCGTCTGATCACACCGAACAGCTTTGACGAGCCGGTCGGACTCGTCATATCCAACCCGCCGTACTTTACCGCAGAAAGCGGACGCCAAAGCCCCGAGCCGGGAAAGAACGCCGCGCGCTTCGAGCTGAACGGTACTCTTTACGACTTCTGCGCCGCCGCCGAGCGAATACTTATTGTGCGAGGCAGATTCTGCTGTGTCATTCGTCCCGAGCGCCTGTGCGATCTGGTCGCTGCGCTTCGCACCGCAGGTCTTGAGCCGTCACGCATGACCTTCGTTCATCACAATTCCTCATCTGCCCCCGCGATGCTTCTCGTCGAAGCCGTCAAGAGCGGACGAGGACATCTGACCGTCACCCGTCCGCTTTTTCTTTACGAAAGCGGCAAAGAGCAGACGTCCGACGCCAAACAAATCTACGAAAACTGCGATTTTGGAGACCTTTTTCAATGAACGACAAAAAGCATCTTTTAAGCTACGTCCGCCGCGCCGTTGACGACTACTCGATGATCGAGGACGGAGATAAAATAGCCGTTGGCATTTCGGGCGGCAAGGATTCGCTCACACTGCTCTGCGCGATGGCAGGCCTTGCGCGTTTTTATCCCAAAAAATTCGAGCTTGTCGCCTTGACGGTCGATATGGGCTTTGAGAAAACTGATTTTTCAAGGATCGCAGAGCTCTGCAAGAGCCTTGGCGTTGAGTATCACGTCGTTCCAACCCGCCTTGCGCAAATAATCTTTGAGGAGCGCAAGGAAAACAACCCCTGCTCGCTTTGCGCCAAGATGAGACGCGGAATAATCCACAGCTCGGCAAAGGAGCTGGGCTGCAACAAGGTTGCTCTCGGGCATCATTTTGACGACGTTGTTGAGACCTTTATGCTCAACCTTTACTTCGAGGGGCGCTTGGGCTGCTTTTCGCCTGTAACGTATCTTTCAAGAACCGACATAACGCTCATCAGACCTATGATATATCTCCCCGAAAAGGACGTTCGTTATTACTCAAAGAAGGAAGCTTTGCCGATTGTTGAGTCGTCCTGCCCTGCTGACGGAAACACACAACGCGAGCAGATCAAGCGAATGCTCTTTGACCTTGACCGACAGCACAAGGGACTGCGATACCGCATCTTCGGCGCGATCCAGCGCGGGGGAATCGACGGCTTCAAGGAGGTCGGAAGACTTCGCGGCATCTCGGCTTACGAGGAAAGCGACGAATAACAAAAGATCACCCCTGCAGGGGTGATCTTTTGTTTTACATTTTTCCAAGCATTTTAAGCTTTTCTCTTATCTCGATATTCTGGGGGCAGATACCTTCGCAAGCGCCGCACTCAATGCAGTCGGTCGCTTTCACCTCAAACTCGGCAAGCTTACCAACCGTTTCCTTTTTGGTGGCATGAGCTAACGCGTACTCGTTATAGGTCGCAAAAAGGTCTGATATCGGAACGTTCTTGGGGCAGACCTCGGCGCAATATCTGCATTTGGTACAAGATATCTGCTTATATTGGCGAATGATCTCTCTGACCCGGTCGGTGGTCTCAAGCTCTTTTTCGTTGAGCGGCACGAAGGGATGCATAGTCTTTATATTAGACTCCATCATCTCCATGCTTCCCATACCCGAAAGCACCATAAAGACCTCGGGGAAGCTTGCCGCATATCTCAGGGCGTAGGAGACCGGCGCGGCATCACCGAGAGCTTCAAACTCGGCAATAGCGGCAGGCGGAAGGTTCACCAAAGCTCCTCCCTTGACCGGCTCCATGACGATCACCTTTCTGCCGTGCTTTACGGCAACGTCGTAGCACTTCTTGCTCTGAACTCCGGGATCGTCGTAATCAAGATAGTTTATCTGAAGCTGAACTGCCTCTATCTGGGGTTGCTCGGTCAGGATCTTGTCAAGTATATCCGCCGTGTCGTGGAAAGACATTGCTATATGCTTGATCTTTCCCTCTCGGTGAAGCTTGTTCACCGTTTCAAACGACTTGCAGCTCTTATGCTTTTCATAAGAGTTTCTGTTGAGCGCATGGAAAAGATAAAAATCAAAATATTCAACTCCGCATATCTCAAGCTGCTGCTCAAAGAGAGGACGAACCTCCTCCTCGGACTTGAAAAACCAATCCGAAAGCTTGTTTGCCAAAATGTATTGACTTCTGTCGTAACGCTCTGTCAGGCATTTTCTGACTGCCTTTTCGCTCTTACCGTCTATATATCCGTGCGCTGTGTCAAAATAGTTAAATCCCGCGGCAATAAAGGCGTCTACCATACGGTTGACCTCGGCGGTGTCCACCTCTCCGTCCTTCATCGGCAGGCGCATACAGCCAAAGCCAAAGTTTCTCTTGATCTCCTTAAACATATTGTGCTCCTTCGCTTTTAATATACGTTGGTTATATCCTACCACATATCCCGGTGCTTGTCAACGATTTTCGTCCGGCGTTGGAATGGTTTTTTCTGTCTCTCTCTTTTTGGGAGCGGGCAACGGAACACTGGCGCGAAGTATCTCACCGAGAAGCTCGGTCAATGCGCGAAATACCATATCCCGCTTTTTAGGCTCGACTTTCGTCAGCGCACGCCAGAGCGCAGCTCGGTCTCGAGCGAGATCGGTCAACGTCTTGGCGTCTGACGACGTCAGTATCTCGTATACGGCATCGGTCAGCTCTCGACGGGTATCAAAATCCTTATCCGAAATCCACTGATTAAGAACTCGGCTCAGATCAAGCGTTTTCTTGGTCAATGTCCCGTGGCGGACAAAGTGACGTCCCTTGACCTCCCAAAGATAGCAGTTATGCTGAATCACTCCCGATTTGGCACTTCGAACAACAGTATAGTTGTCGTCGTTGCCCAGAAGCATACCGATGACCGAATCCTGCGGCACCAGCTTCAAAACTCGATCTTTGACTCGCAAATATTCTTGGGAGACAAGAAAATCGTTTGTAAATCCCGGTCCGTCGTTGTTGTAAACGCGAATTATACGCGACTGTATCTCAGGCTTGCATTTTGCCGCGGCGTATACCGCAAGGTTACCGCCCTTACTGTGTCCGCCGATGCGGATTCCGCCCTCGGTAACAGATCCTATATAATTAAGATACTCAACCGCCCAACGCTGACCCGGAACCTCATTTATAAAGGACATGTTCATATCCTCCTTCCAGCCGATCAGCGTATCGTCGGTTCCCTTGAAGGAGACGAATATGCTTTTGTCGTCAAGCAACGCGGTGTACGCCGAAAACTGCATTTCGCGTTCTCGGTCTATCTCGCTGACAAGGCCCGTGACCCTGACGTTGGCAAAGCGCGCCGAGCGTGACATCATTCTTGCCATAAGCTGAATATCTGCGCTCGGTATCATCGCACCGCCGTAAAAGGGGCGGTCAACGTGGTGCACACGCTCAAGCATTATAGCCTCTTTCAGGCTTATCGACTCGTTTTCGGGATCGGTCGGAATTATTCCTTCGAGGTCGAAATACGAGAGAAACACAAAAAGCACGCTGTCGACCTCGTTGAGCGACGACTGCGCGAAGGTCAGATCTCCCCGCCATTGAAGATAATCAATTACGTTTGCCACTTGCAAAAAACTCCTTTATTGCCGCCTCCGAGCAGTTGACCCTGCCCTGCAGCATTTCATCGGTTCCCCCGCCACGACCGTTCAATGCGGCGTTAAGCTCGCGGGAATAGGCTCGAAGCGGAACACTTCTGCTGACTATAACGTAGTTATACGAGCCGTCTTCTCCCGAAAAAGCAGTGCAAACGCCCTTGCATTTTTCGGCTGCGGCGAGAGCGAATTTTCTCAGCTCGTCGCCCGAAAGACCGCTTTCGACAAGACAAAGATCAGCGTCGGTAGGCTCGATCGCGGCAACCTTTACGGCAAGCAGCTCACTCCTCAGCACCGACGCCTCGGCGCGGCAGGCGGCAAAGTCGGAGTCGAGCTTCAAATACGCCTCAACAATCTCATTCTGCGAGACCGACATAGCGTTAGCTATCGTTCTGACTGCATCAAATTTACGGTTGTAGTCGTCAAGCGCGTCAAGTCCGCAGTGAAGATGAACGCGAACGCCACCCTTGTATTTATACGAATCAAGCAGCTTTATAATTCCGATCTCGCCCGTTCTCGCAAGATGCGGCGCGCAGCAGGCACAGCGGTCACAGTTCTCGATCTCAACGATTCTGATATCCCCCTCGAGCGCTTTCTTACTGCGATAGTCGAGCTTTTCCAGCTCGTCCGGCATCGGATACCAACACTTAACGGCAAGATTTTGGCAAACGAGTTTGTTTGCCTCAAGCTCGATCTCACGAAGCGTTTCACGGTCGAGAAAGCCGTCGTAATCAACGGTTATATCAACGCTTCCCATATGGAAGCCGACGTTATGAAGTCCAAAGCGACGGTTAACGACGCCGGAAAGTATATGCTCTCCGCCGTGGTTCTGCATCAGTCTGAAGCGGCGGTCAAAATCAAGCTTACCGATGACCGACGAGCCAACCTCAAGCGGACGGTCTACGTAGTGAACGACCTCTCCGCATCTTTCGTGAGCATCAAGAACTCTCGCGTCGCCGAGAGTTCCCACGTCAGCGGGCTGTCCTCCGCCCTCGGGAAAGAACGCCGTGCGGTCAAGCACTACGTGAAACACGTCTCCGCACGCCTCGCAGCGGATCACTCTCGCCTCAAATTCCTTTATATAGCTGTCTTTATAATACAATCTTTCGGTCATTTCTTTAAGACCCTCTCGTTCTCAGTTTCTATAGCACAATTTTAGCACAACTCGAGGAAATTGGCAAGCACTATATTGATTTATTTCCGTTTTTATGATATCATTATACTGTAATGGAGGTTTTTTAATGGAAGTTTTATATTTTTTTGAATCTATACGAAATCCGATACTTGACGCCATCATGTCGGTTCTTACTTATCTTGGCAGCGAGATCGCATTTTTAGCCTTTGCGATGGGCGTTTGCTGGTGCTTTGACAAGCGTCGGGGCTACTATCTTATGACGGTCGGCTACATCGGCGTCATAATAAATCAATTCCTCAAGATAATGTGTATGATCCCGCGCCCTTGGGTGCTCGACCCCAACTTCACCACGGTTGCAGGCGCTCAGGCTGACGCCGGAGGTTACTCCTTCCCCAGCGGACACACGCAGAACTCGACGGGAACCTTTGGAAGTGTTCTGACCTTTACGAAAAAGCGTTGGCTTCGCGCGCTTCTCATCGCTTTTATCGTGATCGTTCCGATCACAAGAATGTACCTCGGAGTGCACACTCCGCTGGACGTCGGGGTCTCGCTTCTTATCGGCGGCGCGCTGGTTCTGGCGCTCTACCCTCTGTTTGAGCTGACAAAAAAGAAGCCTAATCTTATGTTTTATCTGCTCGGCGGATTTTTCGCCATATCGATCCTCTTTACGGTGTTTGCATTGGTTTATCCCTTCCCCGCCGAGATCGACGCCGAAAACCTTTACGAGCTGAGAAAGAACGCCTTCACCCTTCTCGGAGCGACCGGCGGAGTTTTCGTCTTTTATCCCATCGAAAAGAAATTTATAAATTTCGATGAAAAAGCCACTCCTTGGGGTCAGGTCGTCAAGCTCGTCTTCGGAGTTGCGCTCGTTATGGCTGTTAAGGAGGGGCTCAAAGCCGTCTTCGTTCTTATTGCCGGCGAGGAGGCGCTTTGGATGCGTTCGATACGCTACTTTGCCGTTGTTGCCGTTGCGATGGCGGTCGTTCCGATATTCTTCAAGTATTTCAAGAATATCGGGGCAAAAAAGGTTCAAAACTGAAAATACTAAAAAAGACAACTGTTTAAGGAGCTGCCACAATGGATATTTTAAGAAGTAAAAAAGGTATCATCTGCGATATGGACGGCGTTATCTATCACGGTAACCGTCTTCTTCCCGGAGTTCACGAGTTCGTTGACTGGCTCTATCGCGAAAACAAGCACTTCCTCTTTCTGACCAACAACAGCGGAAAGACCCCGCTGGAGCTTCGTCAAAAGCTGCTCGGTATGGGTCTTGACATCGGCGAGGAGCATTTCTACACCAGCGGACTTGCTACGGCAAACTTCATTGCAAAGCAATCGCCGAACGCCAAGGTATACGTTATCGGAGAGCCGGGACTTTACAACGCGATCTACGAAAAGGGGCTGACGATCAACGACGTCGATCCCGATTACGTCGTTATCGGCGAGACGGCAAACTATACCTACGATAACATCTGCCGCGCCGTTCATCACGTTCTCAACGGAGCCAAGCTGATCGGAACCAATCCCGATATTACGGGCCCCTCGGAAAACGGTATCATCCCCGCCTGCCGCGCACTTGTCTCTCCCATTGAGATGTCGACCGGCAAGCAGGCGTACTACATCGGAAAGCCGAACTCGCTGATGATGAGAACCGGACTTCAGCTTCTGGGAGTTCACTCGGCGGATGCCGTTATGATCGGCGACCGTATGGACACCGACATCATCGCGGGCATCGAAACCGGTATGGACACCGTTCTTGTTCTGTCCGGCGTTACCTCGACAGAGGATATCGAGATGTATCCCTACCGCCCCAGACTCGTTCTCGGCGGCATCGGAGATATTCCGGACAAAAACTGAATCAAAATCAAAAGCCGAGTCGCAAGACTCGGCTTTTATTATCAGTTTTTAAGCGAATGTATCGGTGCGGGAACGCGACCTCCGCGCGCGATGAACGCGACGGGCGAAAGATTACTGATCTTCATTACCGGTGCGCTTCCTAGCAGTCCTCCGAAGTTAACGTAGTCGCCCTCTTTTTTGCCGTAAGCGGGAATAACGCGTACTGCCGTCGTCTTGGTGTTTGCAACGCCGATAGAGATCTCGTCTGCAATAAGACCGCAGATGACCGCCTCGTCGGTGTCTCCCGGAACGACGACCATATCAATTCCGACCGAACAGACCGACGTCATAGCCTCAAGTCTTTCGAGTGTCAAAGCGCCCGATGCCGCCGCAGCGATCATGCCCTCGTCCTCGGACACGGGAATGAATGCTCCCGAAAGTCCTCCAACGTGGCTGGATGCCATAACTCCGCCCTTTTTAACGGCGTCGTTAAGCATAGCAAGTGCCGCCGTCGTGCCGCAGCCGCCGCAGGTTTCAAGACCCATATTCTCAAGTATTCTTGCAACCGAGTCTCCGATCGCGGGCGTGGGAGCGAGCGAAAGATCAACGATGCCGAAGGGCACACCAAGTCTGCTTGCCGCCTCGGAGGCGACGAGCTGACCAACGCGGGTTATCTTAAACGCCGTCTTTTTGATTATATCAGAAAGAGTTGAGAGATCACAGTTTCCGGCGCGCTTTATTGCCGACGCGACCGCTCCGGGACCCGAAACACCAACGTTTATAGCGCAGTCGGGCTCGCCGACGCCGCAGAAGGCTCCCGCCATAAAGGGGTTATCCTCGGGGACGTTCGCAAACACGACCAGCTTGGCGCAAGCCATACACGAGTCGTCGCGCGTCAGATACGCGGCACGCTTTATCGTGCTTCCCATAAGCTTGATCGCATCCATGTTGATGCCCGCCTTAGTGGTTGCAACGTTCACCGATGAGCAGACCAGCTTTGTTGACGCCAGCGCCTCGGGAATGACCGAAATGAGATTTCTCTCCGAGCTCGTCATACCCTTATGTACAAGTGCCGAATATCCTCCGATGAAGTTGATGCCAACAGTCTCGGCAGCGCGGTCAAGCGTTTGCGCCAGACGAATATATCCGTCGGGTGTCAAGGCTCCTCCGATCAGAGACACGGGGGTTATCGACACGCGTTTGTTTACTATCGGAATCCCGTAGTCCTTTGAGATGTCCTCTCCGATCTCAACCAAATGCTCGGCGCATCTCGTTATCTTATCATAGACCTTTTGGCAGAGCCGCGCCTCGTCGTCACTCACGCAATCGAAAAGCGAAATGCCCATCGTTATCGTTCGTATGTCGAGGTTTTCCTCGCGGATCATTCCGATCGTTTCAAGTATATCAGCCGTATTTATCATAGCAACTCCGCTTTCTTAAATATGGTGCATCGTGTTGAAAATATCCTCGTGCATGGTCGAGATAACGAGACCTCTTGCCTTGCCGATCTCCTCAAGCTCGTCGGCAAAGTCGGCAAACTTAACGTTCAGACTGCCTATCTCAACCAGCATTATCATAGCGAAATACTCGCTCATAACGCTCTGAGTTATGTCAACTATATTGGCATTCTTCTCGGTACAAAAGGTACTGACCTTCGCGATGATACCAACGCTATCCTTACCCGTTACGGTTATAACTGCTTTTTTCATTATATGTTTCCTTTCGTTTGTTTGTCTCTTTTCGTGTTACGAGCGCCAAAGCATCGCATAAAATCCTTCCTGTGCAAGGAGAGATTCGTGAGTTCCCTGCTCGATCACTCGACCGTCCCTCATAACGAGTATAAGATCGGCATCACGAACGGTGGAGAGTCTGTGGGCGACCATAAAGCTGGTACGCCCCACCGTCATCTTGTCAAAGCACTCCTTGATCTTGATCTCGGTTCGAGTGTCTATCGACGAGGTTGCCTCGTCGAGTATCAGCATCGGCGGTGATGCCAGCATAACTCTTGCAATGCAGATCAGCTGCCGCTCTCCCTCCGAAAGCGTTCCAACCGAGTCTATTTCGGTATCATACCCATCAGGAAGCCTTGAAATAACTCCGTGAACTCTGGCGTTCTTGGCGGCGGCGATTATCTCCTCGTCACTCGCGTTCGGCTTCCCGAGCGCTATATTTTGACGAACGGTTCCCGGCATCAGCCAGGTGTCCTGCAGGACCATTCCATACGCGGCTCTGAGCGAGTGCCTCGTGAACTCGCGGCAATCTTGACCGTCTATCAGAACTCGACCCGAGTCAACGTCGTAAAAGCGCATAAGAAGATTGATAAGCGTCGTTTTTCCGCAGCCCGTCGGACCGACTATCGCGACCTTCATTCCCTGCTTGACGTCGAGCGAAAGCTCTTCGATCAAGGGCTTGTCCTTACTGTACGAAAAGCTGACGCGATCGAGCGTTACGTTCCCCTTCACCGATTCAAGCTCGGAGTCGGAATCGGCAGGCTCGGGCGTGGCGTCGGTCAGCTCAAATATACGTTCGGCGGCGGCTATTGCGCCCTGAAGCTCGGTGACAACGCCCGAGATCTCGTTGAAGGGCTTGGTGTACTGATTTGCATAAGACAGCATACGTGTCAGCATACCGACGGTAAATCCGGGATTTGCGACCGCCGTCAACGCTCCGACGAGGGCAACGACGGCATATACCACGCTATTGACGAATCTCGTGACCGGATTCGTCAGTGATGACCAGAAGGTAGCCTTGAGCGAGGCGGTGCGAAGGGTCTCGTTACCTTTGTCAAACTCTGCCTGAGTTATATCTCTGCGAGAGAATGCCTGAACCGTTTTTTGACCGTTTATCATTTCGTTGATAAAGGCGGTCTGCTCTCCGCGCAAAGTCGCCTGCTTTCGGAAAAAGCCGTACGTCTTTTTTGCAACCAGTCTCGCGGCGACCAACGAAAGCGGTGTTACCAGCACGACAGCCAACGCGATCAACGGTGAGTTTACCATCATCATAACGAGAGTTGCCGCTATGGTGGCAACGCCCGTGAAGAGCTGAGTAAATCCGGTCAGAAGTCCGTCTCCGACCTGCTCGGCGTCGGCGGTGACACGGCTTACTATATCTCCCGTTGGCGTTTTATCAAGATACGAAAAAGGAAGCTTCTGTATCTTATCAAAGGCGGCGCGGCGCAGATCGGTAACCGTTCCGTAGCTTATGCGATTATTAAACAAATTCATAAGATACTGTGCAACGCCCGCCAAGGCGGTGAATACCGCTATTTTAACGAGTATCCGGGCAATTCCCGAAAAATCAACGTTTCGGTATCCGACAGCCAGATCTACCGCCTCTCCGACGAACACGGGGATCATTATTGATGCAGTTACGTACAGAGCGGCACAGATAAGCGTTCCGATCAGCCACCAGCGACGTTTTTTGACCAAGGTAAGTATTCTTGAAAGGGTGCTCTTTTTGATCTTTTTCATATCGTCGAGCCTCCCTTCTGCGAGTCGCAGATCTCGCGGTAGATCTCGCAATCTGAATAAAGCTCGTCGTGAGAGCCAACACCGACGATCCGTCCGCCGTCGAGAACCGCGATCTTATCGCAATCCTTAATGCTTTCAACTCTTTGAGACACGATGAAAACGGTCGGAGAATAGTCAAGCTCACGAACGGCACGGCGAAGCGCGGCGTCGGTCACGCGGTCAAGAGCCGATGAGGTATCGTCGAGGATCAGGATCTCGGGTCGCCTGACAAGGGCACGCGCCACGTTAAGACGCTGACGCTGACCTCCCGAAAGATTTCGTCCTCCCTGCTCTATTTTCGAATCGAGCCCGTTCTCCTTTTGGCTGACAAGCTCGCCGATCTGTGCGGTGCTTAACGCCGCGTATATCTCGTCGTCCGAGGCGTCATCCTTGCCCCACTTAATATTGTCCCGAATCGTTCCCGAAAACAAAACCGCGTGCTGTGAGGCAAAGCCGATACGCTTTCGAAGCTCGTTGGGTTCAAGTGCTCGAACGTCAACGCCGTCGACGACCACACTACCCTCTTTTACATCGTAAAATCTCGGTATGAGCGAGACGAGTGAGCTCTTGCCCGATCCGGTTCCTCCGATTATTCCGACGAGCTCTCCCCGCTCGGCGTCAAGATCGACCTCGGAAAGAACCTCTCCCGAGGCTCCCGAATAGGCAAAGCTGACACCCTTGAAGCTAACGAAGGGACGAAAGTCGTCAACGTCATATCTCTTCTCGACCGTCATGTCGGAGCTCTCGTTCATAACGGACGAAATTCGCTTTGCGCACGCCAGTGCTTTCGTTATCGTTATGATAAGATTTGCCATCTTTATCAGCTCAACGAGGATCTGAGTCATATAATTGTAAAGCGCAACCAGCTCGCCCCGAGTGATCGCGCCCGAGTTGACCTCGGCGGCGCCGTTTTTCAAGAGAATAATAATGGCAACGTTCACTATAACGTAGGTCAAGGGATTAAGAAGACCGGATATACGCCCTGCTATAAGCTGAAAACGCTTTTGCAAAAGGGCACGACGTGAGAACTCCTCGCTCTCACTCTCCTCAAGACGAAACGCGCGAATAACTCTTGCGCCGTCAAGATTTGAGCGCAGTTTACCGGTAACCGTGTCCAGCTTGCCCTGCGCCTTACCGTAGATCGGTATTCCGGCTAAAAGGATAACGAAGATAACGGCAAGAAGGACCGGAATAACGACAGCAAAGGTCACGGTGGCCCTCGGCGCATTTTTGCCGACAACAAAGGCAAAAGCCATCGCGCCAAACGCAACGAAGGGTGAGCGAAGCAAGAGGCGAAGGGTCAGATTAACACCGGTCTGAACTTGATTAACGTCCCCCGTCATACGGGTTATAAGGGTTGCGCTTCCCTTACGGTCGAGCTGGGAATAGCTCAGGCTCTGTATCTTACCGAAAAGAGCCGATCGAAGCTCTGCCGAAAAGCCGCAGGCGGCTTTAGCGGAAAAATACTGTGCCGTGAGCGAGAAGGCAAGACCGACAGCCCCCATCAGCAAAAGCAAAAGGCACATACGAACTATGTACGCATTGTCGCCGTTAGCGATGCCTTGGTCAATGATCCCCGCAACGACGATAGGCACCGCCAGCTCGAGCAGTGCTTCAAAAAGCTTAAAGAGCGGCGCGATTATCGCCTCTCCCGTATATTTTTTGAGATACTTCAAAAGATCTTTCATTAGTCTCTCCGCAAATTTCTTATAACAGTAATTATATAACATAATCAAGCTTTTTTCAATAGTTGCGGCAACAAATCAAGGAAATTTTATGTTTTTCTCTTTTTTTGCCAAAAAATGCACACAATACCGCCCCCACGGGTTTGACATGAGGGGAAATGTATGTTATAATAATATATTCATAGGATATCATATTTTAGGAGGCGATAAAAACGGTACTGATAAGCTCGGTCGAGCGTGGGTCTTTTGCCGAATCGGCAGGAATTTTAGCCGGAGACCTGCTTCTCGCCATCAACAAAAACGAGATAAACGACGTGCTTGATTACCGCTTTTATCTCACCGAGCGAAAAATAAAGCTCTCGCTGTCCCGTAACGGACAAGCGTTTGAGGTAAGCATCAAAAAGGACGTCTACGACGACATCGGCCTTGAGTTTGAGACGCCGTTGATGGATAAAAAACGTTGTTGCAAAAACGGTTGCATCTTTTGCTTTATAGACCAAAATCCCAAGGGAATGCGCGAAACCATCTATTTCAAGGATGACGACTCACGTCTCTCCTTCCTTCACGGCAACTACATCACGTTGACCAACCTGTCGGATGCCGACGTTGACCGTATCATAAAGATGCGCTTTTCGCCGGTTCGCGTGTCGGTACATACGACCGATCCCGAGCTTCGTGTCAAGATGATGAAGAACCGTCGCGCAGGCGAGGTGCTGTCCTATCTTGACCGCATAGCCGAGTCGGGGCTCGAGCTTCACGCGCAGATCGTTCTCTGCCGAGGAGTGAACGACCGAGACGCGCTCGACCGTACCATGAACGATCTGCAAAAATACGTTCCGTCGCTGACCAGCGTTTCGGTCGTCCCCGCTGGACTGACCAAGCACCGCGACGGGCTTTACCCGCTCTCGCTTTTCACCGACGAGGAGGCATCGGCAGTTATCGATCAGGTCAACGCCGTTGGCGAGGAATGCATCAAAAAATACGGAAGCCGAATATTCTTCTGCTCAGACGAGTTCTATCTCACCGCCCGCCGTCCCCTGCCCGACTCGGAATATTACGAGGACTACGCGCAGCTTGAAAACGGCGTCGGTATGCTTCGCTCGTTTGAAAACGATTTCAGTGACGAGCTTGAATTCACCGAGCCGCCGTCAAACGTGCGACGCGTATCGGTTGCCACCGGAGTCGCCGCCTACGACACTCTGAAGCGCTTGACCGACTCGCTGAACGTCGACGGTCTTTCGGTCACGGTGTATAAGATAATCAACAATTTTTACGGCGAAAGCGTCACCGTTTCGGGTCTTCTGACCGGTCAGGACCTTGCCGCCCAGCTCGCCGAGCGCGATCTCGGAGATCGACTTCTGATCCCCGCAAACTGCTTGAGAGACGGCGTTTTTCTTGACGATATGACTCTTGAGGAGCTTTCGCAAAGGCTCAACGTAACGATAATCCCCTCGGGCGAGGACGGTGCAGAGTTCCTGCGCTGCCTGCTCGCGTAGAAAGGACAGTGAAAAACATGTCAAAACCTATAGTTGCCATAGTCGGACGTCCGAACGTCGGCAAAAGTACACTTTTTAATAAGCTCATCGGCGAGAGACGCTCGATAGTTGAGGATACCCCCGGGGTCACACGTGACCGCATATACGCCGATTGCGAGTGGAACGGACGCTCCTTCGTGCTGATAGACACCGGCGGTATCGAGCCCAAGACCGACAGTATGATTCTTGAAAAGATGCGCGTTCAGGCAGAGATCGCGATCGAAACGGCGGACGACATCGTTTTTATGACCGACGTTCGCGCGGGTCTTGTAGCAGATGACCGAGAGATCGCCGTAATGCTCAAGCGCTCGGGCAAGCCGGTCGTCGTTTGCGTAAACAAGTGCGATCGCATTGGAAAGGCTCCGTTTGAGTTTTACGAGTTTTACGAGCTTGGATTCGATATAGACCCGATCGCAGTCTCGTCGCTTCACGGAAGCGGATCGGGAGATCTTCTGGACGAGGTCGTTCGCCTTCTCCCCGAGAAGACTGAAAATGAAGCCGAGGACGACACCATCAAGGTTGCCGTTATCGGAAAGCCAAACGCCGGTAAATCCTCGATAATCAACCGTATTCTCGGCGAGGATCGCTTGATCGTTTCGGATATGGCGGGAACGACCCGTGACGCCATTGACACAAGGTTTGAAAACCAGCACGGTAAATATACCTTTATAGACACGGCGGGTATCAGACGCCAGTCTAAGATCAACGACGCCATTGAAAAATATTCGGTCCTCCGCGCCCACACGGCGGTCGAGCGCGCCGACGTTTGCCTTATTATGATAGACGCCGGAACGGGCATCACCGAGCAGGACGAGCGCATCGCGGGCATCGCGCACGAGGCGGGCAAGCCGTCCATCATCGTCGTAAACAAATGGGATACCATTGAAAAGGACAACAGCACCGTCAAGGCGTTCACCGATAAAATCCGCGTAGCTCTGGCGTATATGCCCTACGCGCCGATAATCTTCGTCTCGGCAAAGACCGGTCAGCGAGTAGCAAATCTTTTCGAGCAGATAAACTACGTTTACGGTCAGTCGGTCACCCGTATCACAACGGGTATGCTCAACGACGTTCTCAACGACGCCATGACACGTACACAGCCGCCCTCCGACAAGGGAAAGCGACTGAAGATCTATTATATGACCCAGATAGGTATCGCTCCCCCGACCTTCGTTATCTTCTGCAACAACATCGAGCTTTTCCATTTCTCGTATCAGCGCTATATCGAAAACTGCCTGCGCGCCGTATTTGGCTTTGCGGGAACGCCGATCAAGCTGATCATTCGAATGAAGGGCGACGACAACGACTAATTCTCATCTTTTGAGGGAAAACTATGTTTATAGATACTGTAAAAATTTATGTTAAAGCCGGCGACGGCGGCAACGGAGCCGTGTCGTTCAGACGTGAAAAGTACGTCAGTCACGGCGGACCCGATGGCGGCGACGGCGGTCGCGGAGGCAATATCGTCTTTGAGATAGACAAGGGGTGCAATACCCTGCTTGCCTTCCGTTATAAGCGCAAGTTTATCGCCGAAAACGGTCTTTCGGGCAAGGGTGGAAAGTTCCACGGAGCTACCGCCGACGACCTGGTAATAAAAGTTCCCGAGGGAACGCTCATCATTGACGACGCCACGGGAAAGATAATAAAGGATATGTCGGACGATAAGCCCTTCGTTTGCTGTAAGGGCGGCCGCGGAGGCTGGGGAAACAGACATTTTGCAACCCCGACGCGTCAGGTACCTATGTTCGCAAAAATGGGCTCCAAGGGTGAGGAGCGCGAGCTTCGTCTTGAGCTGAAAATGCTTGCCGACGTTGGTCTCGTCGGTTTTCCGAACGTTGGAAAATCGTCTATCCTCTCGCGCATCTCGGCGGCAAAGCCCAAGATCGCCGATTATCACTTCACAACACTTTCGCCCAACCTTGGCGTCGTTCGAACCGGTGAGGAATCGGGCTTCGTTGCCGCCGACATTCCCGGTCTTATCGAGGGCGCTGCCGACGGCGCCGGTCTCGGTCACGCCTTTTTGCGTCACGTTGACCGTTGCAGACTGCTGCTCCACGTCGTAGACGTTTCGGGCTCGGAATACCGCGATCCTGTTGACGACATCGAAAAGATCAACTCGGAGCTTCAGAAATACAGCGAAAATCTCGCATCGAGACCACAGATAATAGTTGCAAACAAGACCGACATTCTCCCCCTCGACGCCGATCTGACCGCCTTTGAGGACTACGTTGACTCTCACGAGTGGGAGCTGATCTACGTTTCCGCCGCAACCGGCGAGGGGCTTGACCGTCTCGTTCATCTCGTCTCGGAAAGGCTTTCTCTTCTCCCCCCCGTCACGGTCTACGAGAGCGAATTCTCGCCCGAGGACGAGTACGCCAAATCGGACGAGGGTCGCGTTACCACCATTCGCCGCGAGAACGACACCTTCTTTGTTGAGGGTGAGTGGCTGGTCAATCTTATGGGGCAGGTCAACCTTGAGGACTACGAATCGTTGGCGTTCTTCCAGCGAGTTATCATCAAGGCGGGTGTTATCGACCTTCTTGAAAAGAAGGGCTGCACCGAGGGCTGTACGGTAAACATCTACGATTTCGAATTTGATTTCATAAAATAATTTTAAGGAGTACCCTATGAATATCTGGCACGATATTGCTCCCGAGCGCATAAAGCCCGAGGATTTTTCAACCCTTATCGAAATATCCAAGGGAAGCAACTGCAAATACGAGCTCGATAAGGACGCCGGAATACTTCGACTTGACAGAATACTTTACACCTCGACTCACTATCCGCAGAACTACGGCTTTATCCCGCGCACCTATGCCGACGACGGAGACCCGCTCGACGTTCTCGTCATTTGCGACGCGCCAATTCAGCCTATGACGCTGATACAGGTCTATCCCATTGGAAACATGCGAATGATAGACGGCGGAAAGCTTGACGACAAGATCATCGCCATTCCCTTCTCCGACCCAAACTACAACCATATCGACGATCTCAAGCAGCTGCCCTCGCATATTTTCGACGAAATAATGCACTTCTTTAAGGTCTATAAGCAGCTTGAGCATAAGACGACCGACGTCCAGTCGCTTTACGGTCGTGAAAAGGCACTTGAGGTCATATCGGACGCCATTGAAAGCTATAAGCGAAGCTTTGGCAACAAAACCTCTCTTTAAGGAGTAAGGTTTGAAAATAAAATTTCAAACAAGGAAGCTTTCGCTTATGCGAAAGCCACGGTCATATTTATGTCACTTGTTGTAAGCGAGCTTACCAAGGTCTTTGGAGAAAAGATCGCGGTCGATCGCATAAGCTTTGAAATGGAAAGCTCGGGCGTTTTCGGTCTTATCGGAACGAACGGAGCCGGAAAAACAACGACCATTCGTATGATGCTCGGCATAATGAAGGCAGATCACGGGCAGTCGCGCTGGAACGGAAAAGCCATTTCGCGCGAAACGTTGAGCTTTGGATATATGCCCGAAGAAAGAGGCATCTACGGAAAGACTCGCGTTCTCGAGCAGCTCGTGTACTTCGGTATGCTTCGCGGAATGAACCGTACCGATGCCATACGCTCGGCGCAACGCTTGACAGAGCGCCTCGATCTCGTTGAATACCGCGATATGTATGCAGACAAGCTTTCAAAGGGCAACCAGCAGAAGGTTCAGCTGGCAGCAACGCTTATTCACGATCCGACGCTCATAGTTCTCGACGAGCCTTTTTCGGGTCTTGATCCTGTCAATGCCGAATCTCTCAGCATTCTTATCGGCGAGCTTATCGACGAAAAGAAATACATAGTTATGTCGTCACACCAGATGGCGACGGTTGAAAAATACTGCGAAAACCTCGTTCTTTTGCACCGCGGAAAGACAGTCCTTTCGGGGAATCTCAAGCAGATCAAATCGGGATACGGACACACCCGTCTCGTCGTTGACACCCTGCACGATCCCGAGGATACGGCGCGCTCCTGCGGCCTTTTGCTCAGAGAACGCCGAGCCGACGAGTGTGAGTTTGCCGTTTCCTGCCGTGAGGATGCCGATCGTTTTTTGGCTGCCCTCGTCAATGCCGGAAACGCTCCGACAAGATACGAGCTTCGCGAGCCGTCTCTCAACGAAATATTTATAGAAAAGGCGGGTGAAAAGTCTTGAAGCAGATCCTTCACGTTTTTGCCTTCACCTATAAGGACGGCGCAAGAAAAAAAGCGTTTATCATAACGACGGTTGTAATGCTCGCCGCGATACTTATCCTCTGCTCGGCACCGCGCGTTCTGATGGCGATCACCGGCGGAGACGTAGACAGTATCACCGACGGAGTCTTCTACACCTGTTATATAGCGGACGAGACCGGGCTTTTCGCCCAAGCTGATGCTGCTCTGTATGAAAAGCTCCCGGATACTCATTTCGTTTTTGCCTCGCCCGACGAGGTTGAAGCGCTTCGCGCCACGATCGGCGACGAAGCAAAGATCTCTTTGATACATATAACGTCTGATCCCGAAGGAAAGATATCCGTCACTCTATACGCCAAGGATTTTCTAAACGGCGTTGCCGCTAAGACCGACGTTGTATCAACAGTTCTGAGCAATGTATATTCCGAGCGCATTATGTCGAGCGCAGGTATATCCCCCGACGTTATCGAGCTTTCTCAAACCAAGCTTCAGTGCGCCCTCGTGACCGAGGGAGGAATTACTGTCTCAGGATATGCACTTGGTATGGTCATGATAATGCTGACCTTCTTTGCAGTTTACTATTACGGATACGGCGTTGCCGCATCGGTGGCAAGTGAGAAATCGTCCCGCGTTATGGAAACTCTGGTCGTTTCGGTCAAGCCCTCCCGCATACTCGTCGGAAAATGCCTTGGAATGGGTGTCTTGGGGCTGACTCAGTTTGGAGGGGTTATCCTTTTCGCCTTGATCTGCGGAAAGCTTCTCATCCCCGAGGACTTCGTTTTTATGGGTGAATCGCTTGCCTCTCTTTCGGCGTTCACGCCGAGCTCGGCAATGCTGATACTCCTCTTCTTCGTTCTGGGATATATGCTTTACGCCTTTATGAATGCAGTCAGCGGGGCTTCTATCGACAAGATAGACGATCTTAACTCGGCTATGATGCCGGTTATGATAATATCAATGTGCGCCTTTTATTTCAGCTATTTCACCGTTATTATGGGAACGACCTACGACTATATGGTCAAGCTGGCTATGTATATTCCCTTCAGCGCGCCCTTCGTTATGCCCTTCGTTCTACTGAACGGCGAGGCAAGCACTGCCGATATACTTATCTCGCTTGCGATCCTCGCCGTAACGATAACCCTTGTGACAGTCCTTTCGGTCAGAGTATACACCCGATCTGTTATGCACTACGGAAAGAGACTGAAGATCAAGGACGCACTAAAAAACAAATAACAGGAGATAACAAATGTTAAACGAAATAAAAAGCTCCGCCGCCAAGCTGACCGAGCAGCTGATAGCCGTTTCGGGTATTGGCAAGGGAGACATACTCGTTGTTGGTTGCTCAAGCTCGGAGATAGTTGGTGCCGTTATCGGACACGGATCGAGCCTTGAGGCTGCCGAAGCCGTTTTCGAGGGAATTAGCTCGGTCACCTCGCGCCACGGCATTTACCTTGCCGCACAGTGCTGCGAGCATCTCAACCGCGCCATCGTGGTCGAGCGCGATTGCGCCGAGCGTTACGGACTTGATCCCGTCACCGTTATGCCCATCCCCTCGGCGGGCGGTTCGTTTGCCTCGACGGCATACCGTTGTTTTGAGAGACCCGTCGTGGTTGAAACAGTGAAGGCTCACGCCGGGATCGACGTTGGAGACACGCTCATAGGTATGCACCTGCGCCCCGTTGCCGTTCCCGTTCGACTTGACGTCAAGCAGCTCGGCGAGGCAAGAGTGGTTTGCGCGAGAACCCGCCCAAAGCTCATCGGAGGTATTCGCGCGCAGTACCCTGAGGATATAAGATAATTAAAAGCACACAAGACAATGCGTCTTGTGTGCTTTTTTTAGAGCGTTATAAGAGTTCCGCTTTCGTTTCGCATCGCTTGCGGAGCTTTCTCCAGCGATCCGATAACGGCGCGCTTTCCCCAGCCGCTTCGAACGAAGCCTATCGCCGCCTCGACCTTGGGCTTCATAGAGCCCTCGCCGAATTGACCCTCTTGAAGATACTTTTCCGCCTCTCCGCTGCTCATTTCGGTCAAGGCTCGCTGGTCTGCGCGACCGTAGTTCACGAAAACGTGATCGACCGCCGTGAGAATAAACAGATAGTCCGCCCCGACGACTTCGGCGAGCTTTGCCGAGGCAAAGTCCTTGTCTATCACCGCCGAAACGCCGTGCAAAAATCCGTCGTCGTCCATCACGACCGGTATTCCGCCACCGCCGCCCGCTATTACGATATATTCGTTATCAAGCAGATTGAGGATAGACTTTTTCTCTATTATATCTATCGGACGGGGCGAGGCGACCACTCGCCTCCAGCCGCGACCCGAATCCTCCTGCATCCAGAGTGTGGGGTCGCTTCGCATCATATCGCGAGCCGTTTCCTCGTCGTAAAAGGCGCCTATCGGCTTTTTGGGATTCTCAAACGCGGGGTCGTTTCGGTCGACCAAGACCTGAGTTATCAGGGTTGCAACCTGCCACGGCATATTGCGGATACGAAGCTCGCGGTATATCCCCTTTTGCAGGTGATAACCGATATACCCCTGGCTCATCGCAGTACATTCCTGAAGCGGCATCTGAGCGATCTTTTCGTTTTGCGCCGAAGACGTATCAAAGGCGAGATTTATCATACCGACCTGCGGCCCGTTTCCGTGACTTATGATTATCTCGTGGCCTTGGTTTATAAGACCGATCAGCGACGGCATTGCCTCCTCGATCCTTTGTTGCTGTTCAGCGGGAGTGTTTCCGAGGGCGTTTCCTCCCAAAGCTATTACTATTCTTGCCATTTTCCGACACAAGTTGAGCAGGGCTGCTGCTGTGTTATACAGTGAATGTTTCCGCCGCCGTACGCCACCTCTGTGGTCATAACGCCGACAACGTCGCGCTCGGGGAACATTTCCTGCACCTGACGAACTGCCAGCGCGTCGTTTTCATCACCGTACTGCGGAAGAATAACGGCATCGTTTATAATGAGGAAGTTCATATACGACGCGATGCTGATCTCGCCGTTCTTTCGCGGCTGAGTTCCCTCAACGCGGTCGATGGTCTCGGCTCCCTTGAGAAGCACCGGCTTTTTCGTCATCGTCAGCTTGTGGACCTTGAGCTTACGACCCTTGGCGTCGGTTGCCTCAGAGAGCGCTCGGTATGCCTCCTGAGCCACCTCGTAGAAGGGATTGTTTTCGTCATCCGTCCAGATGCAGGCAACCTCTCCGGGGCGAACGAAGCAGGCAACGTCGTCGATATGACCGTTAGTTTCGTCGGGGTCAATACCGTCCTTGAGCCAGAGGACCTTTTCACAGCCGAGATACTCACAAAGCAGTGTTTCGATCTCGGAGCGCGTCATATTAGGGTTTCGTCCCTCGGAAAGAAGGCACATCTCGGTGGTCAGCACCGTACCCTCTCCGTCAACGTGGATCGAACCGCCCTCAAGCACGAAGTTCTCGGTTCTGTAGCTGTCAATGTTTTCTATCTCGCAAACCTTTTGAGCCACGCTGTCGTCCTTGTCCCACGGAAAATAGAGCCCGTCGTAAAGACCTCCCCAGGCGTTAAAGCTCCAGTCAACGCCTCGGATACCGCCGTGGTCGTTGACGACGAAGGTTGGTCCGCAGTCGCGTATCCAAGCGTCGTTGCTCGACATCTCAACGACTCTGATCGCGGGCGACAGTCTGGCTCTCGCGTTTGCATACTGCTCGTGAGAGACGCAAACCGTCATCTTTTCGTACTTAACGATAGCCTCTGCCACTTCAACAAACGCCGCCTGAGCCGGCTTTGCTCCATCTCTCCAGTTGTCGTTTCGCTCGGGCCAAAGCATCCAGCAGCCGCTTTGCTTTTCAAACTCGGCGGGCATACGGTAGCCGTCCTGTTTCGGGGTAGTTCCAATAATTCTTTTTGCCATGTTTTCTCCTATTTAAGCTTATTTGTTGTTTGTTGACGCGAGCGTCGGCGCAAGGACGCTATTATCAGCTCGCCTATGACCACCGTGATCACCGAGCCTACCGTTATCGGCAGATAGTAGGACAGAGTTTCGGCGTCGAACGACATCGGTACGGCAGTGAACAGTATTGCAACTATCGTCAATACCATCGGCAAGTAGGCCAGGAAGAACAAAAAGACTCTGCCGCCCGGTACTCTGAAGGGTCGGTTTCTCTCGGGATCTCGACGTCGAAGCGTCAGAAACGCCGGAAATACGGGAATATAGCTGGCAAGCAGCATTACGAGATTGAGAGCGAAGAAGCTCCAGAAGAGCGAGGAATCGGGCGAGACCGCCTCGATCAGCACTCCAAGCACGCATATCACCGACGCCATAACCCCCGACGCCACTGCAGAGCCGACCGGCATATCGTTTTTCTTTCGACGCTTTGCGAAGAGAGACGGAAGGTCTCCCCTTTCGGCGGCGTAAGCGGCGGTCGAGTTTACTCCCATCGACCAGGAGATCATATTTCCGAAAAGCGTTATCAAGAACAATAGCGCGACGGTGGCAACGAAAATCCCACCGGTCTTACCTATCATAAGCGACACCGAATCTATAAGTCCCGATTCGGGGCTGATGTTCTCCACCGGAACTGCCGCACCAATACCGAACGCCGAGAAAAGATAGATCGCCGCAATGACCACGCCTCCGATGATTATCGCCTGAGGTATCTGTCGCTTGGGGTTTTGCATACTGTCGGCGTAGGTGCAGACCACCTCAAAGCCTAAGAAATTAAAGATAATGACCGAGATATACGACAGGCTTTGAAGATCAAAGGACGGCAAAAAGGTGGCGGCGGACATATCGTTTTCAAATCCGTTCTGTATAACGAACCACACGCCGAGAACACCGACCGTCAATGCAAGTATGAGCTTTATCGCGGCGCTGGCATTGAGAATGAATATACTGTCGCAGACGGGATAGCAGGCTATGAGCGTAACTATCCAGATAAACGCAAGCTGTATCAAGAGCGAAACCGCAGGGTTTATCTCAACTCCGAGTATCAGCGAGAGCAGATCGGGGCACATAACGGCAAGCGACGCCATCCAAAGCGGAAAGTTTATCCAATAGTACCACGAAACTCGCGCTCCCCACTTGGTGTTCGGATACGCCTGACTTACCCAGTCGTAAAGTCCGCCGTCTCCCGAATAAGCCGTTCCCAGCTCGGAGGATATCAAGCCGTACGGCAGAAGAAAGGCAACGATCATGAGCCCCCACCAGAAGAACTGGCTGTTTCCTATCGAGGCAACGGGAGCTGCCGCCTCGGCTACGAAGACTACGCAGATGACCGTCAGTATTACTTCAAAAAGATGAAATTTCTTCTTACTCATAGATCATATCACAGAACGACCGAGCTTTTCGTAAAGCGTTCGGTCAAGCTCCTCCTTTGCCGCCGCCAGAGCGAGATCGGTGTGGCACTGTCTGTTTCTCGAGAAATAGACGAGAAGTCCTCGCATTGCCGTGAGTCGGTTACCCGCCTGCTCCCAGCAGAGCGATGCTTCGCTGTCTGCAACCTCGTCGGTAACGTCCTCGCCGCGGGTTGCTGGCAGGCAGTGCATAAACTTACAGCCGAGATTTCCAAGCTGCATCAGCTCGCGGTTGACCTGATAGTCGTGGAAAACGCGAACTCTCTCTTCCTTCGGCATCTCGTTCTCATAAAGACCGTACCAGACGTCGGTGTAGATAAAGTCGGCCTCGCGAACCGAGTTTCGGTCATCGGTGATCTCAAACGAGCCGCCCGACGCGCGACAGTTCTCTTCAAGTATTCGCTTGTGCTCCTCGTTGAGCTGGTGACCCTTCGGTCCGTAATGCACGAAGTGCATACCGAGCTTAGTGGTAATAAATCCGAGCGAGGCGCAGACCTGCGTACCGTCGCCGACGAATACTACCTTTATATCCTCAAGCCTTCTTCCACGCGGCAGATTTTCAAAGATCGTGCACATATCTCCGATCTCCTGCGTCGGGTGGTTGTAATCCGACATTCCGTTGATGACCGGAACGCTGCACGCCTGAGCAAGATCGACCACGGTCTTGTGAGTTATGACGCGCGCCATAACTATATCGGTAAGGTAGGAAAGCACGCGTCCCGTATCCCCGATGGTTTCGTGACCGCCGAGCTGTATCATACCGGGTCCGAGGTACTGCGCGTGTCCTCCCATCTGGCTCATTGCCGTTTCAAACGAAACGCGAGTTCGGGTCGACGACTGCTGGAAGATCATTCCGAGCGTCATGTTTTTCATAAGCGGAGGATAATATCCCTTTGCGATCGCCTTTTTTATGGAAAGCGATAGCTCTATGATATCGGTCAACTCCTGCTTTGTAAAGTCGTTGCTGTCAATAAAATCCTTTTTCATAAACGAACACCCCTTGAAATTTTTTGTTGCCCTACTATTCTTTCCTGAGGGGCGCTGAAATATTATGGTTATCAAAAAATTGCGTGAAAAAATTGTCAGCCCACGCGCTGACATTATGACGAGATTTTCGGGAATGATAATAGCGCAATATGTTTTTAGAACGAGGTTTTTTGAAATGAAAAGATTTTTTACCATAATATTGCTTTTTGCGCTTCTTTCCTCCCTTCTTTTAACGAGCGCCTGCTCGTCGGGTGAGGAGAGCGAGGTTCACGTTTTCTTCTATAATTACAGTGACACCTATATAACAAGTGTTCGCTCGGCTCTGGCAACAGTAATGAACGCCTCGGGCGCCTCTTTCCAGAACTACGACGGCAACAACAACCAAACCACACAAACCGAGCAGATACGAACCGCGATCACCAAAGGTGCTCGCGTGCTTCTCGTCAATCTGGTCAACACCGGCTCGGCAGACGCGGCAACCACAGTCGTTAACGAAGCTAAAAATGCGGGCGTTCCGGTCGTGTTCTTCAACCGAGAGGTCCCCGATTCGGTGGTGAACAGCTACGACAAATGTGCCTTTGTCGGAACAGACTCCGAGGAGGCAGGCCATCTTCAGGGGCAGATGATCGGGGATTACGTTAAGGAAAACTTTCAAACGCTCGATCTCAACGGCGACGGCGAGATAAGTTATATCCTCTTCAAGGGCGAGGAGGGCAACAACGAGGCAATCCACCGCACCCGCTACGCCGTTGAGGACGCGAACAATATCCTGACGTCTGCCGGGATGAAGCCCCTTCGCTTTTACGACAAAAGTAACGCAAACAAATATCTGGTCGACCCGAACGGCGCGTGGAGCGCGGCGGCGGCAAATCAGTATATGACCACAGCTCTCGCATCCTACAACGAAGCCAACAACAATATGATAGAGCTTGTCATCTGCAATAACGACGGCATGGCGGAGGGAGCGATCACGGCGCTGAATACTGCCGGATACAACAACGGCAGCGGCAAAAGCATCCCGGTTTTTGGGGTCGACGCCACCGACGCCGCGAAAAATCTTATAGCAAGCAATAAGATGACCGGAACTATCAAGCAGGACGCCGAGGGTATGGCTCGTGCGCTCGACAAGCTGGCGGCAAACGCTCTCGCAGGTCGTTCCCTTCTTGACGGAGTTGACGAATTCACAGTCGACGAAGGGGTCGCAAAGATCCGCATACCCTACGAAAAGTATCTTGGCTGAGCTATGGAAGGCAAGTTTCTGCTTGAAATGCAGAATATCGGCAAGTATTTTCCCGGAGTACGGGCGCTCGACGGAGTAACACTTCGAGTGCGCCCGGGGAGCGTTCACGCGCTTATGGGAGAAAACGGCGCCGGAAAGTCAACGCTTATGAAATGCCTTTTCGGTATATATCATAAGGATACGGGAACTATCCTGCTCGACGGTGACGAGGTGTCCTTCAAAAACCCAACCGAGGCGTTGCAGTTCGGCGTTGCAATGGTTCACCAGGAGCTGAACCAAGCCCTTTCACGAAGCGTTATGGACAACATCTGGTTGGGTCGTTATCCGACCTTTGGAGGGCTCTTCGTTTCGGAAAAGAAAATGCTCGCCGACACTCGCGCTATATTTGACGAGCTTGGCGTTTCTGTCGACCCTTACAAGATCATGAGCGAGATGTCGGTGTCTGACCGTCAGATGGTCGAGATCGCCAAGGCGGTATCGTACAATGCGCGCGTTATAGTTTTTGACGAGCCGACCTCGTCGCTCACCGAAAAAGAGGTAGCTCACCTTTTCAAAATAATACGAGCCCTGCGAGACCGCGGCTGTGCTATCATCTATATATCTCATAAAATGGAGGAGATACTCGAGATCTCCGACGAGGTTACGGTTATGCGAGACGGGCGCTGGATAGCGACCGAGCCTGCGAGTGAGCTTTCAATGGAAAAGATAATACGCCTTATGGTTGGACGTGACCTTGAAAGCCGTTTTCCCCAACGAAAAGGTAAGCCGGGTGAGGTCATTCTCTCGGTCAAAAATCTCTCCGGACGCTATAATCATCTTGAAAACGTCTCGTTCGAGCTACGCCGCGGAGAGATACTCGGTCTTTCGGGTCTTGCCGGCGCAGGTCGATCCGAGCTTATCGAGGCTATTTTCGGGCTTACGGCGCGTCGAGGCGGTAGTATTGAGCTTTTTTCAAGAATAATAGAGAACAAAACTCCTCGTGAAGCGATCAAAAACGGTTTTGCCCTCGTGACCGAGGAAAGACGTGCAACCGGTATCTTCGGCGTTCTTTCTATCAAGGAAAACGCAACTATATCAAGTCTCAAGGGCGCCTTGCGATTAGGGTTGTTCGTCAACGACGGCACACTCCGCCGCAATACCGATTGGGCGATAAACGAAATGAAGATCAAGACCGCCTCGCAGAAAACTCAGATACGAACTCTTTCGGGCGGAAATCAGCAAAAGGTCATTTTCGGTCGTTGGCTGCTGACCCAGCCAGATATCCTTCTGCTGGACGAGCCGACCCGAGGGATAGATGTCGGCGCTAAATTCGAAATATACCGTCTTATGGCAGAGCTTGCTGACGAGGGTAGGTCAATAATCATCGTTTCGTCAGAAATGCCCGAGCTTTTTGGGGTTTGTGACCGAATACTCGTCATGTCTAACGGACGCCTTGCCGGTGAGGTTGACCCAAAAACCTCCTCGCAAGAAGAGGTCATGGAGCTCTCGGCGCGATTCTTGTAACGGAGGTCTACAAATGAAACTATTTGCAAACAATATGCAACGCTGGCGAGAGTTTCGGGAGCTTGACAAGCGCGATCGCGGACGTGCCGTCACCGAGCTTATCATAAACAACTCGCTTTATATACTGCTCTTCCTTGCGATAATATTTATCGGGATCCGTTCTCCCCGCTTTCTCTCGATCCCCTCGCTGATAAATATTCTCTCGCTGTCGGCAGCGGGACTTCCCATCGCGCTCGGCATTGCGGGCTGTATAATACTCACGGGAACCGACCTGTCTGCCGGACGAATCGTCGGTCTCACGGCTTGTATTGCGGCATCGCTCCTACAATCGACCGATTACGGAAACAAGATGTTCCCGGGACTCGCAACTCTTCCGATATGGCTGGTGCTGTTGATCGTTCTTGCAGTAAGTGGAGTCATCGGCTTGATAAACGGCTTTTGCACCGCAAAATTCAAGCTCCACCCCTTTATCGTAACGCTTGCCACTCAGCTGATAGTATACGGTGTCCTTCTTCTTTATCTGATGATAGGAAACAACAACGGTCAGGCGATCTCGGGGCTTTCACCCGAATTCAACGATTTCATAAACGGAAGCATTCTTAATATCGCCGGCACACCTATACCAAACTTCGTCTGGTACGCCCTTGCTATAACGCTTATTATGTGGGTAGTTTGGAATAAGACCAGATTTGGAAAGAATATGTTTGCCGTTGGCTCGAATTCCGAGGCAGCAAACGTTTCGGGAGTGAACGTGACCGCAACGATAATGCTGGTTTTCACGCTCGCCGGTGTGCTTTATGGAGTGACCGGCTTCATCGAAGCGGCAAGAATATCGTCAAACAGCGCCGCCACCGGTGTCAACTACGAGCTTGACGCCATCGCCGCCTGTGTTATCGGCGGAGTATCATTCGTCGGAGGCATCGGCAAGATACGCGGCGTAATACTTGGAGTGGTGCTTTTGAGACTGATCTTCGTGGGTCTGACCTTTTTGAGCATCGACGCCAATCTGCAGTATATCATTAAAGGTCTTATAATCCTCGTTGCCTGCGCGATAGACATGAGAAAATATCTCGTCAAGAAATAAAGCAAAGGGGTACAGCTCATTGAGCTGTACCCCTTCACTTTATTCTATTGACATGTCGAGCTTAAATCGGGTTATCTTTCGCAGCGTGTTCTTCGGGAAATCCTCCTTGCGAACCTTTATGTACCCAACCTGCTTATATTTGACCGCCGAGCGATTGTATTCGCTGATATAGCGCTTGAAATACTCGTTGGCATCCTCAATACCGTTCTTTTGCAAATAGTCGTAGTCGGGATATATCTCGGCAACCACCTTGTTGTGGTCGCTTCCGCGTCTGCTTACTCCCTCATAAACAACAACGTCCGAAACTCCGGAGATCGACGAAATTGCGGTCTCGATCTCCTCAGGATAAACGTTCTTGCCGTTCGAAAGTATGATCAAATTTTTGATGCGCCCCGTGATGTATATGACCCCGTTTTCATCAATACGACCTATGTCTCCCGTGTGGAAATAGTGCTGATCGTCGATAACGGCGGCGGTCGCCTCGGGCTCCTTATAATAACCGAGCATGACGTTCGAGCCGCGAACGCAGATCTCGCCCTCGCCGTCCTCGTTCGGGTTGTCGATCTTGACATCCATCGAGGGGATCGGAACACCAACGCTACCAATACAGTTATAGTCGTTGCGGTTGACCGAGATCAGCGGCGAGCATTCGGTGATTCCGTATCCGTTGAGAAGCGAAATACCGAAGGACTCAAAATCGCGGACTAACTCCGGGCGCAGCGGAGCGCCGCCCGAAACTATAAACTCAAGCTCACCGCCAAACGAGTCAAGTATCTGCTTAAACACACGGCGGCGCACGTCGATCTTAACGTGTCTCAGTGCGTTAGAAATGCTCTTCATAGCTCCAACGAGCTTTTCCTTGCCGCTGTCGCGCAAAACCGAGCAGATACGGCGGTGGAAGGTCTCAACGTAAAGCGGGACCAAGACCATAAAATCGGGCTTGACCTCCTTCATCTCCTGAACTATGTACTTAAGTCCACTGGAAATATAGATGTTAGCGCCGGCATAAAGCAGAGCGATGATACCGATGTTCGAGCCGTAGGTATGGTGAGGAGGGAGCGAAACGATAGAACGCTCGCCGGCGTGAATGATCTTCAGTCCGTTGTAAATATCCGAGAGGATACCGTCCTGGCAAAGCATAACGCCCTTACCCTTTCCGGTAGTTCCCGAGGTAAAAACGAGTGTGGACATGGCACGAGTGTCAATCACGCCCGTGTACTTCCAATAGGGATCTCCCGCGCCCATCATTTCAAAAATGCCGTGCTTCTCGGGATCGTTCATCTTTATCAGAAAAGCTCCGTTTTCCTTGCAGATAAGCGACGACTTTTCGTCAAGATCAGCGTCGCAAATGAGGTATTGGCACTCGGCAAACGAGATAGTAGCCGAAAGCTCCTCAGCAGTCCACTCCTTGTCAAGCGGCACGACGACCGCACCGATCATCTGCAGAGCAATATAAGAGCAGACCCACTCATACGAAAGTCGACCGATCAGCGCACAGTGCTTGCCGGACATCTCTTTTTTGAACATTTCATTAGCCAACGCATGAACGTCGCAGGCAAAGGTACGGTAAGAAACCTTGATCGGCTCTTTGTCGCGAGGGTTGGCACGGTAAGTTATGGCAGTCTTCTCGCCGTAGAGCTCGGCAATACCGTCAACAAAACGCTCAAAGCTGCCGTAAAAAGAATGTCCGCTGTATAATGGATAGTTGTGATTCATGCTTTTCTCCTAAAAATTATGTCCCAATAACTTGTTGACATTTCAACAAGTTACAGTATATCACAATTTTGTTGAAATGTCAACAGTTTATCGTGGAAATAAAGAGAAAAAAGAACAGGACACATTCTAATAATGTGTCCTGTTCTTCAACACTTCCCATGCTCATTGAAAACCGAATAAAGCTTTTTCGAAGAGAAATTCGAAACTCAAGTAAAACGAAACTTGAAAGTTGAGGTCAAGCTGCGGATCGTTTGTAATCGATCTTCAACTTAACTCAGAAGTTCAAGCCCTCGGTCTATTAGTATCGGTCAGCTGAACACATTACTGTGCTTACACCTCCGACCTATCAAACTTGTAGTCTACAAGTGACCTTACCTAGTCAAGCTAGGAGGGATATCTAATCTTGAGGTGGGCTTCACGCTTAGATGCTCTCAGCGTTTATCCCTTCCGCACGCGGCTACCCAGCTATGCCCTTGGCAGAACAACTGGTGCACCGGAGGTGCGTCCGACCCGGTCCTCTCGTACTAAGGTCAGCTCCTCTCAAATATCCAACGCCCACGACAGATAGGGACCGAACTGTCTCAC
>JAFVUB010000014.1 GCA_017502915.1 Clostridia bacterium
ACGGGGCGCTGCTTTCTATTCGTTATTTAATTACGGATATTTTGCCTTTACGTCGGTGATCAGCTTGTTCAGGTTCTTGCGGTAAGTGCTGAGACCCTTGTTATACGAGCTGGAGAACTTGCTGGCGTTAGGTCCGATAACCGACTTCAGAATACCAAAGACCTTAAGAGTGTCATTATAGGTAACTCCCATATCAAACACTATGCTATCGTAGATGATATCGATCATCTGAGAGTCCTTCTGGTCCTGCGAATACTCGGTCTTGATAACGACCTCAAAGTATACGGGAAGCAGAGATCTGTACGACTCGGCGGCAAGAGCCTCGGTGATCAGACCATTCTGGCTGGGGTCTGCAACGTCGACCGGAATGCAGTACAGATGCATTCCGTCCTGAACGCCGGTACGGTAATTCGCCTGTGCCTCGTCAAGCTTCGGCATAGGAAGAAGACCGTAGTTCGTCATCATAACGCCGATATAATCGGTAACGTAGATGACCCAGGTGTTCTGGAAAAGAACGTTGCCGTCCCAGAATTCGGGGCGGGTGTTCTCATTGGTGTTCTTGCACGCGCTCTCGGTGTTATACATCAGATCGGTGATCGCGGTAATGACCTTCTGGGTGTGCTGAACGTCGAGGTCAATCATCGGGTTGCCGTCAACGTCTCTCGTAACGGTCTGTACGCCAAAGGCGGTAAGATAGGCGCCCTTGGTATTGTCGCTGTCCTTAAAGGTGATACCGAAGGTATCTCCGTTATCCTGCTGGCTATCTCCGTTCGCATCGTTATAGACCTTCGAGCCAAGCTCTATCATCTCGGCAACGGTCCACTTCTGAGTTGCAACAAGGTCGTAAACGTCCTTGCCCGAGGCTGCAGTTGCGACGGTCAGAAGATCTCTGTTAAATACGATAACGTACATCGACCAGAGCATCGAGGTCGAGAGCGCTCCGTTAGCAAAGAAGGCTTTGTCTGCTATCGACATGGTTTCAAGTATGTTCTTATTCCACCACGGCTTTTCAAAGTTGAGATACTCAATATTGTTCAAGTCGTGAAGAAGACCGGTTGTAACGAGAGTCGAGATGGGTCTTGAGAATCCAGCGATAAGGTCGTATGCCTGAGCATTCGAGGTTATGTTTGCACGCATTCTGGTAAGAGTTTCGTCATAGTTCGCGTAAGTACCTTCGACCAAAGGTTCAATATCGATGCCGAGACGATCCTCAACAGCGGTGTTTCTCTTGTAAACGGCGGTAGTGATGTTGTCTCCGGCGGTTCCGTCCGAGAGCCACTCATATGCTTCGGTTCCGCCGCCGCCTCTGGTGTGAACAGTGAAAACTCTATCGAGATTCATACTCTCGGGCAGATCGTCCGGAACGACGGGACGTCCGTACTCGTCTTTCTGGACAGTGGTAGTGACTACAGCACCGCCATTATCAGCGGTGGTTGTGCTTTCAGTCTGCTCCGGCTCTTCTCCGGTGGGTCCGCAGGCAACAACTGCCGGCAGGATCATCAGTGCCGCAAGAAGAAGCACGAGAGCGCGTATCAAAATTGCTTTTTTCATGTTTTAGATATTTCTTCTTAAGTATTTATTTTACAATATGGGAGTGATACACTCCCCTGTTGATTATATATAACTTAAGTATACAAACTGTTACAGAGCCTTTTTAGCTACGACCGTGACCGCGAGTCCGAGGATCGCAACGATCGAAACAGGAAGAACGGCAAAGCCACCGCATCCGTTGCTCTTGGGAGCCTCGGTAGTGGTGTTGCCCTGAGGTGCGGTGGTAGTGTTACCCTGAGGAGCAGTGGTGGTGTCCGCAGGAACGGTAGTGGTGTCCGCAGGAACGGTAGTGGTATCTGCAGGAACGGTGGTGGTGTCTGCGGGAGTGTCGTTACCTGCATCGGGGTTTACAGGAAGCTCATCGCCCGAAAGGGTCATACCCTTATATATCTTGACATAATCAACGGTGATCGGCTGATTCTGATAGTATGTATAAAAGCAGGGGCAGAGATAAGTTCCGGTGAAGGACATAATGTCTCCGATCTCAGTTGCCTGAATAAGGCACCATTCGTTGGTCGAATCCTTCATATAAAGCTTAAGGGTATCGTCATAAGCGTTGACCTCAAGGGCGTACTCCTGAATAGACGGCTGTGTGGCATCTGCGCCCTCTGCCGAATAGTTGATACCCTGAGGAGTGAAGCCCTCGGATATGAAGCTGTACTTGCCTATCAGACGAACACCGCCGCTCATAATGCTGAAGTTGTCGCTGTATCCGTACGTTCCGAAATCCGTATCGTCAATATAAAGGCCGAACGCGGCATCCATGCCGTTTTTCTCATTCTGATGCTCGCGGATTGTCTTGAACTCAACTGTATATGCGTAGTAATCGTCGCTTCCGTCACCGGCAGGTCCGCCAATCGGGAGTCCCTTTATCGGAGCGCCCCAGAAGGTTTGCCCTTCGTCCTCTTCAGCGTAAAATACACACTTGGTGGGATCGTCGGCATCGGGGGTAACGACTGCGGTTCTGGTAAGGTTACCAGGCTGCCAGATATCGTCACCTGCAAAGTTAAGGGTGTAGAGCAGGGCGCCCTCGGCGGCTGCGTCGTACATGCTGCTGTCGAACTCCTCAACGACGTCTTCGCCGGGAGTCTCTTCGGTTGCCGCAACGGGAACGATAGTTCCGCACAGCATTGCAAGGATCATGATCGCTGCAAGAATAGCTGCAAATTTCTTCATGTTTTTTCTCCTTAATTAAAGTAGATTTTATAACAAAGCGTTATCGCTCTATTAAATTACTTGAATATTATACCATAAGCTGCATTTTTTGTCAAGTTGTTATCTGTTTATTATGTCCACTCATCTGACAAATTACATCTATGTGTTTTGTGACTTTTGCACAAAGGGTCGTTTTGCGTCCCTGCCCTCTCCTCAAAATCGCTTACAGAGCAAAATCGAGCGAGAACGTCTTTTCCTTATTAAGACTTCTCGCCCGCAGTAATATATAATTCTTGACAATATCCTTATATAGTGGTATAATTCATATGATTGTTCACGGATCATTTTCTACCTTTTCGTGGCAGCCCTTGTATTTAAGCCTTGTCGCTTCCCCGCCCCGAAGATGTCGTTCGCTCTTGTTTTGCTCAAGAACCTTCTTGACTTCATAGTACATCGCCTTATTCACTCGGCGCAGGCTTTGAGTTACGTCCTTGTGCACCGTGCTTTTACTGATTCCGAATCTTGCCGCCGCCGCGCGAACGGTCGTTTTGTTTTCTATTATGTAAGATGCCAGGGTGGTGCACCTTTCTTTACCGGCAGATATATACATCATTATGCAGATCTCCTTGAAGTTGATTTGCTATAATATATGAATCTCTTGCGCCGGATATTATTATATTTTTTAAGGATTGTTTTATGATTATCGAATCGGGACTTTCGGTTTTTGAGGGTATGACCTCAATATCGGCGCTGATACGGGCTTTTGAAGCCTCTCCGAGAACGGCGCGCCGTATCGTAGCGGTATACTACTCAAAAGAGCTTCCGCGCGACAAATTTCGTCAGCTTGGATTTTTGAAAGCAAAGTCAATAGAGCTTGGTTTTGAGCTTGCCGCTTGTGACGCATCTGACATAGACTCGTTGACGTCCGGCAAGACTCACGGAGGAATCATTGCCGTTTGCTCAGACCGTCAATTCCCTGCCGTATCGACCAACGTTTTAAAAAAGAACGGCATCTATTTTATGCTCGATGGGATCGAGGATCCCTACAACTTCGGCTACACGCTGCGCTCGCTCTATGCTGCGGGAGTTGACGGGGTCGTTCTCGGAGTCAGAAACTGGATGAGCGCTGCCGGTACTGTTGCAAGGTCTTCTGCCGGCTGCTCCGAGCTTATAGACATATTTGTTGACACCCCCGAAAACGCCGTTCGGATCTTCAAGGCATCGGGATTTAAGGTTTTTTCAGCCAACATTCGTGATTCCGTATCTCTTTACGATACGGATCTCCGTTCCCCTGCTCTGTTCGTTATCGGCGGAGAAAAGCGAGGGATTTCGCGTTGCGTCCTTGATGAGACCGACGTCAACATTCGTATAGAGTACGGACGTGAGTTTTCAGGCAGTCTGCCAACGGCACAAGCCGCAGCGATCATAGCGTTCGAAGCTGCAAGGGCTAACGGACGCATAAAATAATTACACGAGGACATGACATGATCAATTTTAATACCGATTATAAAATAGGCTTTATAGGCGTCGGAAATATGGCGTCTGCAATGATCGCCGGCATGACCGGCGTTGGTCAATATCCTTGGGAAAATATTTATCTTTTCGATATATCCGACGATAAAACGGCTCGCTTTGCCGAGCGCGGCGCTATGGTTGTCGGTTCGATCAAAGAACTTTACGAAAGCTGCAACTGTATCGTTCTTTCGGTCAAGCCGCAGACCTTCCCTGACGTTCTTGCTGAAATAAAAGCTTGTAAGAACGACAAGCGAGTTCTTTACATCTCGATCGGAGCGGGCATCAGCACCGACAGTATAAGCGCCGCGCTTGACGGAGCTCCCGTCGTGCGCGCTCTGCCGAACACGCCGATGCTTATAGGCAAAGGCGTTTCTGCCATCTGCCGCAATTACGGCGTCACCGATGCGGAATTTGATTTTTCTTGCTCGATATTTGAGTCGGCAGGCAGCGTGCTCAAGATAGATGAGGACGAGATGAACCGCATAATCTGCGTCACCTCGAGCTCGCCTGCATACGTTTTTATGTTCATCAAGGCGATCTGCGACGCCGC
Source organism: Clostridia bacterium (assembly GCA_017502915.1). Lineage (GTDB taxonomy): Bacteria > Bacillota > Clostridia > Oscillospirales > CAG-272 > RGIG3994. The sequence continues at coordinate 4,772 of JAFVUB010000014.1, forward strand.
AACCGCTCAGGGGCTTGACGGCGAAACCGCTTTGCCTTCGGTGTGCGACATGGTCAGCGGTGCCGCCGAGCTTCTCAAAGCAAGCGATAAATCTGCCGACGAGCTTATCTCCATGGTGTGCTCAAAGGGGGGCACTACCGAACGCGCGGTGGCGGAGCTTAAACGTCTCGGATTTCCCGAGGCAATAGCCTCTGCGATGCAAAAATGCACCGATCGCGCAGAGGAACTCGGACAGATAAAGTAATAAATCTCTTCCCTCTCAAATATACTGTTTTGAAGTGATTATTTGCGGGAGGGGGGTCCTTATGAGCGGCGAAGAAAAAATACCGACCGAGCTTTTCGCTGCCCTGCCGCGAAGAAACAATGAGTCGTACACTCTACTCAAGGTACTGCTTCGCTATTGCGTTATTTTTGCGCTGGCCTTCACTGCCGGGATCTTGTTCTGCCGGGCAAGCGCAGATATATTTCCCGATATGACCTCAACCATACAGAGGTTTTTCACCGACGTTTTTGCCGGCTGTGAAAGCTGTCGTGACTATTTTACCGTTATAATCTCGGCATCGTCTCCGGATATTCGTTGTCTTATTCTTCTGTTTGCGACAGGTTTTACCTATTTTTGCGGCATTGCTACCTCAACGCTTGTACTTTGTCGCGGATTTGCCGTTGGATTTTCGTTGCAATATCTTCTGTTTGTTATCGAAAGCGGAGCCGTAACTCTTTCTCATCCGACTGCCGCCGCCGTGATATTTGGAGTGACCGAGCTGGCTCTCGCCGGGGTCATGATCTGGTTAAGTACGAAATCCCTTATATTCGGCTACGATTTTCGCCGTCTTCGAGGAAGAAGAAGCAGGATCGTTCGATCTCCGATAATATACTTGTATATGTTGCTCTACTTGACAGCATTCGGTTTGATACTTATTATCAACACCTCAAGCTGTTTCATCACAATGCTTATATACCGCTGACGCTCTTTTGCGTTATGAAAGGAAGTTTCAAAAATGAAAAAAGAAAAAAACTGGAAACGTTTTAATATTTTTGATATGAATCGCGACGGAAAGGGCGTTGACAAGGACGACGTTTTGGGTCCCCCTAACCTCAAAACCTTTTTCAAGAGCTTTGGGCGCAGATTTAACAAGCTTTTGTCCCTGAATCTTATTATGTGGGGACGCCTGCCGATGTACGTCCTGGTTGCGCTGCTTGCATCGTATATGCTTTACAGCCTTGGAGGGATTTTTGAGCTCCTTTTTGCAACCGTAGCATCGTTGCTTGGAACACCCGTCTTGATCAGCACCAGCCCACTTTACGGAACAGTCATGGGTGCCAACACAGCCGCCGGAAGTATGATCGACGGTATGTTCGTATCGGGATCTGCCTCGACCGTTACCCTGAGCTCTATGTTTAGCGGCTTGGTTGAAATGCCGACCTACAGTCCGCTATTCTATTCGGTCATAATCGCGCTTTTTTTGTTCTCGGTGATCACCTGGGGCTGGCAAAGCGTTGGTGCGGCTTACGTTTCACGCGGACTCGTTCGAGCCGATCCCGTATTCCCGCTTTCGGATTATTTCCATGCAATAAAGAAAAATCTTCGCCAGGGCTTTGTTATAGGTCTCATAGACGCGCTGATACTCCTTGTTCTCACCTTTGACTTTTGCTATCTGTTCGTTTCAAGCACCGGCGTGATGTCGGAGGTCTTTCTGTTCATAATAGGCGGAATGATGATCCTGTATTACTTTATGAGGAAATACATCTATCTGCTTTGCATTACCTTTGATATGAAAACGTCCAAGATATTCAAGAACGCGCTGATATTCACCGTTCTCGGCCTGAAACGCAATCTTCTCGGCGCTCTTGGAAGTCTGCTTTTGCTGGCGGTCAACGTTGCCCTCGGAATACTCTGTATGGGCTTCAACTTCATAATACCCTTGGTGCTTCCGTTGGTATATTTCATCGGAACGTCAAACTACATTTCTGCTTACTCGGTCTATCCGGTTATCGACAAATATATGATCGAGCCTTACAAGACCACTGAAGCTGATGAATAAAAAATGACCCTGATTTGTTTCAGGGTCATTTTTTTATCAGTCGCAATTTTCCCAGTTGTGGTAAACGTTCTGAACGTCGTCGTTTTCCTCGAGGTTTTCAAGAAGCAGATTCATATGCTTTATGTCTTCCTCGTTTTCGAGTGTGACGTAAGTGGACGGAACCATATCGGGCTCTGCAGACTCGATCTTATATCCAAGGGCAACGAGAGCGTCACGAACGGCGTAAAGATCGTCAATCTCTGTGTAGATCTCGTAAACGCCCTCGTCTGCCGAGAAGTCCTCAGCTCCCGACTCCATGGCGTCCTCCATCAGCTTGTCCTCATCCAGCTCATCGTCCTCGTCGGTGATTATGATAAGACCCTTTTCGGTAAACATGAAGCTGACGCAGCCGGTCGTTCCCATATTACCGCCGAACTTATCGAAGTAGTGGCGAACCTCACCTGCGGTGCGGTTTCTGTTATCGGTTGCTGTCTTAACTATAACCGCAACGCCCTGAGGACCGTAGCCCTCGTATGTGATCTCGTCGTAGTTTGTGCTGTCGTTGCCGAGCGCCTTCTTTATAGTGCGCTCAATGTTGTCGTTCGGGACGTTGTTTGAACGAGCCTTGGCGATAAGCTCACGGAGCTTGGAGTTCGAGTTAGGATCTCCGCCTCCTGCCTTGACCGCGATAACGATCTCCTTGCTTATCTTGGTAAAGATCGAAGCCTTCTGGGCATCGGTCTTTCCCTTTTTGTGCATTATGTTTTTCCATTTGCTATGTCCGGACATTTTTTATATACCTCTTTATAATTATATTTTTTCGGTCTTTTTAAGACAGATCAGCGAGAATGCGTTTCCGAGAACGATCTTTGTTGCCTCGGTGAGCTTGATTCGGGTTGCTCTGATATCGGGGTCGGTTGCCGAAAGGATCTGGCAATCGTGATAGAAGCGATTGAAGTCTGCAGCAACGTCAAGGATATAACGGGTTATGACAGACGGCTCGTACTGAGCTATGGCGTCGCTGACCTTCTCGGGGAACCTTGAAAGCGTTTTGACCAGAGCCGACTCGGTCGACTCGGTAAGCTTCAGCGCTGCGATGCTTGAGGAGTTTCCGTTATCCTTATCAAGTATCGAGCAGCAGCGGGCATAGGTGTACTGAACGTACGGACCGGTGTTTCCGTTGAAATCAAGGGCATCGTCCATATTAAAGTTCATATCCTTGATACGGCTGTTCGAAAGATAGTGGAACACGATTGCGCCAACGCCGACCGCCTCTGCGATGTCGGTTCGTCCCTTAAGCGCCGGATTCTTTTCCTCCATGATCTCCGAAACCTTTTCAATAGCCGTTGCAAAGAGGTCCTTTAGGAGAACAACGTTTCCCGTTCGTGTTGCAAGCTTTGCTCCGTTGATGGAAACTGTTCCGTAAGGAATGTGAACGAGCTTGTCGTACCAATCGTAGCCCATAAGCTCAACGACCTTGAACCACTGCTGGAAGTGCAGTATTTGCTGAGAGGAGGTGACGTATATGCACTTTTCAAAATCGTATTCGTTTTTGCGATAAACGGCGGCGGCAATATCACGCGTAGGATAAAGGGTTGAGCCGTCTCGCTTAAGAATAAGACAGGGTGGCATATTATACGGCTCGAGATCTACGATAGACGCGCCGTCGTCGATCTTGAGAAGCTCCATCTCGCGGAGCTTTTCAACCTGCGCGGGCATCTTGTCGGTATAGAACGACTCGCCCTTATAGCTGTCAAAGGTGATGCCGAGCTGACCGTAGGTCTTCTGATACTCATCAAGACTGATCTGAACGAACCATTTCCAAATAGCGATATTTTCTTCGTCGCCGATCTCCATCTTATGGAACTCGGCACGAGCCTCGTCGGCAAGCTCCTTGTTGGGAGCGATACCCTCGGCCTCGTTGCCCGAGATCTCGTTATTTACTCTGACGTAGAGCTTAACGAGCTCGTCGATGCCTCCCTTTTCGATCTGCTCGCGGCTTCCCCACTTGCGGTAAGCAACTATGAGCTTTCCAAACTGAGTTCCCCAGTCGCCCAAATAGTTGATTCCAACGCACTTATATCCGGCAAATTCGTGAAGCAGCTTGAGAGAGTGCCCTATAACCGTGGTTCCAAGATGGCCTATATGGAAGGGTTTGGCAACGTTAGGCGATGAGTAGTCAAGAACGACGGTCTTCCCTTTTCCAATGTCGCTCTTGCCGTAATCGTCTCCTGAATCGAGTATCTCGGGGACTATCTTTGAGGCAAGATATTCGTCTGAAATAAATATGTTGAGGTAGCCATTGACAGCGTTGCATTCCGAAACCGCCTCGCAGTTAAAGCCATCAGACAGCGTTTGAGCGATCTGAACGGGAGAGCGGCGCAACGTCTTGCTGAACTTAAAGCAAGGAAGCGCAAGATCTCCGAGCGTACGATCGGGCGGATATTCAAGCATAAGTGATATATCTGCAGACGAAAGCCCTGTTTCCGGGTTTATGGTGTCGATCTGCCTTTTGAGTTCATCTGCGATGAGTAGTTTGATTTTTTGCATAATTATCTCCATGCCGCATATCGCGGCTAAAATTTACTTAGTCGTTACTTTACAAATAGGGACACTCATGCCCGTATCAGCTCGCGGATCCTTTCACTGATATCCTCTGCCGATTCGGTGGTACGAGTTACTATCAGAATAGTGTCATCGCCTGCAACACAACCGAGGATGTCGGGAATATTGAGCCCGTCAATACCGGTGGCAACTGCATTTGCAAGTCCCGGATAGGTCTTGATCACAATGCTGTTCATAGCATAATCAACACGGATTATCGACTCTGCCAGCGCGCTGTTGAAGCGAACGTTCATAGAAACGTTTTTGTGCGGCGGGAGCATATAGCGGTAACCGCCGTGACCTGTGGCAACCTTGACGAGCTTCAGCTCGCGTATATCGCGCGAAACTGTTGCCTGAGTGACGTCAAATCCGCTTTTCAGTAGTTGGTTTATCAGTTCCTCCTGCGTTTCGATCTCGTGCTTTGAGATTATATCGATTATCTGTTCCTGTCTTCTTGTCTTCATAATTTTATCCTCAAGATTAAAATTTGGAGTTCATTTTTGCGCGAAGCTTGTTATAAAATCCGCCGCTGCTCAAACGAACGAGCTTTGCTCGCAGGTCGGATTTGGTGATACGAACCGTCTCTCCAAGGAACAATTCTTGGTTTGACCGACCGTCAAGTGTGACGAAAAGCGCCTTTTCCCTCTCGCAGATGTTTTTAAGCTCTATATCGGCGTTAGACGGGAAGATGAGCGGACGAGATCCGAGAGAGTGCGGACATACGGGAGTTACGCAGAAGCACTCAAGTCTTGGGTCAACCACGGCTCCTCCGGCAGACATAGAGTACGCGGTCGAGCCTGTCGGTGTGGCTACGATAACTCCGTCGGCACGGTAACGAGACACCTCAGATCCTCCCTCCGAAAGCTGAATGTCAACGATCCTTGCCACTGAGCCGTTTGATATTACGGCATCGTTCAAGGCAAAGGAGGAAAAACGCTTTTTGCCCTCTTTATCAAATATCTCGACGTAGAGCACCATACGTTCCTCTGTTTTATAATCTCCGTGAACTATATTGTCAAGCTTATCAAGCTCGTTGAGCTCAAGCTCTGCCATATAACCGAGTCTGCCGAGGTTTATGCCAAGTATAGGTTTTTTCGCGGGGATCGCGCGGCGAGCTGACTCGAGTATCGTGCCGTCTCCGCCAAGCACTACGACGAGATCGACCTCGTCGTAAAGCTTTTCGGGGGAGATATATTTGATGATCTCATGCATATCTCTGCCCGAGTTGCGCTGTATTCGTTCGCGGTTGAAGGAGGCGACGAATATTTCGCAGCCGAGAGACGACAAACGCTCGCACACAGTTAGCGCTGCGCTTGCCTTTTGGCGTATATTAAAGTTTGTTATGACTGCGATCTTTTTCATAAAACCTCCGTGTTGTTTTACAAACCGGTTTTTTTCTTTATCTCGTTATCCGAGAGGGAAACGGCTTCTCTTTGGAATTTTGCAAGATACTCAACGTTACCGTCACCTCCCGTTATAGGAGAAACTGTTATGTCGGTCATATAAAGCCCCGATGCTGCGGCACTGTCACGTACGCGAAGTATTGACATAAATCGGTCCTTTTTATTCTTAACGATGCCTCCCTTGCCGATCGCCGCGCGTCCGGCTTCAAACTGAGGCTTGATAAGCGTGACGGCAAGTCCTCCGCTCCTTATAAGATCTGCGAAATTTGGAAGAATAAGCGTTTGCGAGATGAACGAAACGTCCATTACGGCAATGTCAACTCCGTTTGTAACGAGCTCTCTCGAGAGCTGTCTTGCATTATATTTTTCTATGTTGGTTACGCGTTCATCGTTTGCAAGACGGGCATCAAGCTGTCCTTCGCCGGAATCAACGGCAATAACGCTTTTGGCGCCTCTTTGCAAAAGACAATCGGTAAAACCTCCGGTCGACGCGCCGACGTCTATGGCGTCAAGCCCTGTTACGTCTATATTGAACTGTTCGAGGGCGGCTTCGAGCTTCAAGCCTCCGCGACCGACGAACCGTTCTTTTTGTGTGATGACCACCGAATGCTCGGCGTTTTCGTCTATTTCAAGCGATGGCTTACTTATCATCTCTCCGTCAAGCATGACGGCGCCCGACTCGATGAGAGCCTTTGCCGCGCTGCGGCTCTTGACGTGACCACTTTTGAAAAGATAAAGATCAACTCTCATTTTTTTCTGTGAAGCAGAAATTCTGCCAGAGAGGCGAGCATTTCGCCGCCCTCATATCTATTTGCAATTGAAATAGCTTCGTTCGTCAGTCTTTCGGCGTATTCGAATGCCGATCTTCTGTCCATAAAGGTCAAAAACGTGGTCTTGTTTTCGTTTTCGCTTCCCTCCTCGTCGTCGAGAAGATCGTCTATTATCTGGAACGTAAGACCTATGCTTTCCGAGTATGCCATAGCGTCGGCAAAACGAGAGTCGTTTCCTTTAACTCCTGCGGCAAGACAACCTAATGCCGATGCCGCCTTGATAAGCGCTCCGGTCTTGAGCCTTTGAATTTTCAAAAGCGTTTCAAAATCGATCTCGTGAGTGTCGCCGTAAAGGTCCAGAACTTGTCCGCCTATCATGCCGAACGTTCCTGCCGCACGTGAAAGACAGGAGATACAAGAGAGGCGTGTGTGGGCATCCACCTCAGAGTTGTCGGCGCAAAGCGAGAATGCTCGTGTAAGAAGCGAGTCTCCCGTCAAAAGAGCGTTGGCTTCGCCGAAGGCGGCGTGGCAGGACGGCTTCCCGCGGCGCATAAGATCGTTATCCATGCAAGGCAGGTCGTCGTGAACCAAGGAATAGCTGTGTATCAGCTCAACGGCACAGGCAAACGGTATTGCTGCGCTATCATTGCCCCCGAAAAGACGGCAAAAGGCGAGCGTTAGATAAGGTCGTATACGTTTACCGCCCGACATGACCGCATATCTTTCCGACTCGGTTATTATCTCAAGACCCTCTTGAGATTCGGAGAGATATTCACTCAGTGCGGCGTCGATAAGCAGTGCCGCGCGTTCCATGTCCTTCAGAATATCCATTAGCTTTTGAACTCGGTTTCGTCCATGCTACCGTCCTTGTTTTGACGGAGCAGCTTTATCTTTTGCTCGGCACTGTCAAGGCGGCTTGAGCAAACGCGGACGAGAGATATTCCTTTTTCGTAAAGCTTCAGCGCCTCGTCAAGCGGAGTATCACTGCTTTCAAGCTTTTCTATTATTTTTTCGAGCTCCGACAGAGCCGTTTCGAATTTTATATTTCTATTATCCATCGTAAACCTCTTTTCTGACTATCTCGGCAACGGCGTGACCGTCCGACAAACGGACGTAAATTTCCTGACCGATATCGAGATCGGCTACTGATTTGACTATTTTCCCTTTAGTATCGGTAACTGCTCCGTACCCGCGAGACAGAATTGCGAGCGGATCAAGCGCACTCAACGACGCCGCAACCTCGCGAAGATCAGCGCGTTTGGCTGAGCTTTTGGCTTCTATAGCTCGGTCAAGGGCGTCAAGCGTGCGGTCAAGTCTAACGAGGCGTTCGTTCAAGATCGTATCGGGATCTGATAACGCTCTTGATCCTGCGATCAGCTCAAGCTGACGGCGGCTTTGGGAAATACGGTTCATGAGCTGCGCCGCATAGCGATCGGTCAAGGACGAAATCTTATAACGAAGCTCGGACGTATCGGGTACGGCAAGCTCGGCGGCGGCAGACGGAGTGGGAGCGCGGCGGTCGGCGACGAAATCACAAATCGTGAAATCGGTTTCGTGACCAACCGCAGATATAACGGGAACTCGGCAGGCAGATATAGCGCGAGCGAGCTGCTCGTTGTTAAACGCCCAAAGGTCTTCAAGAGAGCCTCCTCCGCGTCCGATTATTACAACGTCAACGCTGCGTGTATTGCTGAAATAGTTAATTCCCGAAATAAGCTGAGGAACGGCTTCGCTTCCCTGCACGGCGGAGGGATATATGACCAGCTCTGCCGACGGGTAGCGTCTTCCGGCTACGTTTATCATATCCTTTACTGCAGCACCGCTGGGCGAGGTCACGATACCTACTCTTGACGGAAATGCGGGTAAAGGCTGCTTGTACGACTCGTCGAAGAGCCCCTCTTCGGCAAGCTTTGCTTTCAATTGCTCAAAGGCTAAATACAGAGCGCCAACACCGTCGGGATCAATGCTTTCGGCATAAAGCTGATACTGACCGTCTCGAGGATATACCGACACGTTGCCGCATATCACGACCTTCATGCCGTTTTCAGGGCGGAATTTAAGCCTTGCGGCGTGACCGCGGAACATTACTGCCCGAATAAGGCTATCCTCGTCCTTTAAGGTGAAGTACATATGCCCCGACGAATATTCCTTGAAGTTCGATATTTCACCGCGGACGTATATCCGATGCAGAGTCGGTTGACTGTCCAACAGCATTTTGATATATTCATTTAACTGTGAAACGGTTACCGTTGTGCTCTGTTCGGTTCTCATAGATTATCTTTCGTTTAAATGTTTTTTTCGGCAAAGCAGAGCGATTCCGGCGGCGTTGTCTGCCGAAAGCTCAGGTCTTGCGAAGTATACTCCTTGTTCTTCAAGGCGCAATCTGATATAGTTACTGCTCATAACGCCACCGGCGTAAATGACGGGTATCTTGGGATAAAGCTCTCGAAGATTGTCGGTCAGCTTTTTTATGGTCTTGGCAACGTATTCAAACACGAAGGCGCTGACGATACGGGTGTCCTGCGTTTCTTGCCAAAGCTTTGAGGCAAGATTTTCAGCTCCAGAAAGATTGCAGGAAAGCCCCTTGACCGATATTTTGATCGGAGGAAGCTTTGCTCGATTTTCGTCAGCGAGACGGTCCATTGCAGCCCCACAAGGAAATTTCATCCCCATCATAACTCCGGCGCGGTCTATCGACTGCCCGGCGTTGAGATCCTCGGTTCCTCCTATGAGCTCGACTGAAAATCCGTCGTCCTGTCTTTTGACGTACAGGATCTCGGTTGTTCCACCCGAAACGTGGAAGGCGGCGAAGTCTCCCTCAAGATCTGCGCCCGAGGAATGGTATGCCGCCTCAACGTGGCCGTCTTGATGCGAAAACTCATATATCGGCAGAGCTCTCGCGGCAGCAAAGCTATGCGCGGCGACCTCACCGGACAGAAAGCAAGGCATATACGAGCCTTCAACGCTTCTCGGTCGACTTGAAACTCCGACGGCGACCGGCTCGTATTCTGAAAGTATTTCCTTTAGCTCGTCGCAAAGCTCGGGGAGATTCTTTACGTGGGCAAAAACGGCATCGCTTTGTCTCAGCCCTCTTGCTCCCGGTGCCACCGGCAAAGGCGCTTTGAGGTTTGCAATTATCTCACCCTCGTAATTTACAACGGCAACTGATGTGGTATAATTACTTGTATCAAAGCCGACGAAGCAGCGTCTTTCCATTATTCCTTTGCCTCAGGGAGAGCGTTCTTTACAGCATTCAGAACGCCGTTGACAAAGGGTCGGGCCTTTTCATCGTCAAAGCTCTTACAAAGCTCGATAGCTTCGTTGATCGAAACACGTGCCGGGATGTCGTTAAGGAAGAGCATCTCATAAACGGCTATGCGCAGAACAGTTCTCGATACGCGGGAGATACGGTCGAGCTTCCAGCCGTGAGAGTGCTTACTTATCGTCTCGTCGATCAGATCAAGATTCTCAAGAACTCCGAAGAAGACTCCGCGAACGTAGGTGTCGTTGTCCAGCTCACGGTTGTCAGACGATATTTCGTAAATATCAAACGGCTTTTCGTCAGATCGGAATCCGCTTTCAAACAAAAGCTCAAATACTGCCTTACGCGCTTCTTTTCTTGTCATTTTGTTTCCTTTCGGTCAGTTCAGGACACTAACCCTATTATATATATCCTTAATATTATACAACATATTTGCCGAATGTCAAGAAAAAAATGAATATTTGCATGTAAATATTCATTTACAAATTACTTATTGCAATTTTTTTTGAAATGTGTTATATTATAGGCATCAAAAAATCGGAGTTTTTTATGAAAAAGGGATTTTGGACCAAGGTTTTCGAAGATACGTGCCTTTATTTCACCGTTGCTTCTGCCGTTATATTCGTTATCTGCTTGATGATGACTCGATCGACGGTATACGGACAGCTTTTCTCGGCTTTTCGCATGCTTATGTTGCTTGGCTTTTGCTTTGTTTCGGCTATTGCAAATCGCTCGCTCGCCTCTGAAAAAACAAATGAATTTACTAAGCTTTTGATCCACGCCACACTGACTTTTTCGGGCTTTTTCCTGCTTATATACAAGCCGCTGATCGATGACAATATCTACCAAGCAGAGCTTGCTTCAGGCAGCTACGTCGCCCCGAACGTATTCGTGGTTTTCGGCATCGTGGCGGTGGTTTATTCGCTGATATACGGTATCTCCTTTTCGATCAGATCAAAGGAAAAGAAGACCAAAAATAAAAATTCCGAGTATAAATCGGTGTATAAATCCTCAAAATAATAACAACGTTGCCGCGCAATTTCGGTTGCGCGGCTTTTTCTTTGAGGATATTTATGTTAAAAAGGCTTTTTGTGTGCTTTTTTCTTGCGAGCGCTTTTCTGTGCGGTTGTGCGTCGCCTGTTTCGTCGGTCGAAGCAACGACCGATACCACTGTCAAATCCACGACTTTCCCGGCACCCTTTTCGCTGGAAGATGCCGTGTTTCTCGGGGATTCAAACATCGCGCATCTTTCGAGCTACGGTCTTTTGCCCGAAGAGCAGATCTGGACGGGAAGTCAACGGTATCTGACGCTTGAGCCCGACGTTTGTCACAAATATATTGTCTATCCCGACACCGGGACGGAAATGACGGTCTGCGATGCCGTTTCTTTGAAAAAACCGAAATTTTTGGTTATAACCTTAGGTACTGACGGAGCGTTGGGACTTGATCGCGAAGGTGTTCGTCTGTCTTATGTTTCACTCATAGAGTCAATACGAAACGCGTCTTCAGACACAAAAATTCTTATCCAGTCGATCTTTCCGATAAGACCTGCTATTCTTAACGGGCGGTTTGATAGCGTTGATGCAGTCAACCAAAAGTTTGATCTGGTAAATCTATGGCTTGCCGAGATAGCCGATGAATATGGTATCGTTTATCTTGACACTCGATCGGTTTTGACAGATAAGCACGGTATGCTTCGCGAGGAATACAACACGGACCATCTTGACGGATACCACCTTAACCGTGCAGGACTTGAAGCCGTGCTTGAATATATTTTAGAAAATGCAAAGTGAGAAAAAGATGAAAAACATGACGATGTTGTTTGCTGTTTTGATCCTGATATGCCTGAGCGCCGTTTCTTGCTCCACCCCTAAAGCAACCGACAAAAGCGCCGCCGCGTTGATGGAGGCGACAGTTGGCGCAGTGCCGCTTGACGCGGGATATTACGCGGTGTCTGATGCTTATTTTAATTATTATTTTGCATCTGATGGCGTTCTCGAATGGTCGGTCGTAAGATCGAAGAGTCAGTCGTCGGAAAACGAGATCGGAATTGTTATTGCTGAGCCCGGTCGTGTTGGCGAGGTCGAAAGGTCTTGCCGTGAATATCTTGAGGAGCAAAGAAGAGCGTATCTTGAAGCCAAGGCGGCGTATACTCCCGAGGAATACGAAAAATACCGTGATGCCGAGGTCTTGGTGTATGGAAACTGTGTCGTGTATTTTATTCTCGGCACTGAGGAGCGAGCTGCGGCAATTTCTGCCGTTGAATCCTGCCTGTCGAATTAAATGCTGGTCTACAAAGCAGAAATTACAATAATTCAAACGATTCTTTCGTGTCAAACTAATTAAGCAAACCGACACTCTGTCGGCTTGCCGAAAGGAGAGACTGACATGAAAAGGTTTTTGATTGCGGTGCTTTGTGCCGCTTTATTGATCCCCTGCTTTGCGCTCTCGGTCTTTGCCGAAAGCGGCGTTCACAACTGGTATTGTGTTCGGCGAGCGGGAAACCTTCAGCCGAGCTGCGAGCCGGCTATGAGCTTTATTGAAAAATACGGTGGGTACTATATAGATCACAGTCACGGTGACAATTCCGCCGAAAAGGTGGTCTATCTCACCTTTGACGCCGGATATGAAAACGGAAATATTTCGAAAATTCTCAATACCTTGAAAAGCGAAGGAGTTACGGCTGCCTTTTTCGTTCTTTCCCATTTGATAGAAAGCCAGACCGAGTTGATCAGCAGAATGGCTGACGAAGGGCATCTTGTTTGTAATCATACCGCAAGTCACAAGGATATGAGCGCCGTTCACAGTAAGGAAGCGTTTGCCGCGGAGCTTTCGGCATTGGAAAAGGTATACTTCGAAAAGACGGGTAAAACGCTTGCAAAATATTACCGACCGCCCTGCGGTCGCTTCAGCGAGGAAAATCTGAAATTTGCATACGAGTTAGGATATAAGACTATCTTTTGGAGCTTTGCTTACGCCGACTGGGATAACGATCATCAGATGTCTCCTGCCGCTGCCGAGAAAAAGATACTCGACAACGTTCACAACGGCGCGATACTGCTCTTGCATCCCACCTCGGCAACCAACGCGGCAATACTCGGCAGTGTTATTCGAATTTTGCGCGCAAAGGGATACCGATTTGGAACGCTTGACGAGCTGACGAAGAGATGAAGAGGATCATTTGCGCCCTGCTCTGCTTGGCGATGTTGCCTATTCTTCCGATTTGCGGAGAAGGTGCCGTTAAGGTTTACGGAGGACAGGATAATTCTCAAATGAAGATCGCCTTGAGCTTTGACGACGGTCCTCATCCGAGAAACACCGAACGGATACTTGATATTTTAGCCGAATATAGCATTAAAGCAACCTTTTTCGTAGTGGGAGAGAACGTTGAATATTACTCTGCCGCCGCGATCCGTGCCGTACGCGAGGGACACGAGATCGGGAACCACACCTATACTCACCCTCATATTGCAAAGCTTGACCGTGTCTCGCTTGACCTTGAGGTGGCGAAATGTCAAGAGACCGTCAAGAGGGTTCTCGGTTACGATATGCGTTTGTTTAGACCGCCCGAGGGTGTGGTTGACGATGCCGTAAAGGTTATGGCAGGAGAGCAAGACTACTCGGTTATCCTTTGGCGGATAGACACGCGCGACTGGGCGGGAACGTCAAGCTCAGATATTTGCGCTAACGTTTCGAGAAACATCAAATCCGGAGATATTATTTTGATGCACGATTATTTTTCAAAGGGCTGTCACACTGTTGAGGCGCTTGAAAAAATGATCCCTATGCTGCTTGAGCGAGGATATAACTTCGTCACGGTTGGCGAGCTTATAGGAATAGAAAAATGACAAAACCGGCGAGTTTTCTCGTCGGTTTTGCAATTAAAAATTAAAATTTACGCTTTACTATGAATAGCGTTGCCGTTGCAATTATCAGCACCAAAAAGGCGGCTATGCTTGACTTTGCGGGCATGGGCTTGCTTTGGCTTTCGGTTATCGGGGCTTCGTTGGGAAGCTCGGGAGAGCCGTTTTCCGGAGAGGGACTCTCGACGGTCGTGTCGTTTGGAATATCGCCGTCGTTTTCTTGGCTTGTATTGTTGTTCGAGCTTGACGGCGGAAGCGTCTTTTCGACTGCGCGGTAAACGGCGGTGTAGCTTCGGTCAGCTCTTGCGGTGGAGATAAACGACTTGTCCCAGCCAACGAAAACATAGTCGAATTTTTCGTCGGAGGCTCTTTCGGGTGCGGACGGCTCAAGCACCGTATCTCCGTACTTATAAACGGTTTTGCCTATCAGAGTTCCGTCCCAATCGTAGAAGCTCACGGTTATCGGCTTAGCTTTCAGAACGGCATAGAGCGTTACGTTTCCCGTCACGGTCAGACTGTCGCTTGGCGAAAGCTCGGCAGAGCTCGACGACTGCTTGCGAGACCAGCCGAGAAATTCGTACCCGATCGGGATCTCGTCAAGCGGCAGTATTTTTGCTGTGCTGCCTGCCCTTGCCGTTTGACTGTCGACTTTATCATTTCCGACTCGGTAGGTGATCGTATAGTCCGCAACGTCTTTTGGCGTGACGTAATGTAGAGATATCCAAACGGTTTTGCCGTTATAGACCGTTTTGCCCCAATCGCCCGATGCCTCACTGATATAAAGCTCGGTTGATTTTTTGACAGTGTGGACGATCGAGGACGACGTTGTGGGGCTGCTTCGAAGATTCAACGTATCCGACGTGACCTTGTATATTCCTATCTCAACGTAGCCGTTCTTCAACTCGAAATCTCCGTAATTTCCGGTCGTTCCGGTGTATGCGGGAACGGCGTAGCCGACGATTCGACTGTTTCCGAGATCGTAGCTTCGGTAATTGACCATATCGCGAGACGTGTTTCCCTCAATGGTATAGACCTTGCCGCCCGAAACTCCGACGACGATTCCTATATGCGATGCATAGGTTCGATTGGCTCCGCTATCCAAAAAGAAGATGAAATCTCCTGCAACCGGAGTGTATCCCGAAGCGCGGGTCTTATATCTTCCTTGGCTTTTGAAATTCACCACGAAATTATCACAGCTCACAGAGTTTATCACCGTTGAGGTCGAAATCCCTGCCTGACGGGCGCAAAAGGTCACGAACGAGGCACACCAATAGTAGGATCCGCCGGCATCGAGCGTGTTTTTGTTCGCATAGTTGTATTCAACGTAATTCTGACTTCCCAAATAATTCATACCGTGGAACTCTGATCTACTGTTGCCCTCGTGATAGCCGAGCTGGGAGATGGCAACGTTCAGTATGTCCCGTCGTTGGTCGCCGGTCAGCTTCAGGTTGACGAGACGTTCATAAAATATACTGCTTTTGTAGGCGTCTGTTGGAGAATATGTAAGCTTCAACGCGCTGATCGGCAGGATCAGTGTGGGAAGAATCAGAAGCACTGCCACAAAAAGCAAAACGAGTTTTTTTCTCATAACTCCTCCTTTCTGTTTAGTGGAAATAGGGGGGCGTTATGCAAATTATATCATGCTTTTCCTATGCTTGTAAACCGCTTCTGCGCATTTGGCAGATATTACCGATCGCGTAGCCTGAGATTAATCGCGCTGTTTGATAAAAAGATTTTGCATAGCTATTGTAAAATGACGAGATAAATGTTATAATGTATTATTATATGCGGACGAACTGTCGGTATAGCATCAAAAGGTTATTTGGGGAGGTATTATATGACCGAAAATAACGCATATACTACTGCCACGACCTTTAAGGAGATCAGAAAAGGCGCGCGTGGGATCATCTCGCATCAAGGGGTGCGCCTCAAGCTCGTTTTTGCAACTCTGATCTGCGCCTCGGCTTTTATTATGGTCGAGTACTTCCTCTCATACGCTATACTGAACCCCGTGTATTATTTCTTACCTTGGCTTGATGCTTGGGGATCGTTTGGCGTTGATCAAGCGTATTTCGTGATCGAGTTTTTGATCTTCTCTCCACTTGCGGTAGGCTTTTATATCATTGCTTCGAGAGCTGCGCGTCAAGAGAATTTCGAGCTTTCCGATATGTTTGACTTTTACCGCTCCTTCGGACGGGCCGTCCGCGCGTGGGGCGTGTCGGCGATAGTCTTTTTGCCGATCAAGCTCTGCTTGGTTTTGGTCGACGTGCTGCTTCTGCTTGAGATAACGAACGTTCTTATCGTTGTTTTTGTGATGGTAAATCTTTTTAAGATGTTCGTTCTTGGGGCGCTGGTGTACGGAAGACTATACACCTTTATAGACGTTGCCGTCTGTCAAGAGGATATGAAGTTCAGTCGTTGCCTCGGTGTGGCGATCCGTTCAACAAAAGGACGGGTGTGCGAAATTTTTTGCTTCCGAATGTGTTTTGTGCCGTGGGTTCTTTTGTCGGTTGCAACAGTCGGCGTGCTTTTCATAATCTTCACCATTCCGTATATTGCAGTGGCGCACTGTCACTATTCATCATATCTCATTACCGGTGAGCACCGGATACAAGATTCGGAGGACTTTCATAATGAATAATTTTTACGTAACAACAGCTATTGCTTACGCCTCGAAGAAGCCGCACTTCGGTAACACCTACGAGGCTATAATGACCGACGCAGTGGCTCGCTATAAGCGCGCTCGCGGCTACGACGTGTTCTTCTGCACGGGAACTGACGAGCACGGTCAGAAGATCGAAAATCTCGCGAACGATGCCAAGATCACGCCCCAGGCATACGTTGACCGAGTTGCCGGAGAGGTTCGCGCTCTTTGGGACAAGATGAACACGAGCTACGATTATTTCGTTCGAACCACCGACAAGTATCACGTTGACGCCGTGACTAAGATGTTCAAGCGTTTTTTCGACCAGGGCGACATTTATAAGGGTTACTACGAGGGCTGGTACTGCACTCCCTGCGAGTCGTTCCTGACCGATACCCAGATCGTCGACGGCAAGTGCCCCGATTGCGGACGCGAGGTCCAGAGAGCAAGCGAGGAGTCGTACTACTTTAAGATGAGCAAGTACGTTGACCGTCTTATGAAGCATATTGAGGATCACCCCGAGTTTATCGAGCCCGAGTCTAACAAAAAGGAAATGGTGAACAACTTCATCAAGGCGGGACTCCAAGATCTTTGCGTTTCAAGAACCACCTTTAAGTGGGGCGTACCCACCTTTGATGAAAACCACGTTATATACGTTTGGCTTGACGCTCTTTCAAACTATATCACCGCTATAGGATACGATCCCGACAAGTCGTACGACGAGCAGTCCGAGCATTTTAAGAAGAACTGGCCGGCAGACGTTCATATAATCGGCAAGGACATTGCTCGCTTCCATACCATCTATTGGCCCATCTTCCTGATGGCGCTCGATCTTCCGCTTCCGAAAAAGGTCTTCTGTCATCCGTGGTTCAACTTTGGAACCGATAAGATGTCTAAGTCCAAAGGAAACGTTATCTACGCTGACGAGCTTGCGGATCGCTTCACCGTTGACGGAGTTCGTTACTATGCACTCTCTGAAATGCCCTATTCGTCTGACGGATCTATAACCTACGAAACGGTTATCAATCGCTTCAACGGCGACCTTGTGAACAATCTCGGAAACCTCGTCAAGCGTACGCTTGACATGCAGAAGAAGTATTTTGATAAGGTCGTTCAGGCTCCGAACGCCACTGACGTTCTTGATGATGAGCTGAGGAATGCGGCGAGCGAGGCGTTTGAGAAGTATTGCTCCAATATGGATAGCTATCATATTGCAGATGCGATCGACGCCGTTGTTTCGTTGCTCCGTCGCGCGAACAAATACATCGACGAGACGGCTCCCTGGGTGCTTGCAAGAGACGAGGCTCAGAAGGAGAGGCTCGGAACGGTGCTTTACAACCTGCTTGAGACCATTCGCAAGGCGGCGTTGATGCTCTTCCCCATTATCCCCGATACAGCCGAGGAGATACTGCGCCAGCTGAACTGCGAGGACGAGCTTTCGTTGCTTGATGCCAAGAGACGCTCGGGCGAGCACGCCTTCCTTCTCTTTGAGGACTTTATGGATAAGGCTATCGTTGCAGGACGTGCCGTCAACGACTCCAAGGTGCTCTTTGCCAGAATTGATGAAGCCAAGATGCTCTCCGAGATCGCCGCAGAGCGCGAGGCTGCTGCCGCCGCTGCCGAGAAGGCCGAGAAAAAGATAGAAAAGCCCGAGGGTTGTGCACTTATCGGTATTGACGACTTTATGAATGTTGAGCTCAGAACCGCAAGGATCGTTGAGTGCGAAAAGCTTCCCAAGGCAAAGAAGCTTCTCAAGCTCAAAATAGACCTTGGATACGAGGAGCGACAGGTCGTTTCCGGTATTGCAAAGTTCTATGAGCCCGCCGATCTTATCGGACGAAAGATAATCGTTGTTGCTAACCTCAAGCCCGCAACCCTTTGCGGTGTTGAAAGCAACGGTATGATCCTTGCTTCGGGTGAGGAGCAGGTTCGCGTCGTCTTCCTTGCCGAAGACACCCCGCTCGGCGAAAGAGTAAGATAAATATGACCTTTGGCAGAGCCGTTCCACCAAACGCGCTCTGCCAATGATTTAACGGAGAATAAAATGAGATTTTTTGATACGCACGCGCACTACATTGATTCCCGCTATGGTGAGGAGTTCCCCGGAGGGGCAGACGCTCTTTTGAAAGAGGTCTTTTCGTCCGAAGTTGAGCGGATAGTAAACGTCGGCACGAATATTGAAAACTCCCAAAGCGCCTGCGAAATGGCGTCTCGCTATAACGGTATGTATGCCGCGGTGGGAATACACCCCATGGATTGCCGTGATCTTCCCGACGTTGACGCAACTCTTGCAGAACTTGAGAAGCTGCTTGAAAGGCGCGACGAGCTTAAGATAGTTGCTCTTGGTGAGATAGGTCTTGATTATTATTGGGATACGAGCTATAAGGAGCTTCAGCAGATATATTTTGAGCGTCAGCTGGAGCTTTCTGTGAAGTATGATCTTCCGGTGCTTATTCACGACCGAGAGGCGCACGGCGATTGCTTTGAAACGGTGTTGCACCACCCCAATGTACGCGGAGTTTTTCATAGCTTCAGCGGAAGTCCGGAGCTGGCGCTGGAGCTGACTCGACGTGGATGGTATATTTCATTTTCGGGGGTCATAAGCTTCAAAAATGCGAGAAAATCACGCGAGGCAGCTGCAGCCGTTCCGGTAGAAAAAATACTTATCGAAACAGACTGTCCCTACCTTGCGCCGCATCCCTTCAGAGGTAAGCTTAATCGTTCGGATTATCTGAAATATACGCTGGAGGCTCTGGCTGATGCAAGAAACGAAGATGCGGAGGCTCTTTCAGAGACGGTTTTTCAAAATTCGTTGAACTTTTTTAGCATTTAAGACAAAAAAATATAAAAAAGCTATTGCAATTTGTGCAATTTTGTTGTATAATTACCATTGTGGTTGTTCTTAAAAACTAATCATGTATAAATATATTCATCCCGAGTATTTTGCGTCGGGAAAACAAGGAGGAACATATCAATGGCGAAAATCCCAACCGACAAAATCAGAAACGTCGCACTGCTGGGCCACGGCGGAAGCGGTAAAACTTCTCTTGCAGAAGCAATGCTCTACGTCAGCGGTGCTGTTGACCGTCTCGGAAAGACTTCCGACGGAAATACCGTCTGTGACTACGATCCCGAGGAGCAGAAGCGCGGTTTCTCTATTTCTACCGCTCTCGCACCCGTAAGCTGGAAGGATATTAAGATCAATATACTCGACACCCCCGGATACCTTGATTTTGTTGGTGAGGTTGCTCAGGCTCTTCGCGTTGCAGGTCTTGCGGTTATTACCGTTGACGGTAAGGCAGGTATCGAGGTGGGAACCGAGCTGGCTTGGAATTACGCCAGCGACGCAGGCCTTCCCAAGGCGTTCTTCGTTAACAAGTTTGACGATCCCGAGGCTCGCTTTAAGAGAGTTCTTAATCAGCTTCACGATGCATACGGAACTGCCGTCTGTCCTATCACCGTTCCCGCCGTTGAAAACGGTCAGGTCTCAGGATTCCTTGACCTTATGGATATGAAGGTCTACAACTATGACAATAAGGGTAATTATACCGCTAAGGATATACCCGCTGAGTTTGCCGAGGACGCCGAGTATTTCCGTAATATGCTGCTTGAAGCGGTTGCCGGAACCGACGAAGAGCTTATGATGAAGTTCTTCGAGGGTGAAGAGATAACGCGCGACGAAGCCGTTAAGGCGTTGCACCACGGTATTATGAAGGGTGAGATCGTTCCCGTATTCTGCGGCTCTGCCGGCAAGCTTTGGGGTGTTCGTAACCTGCTCGATACCATCGTCGGATCCTTCCCCACCTTCCTTGCTCGCGTTAACGAAAAGGCAGCTGACGGCTCGGCTATCAAGATTGAGGAAAACGGCGACACTGCTCTCTTCGTCTTCAAGACAGTTGCAGACCCGTTCGTTGGTAAGATGTCCTTCTTCAAGGTCATGAACGGAACCGTTAAGCGCGATATGATCTTGAAGAACATAAACTCGGGTGCTCAGGAAAAGATGTCTCACATCTACGTTATGAAGGGTAAGAATCAGACCGAGGTCGATGAGCTGGCTTGCGGAGATATCGGTATGATAGCAAAGCTTTCGAACACTAATACCAACGACACTCTCACCTCCGGCAAGGAAGTTTCCTACGCTCCTACCGTTTACCCCAGACCCTATATGGAAATGGCTATAAAGCCGCTTGCCAAGGGCGACGAGGATAAGATCTCGCAGGGTATCACCAAACTTCTTGAGGAGGACAGAACCCTTAAATATACCAACAACCCCGAAACCAAGCAGATGACCATTCGCGGTATTGCCGATATGCATCTTGACGTTGTTGTTTCGAAGCTTAAGACCCGTTTCGGTACGTCTGTCAAGCTTGAGACTCCCAAGATCCCCTATCGCGAGACCATTAAGAAGACTGTTGAGGTCGAAGGTAAGCATAAGAAGCAGTCGGGCGGACACGGACAGTACGGTCACGTTCGCATCAAGTTCTCGCCCGGAGAGGCAGAGGGACTGACCTTTACCGAGTCGGTATTCGGCGGCGTCGTTCCGAAGAACTTCTTCCCTGCCGTTGAAAAGGGACTTCTTGAGGCAATGCAGACCGGTGTTGCAGGATACCCGATGGTAAACCTTGCCGCCAATCTGTACGACGGTTCGTATCACCCCGTTGACTCGAATGAGCTCTCCTTTAAGGTTGCAGCCTCGCTGGCATACAAGAAGTGCCTGGAGCTTGCAAATCCCGTTCTGCTTGAGCCGGTTGGTGAGCTGAAGGTCACTGTTCCCGAAAGTATGGTCGGTGACGTTATGGGAGACCTTAACAAGCGTCGTGGACGCGTTATGGGTATGACTCCTGCCGAGAGAAAGGGATATACCGTTGTTGATGCAGAGGCGCCGAAGTCCGAGATGCTGGAATACCCCATCTCTCTCCGTGCTATGACTCAGGGACGCGGATCGTACGAGTATCACTTCGTTCGCTACGAAGAGGTACCTGCCGCCACTGCGCAGAAGATCGTTGAGGCTTACAAGAAGTCTCAGGAAGAGTCGAAGTAATAAAATTAAAGCGGAGTCCGAAAGGACTCCGCTTTTCATCGTGTTAAATTAAAGCACTACGTCGACGAATGCAGGTGAGTGGTCGGACAACGGGAGATAGTAATCCGGCGTATATCTCTCGAAGCGACGAACGAAGCCTTCGGGGGCAAATTTCACCAGAATGTGGTCGAGAGCCAACTCAAAAGGGCGCTCAACGTAAGGTTTGTAGCCGTCGCCGAAGCAGTAATGATAACCCCAATCGTTATCTGCAAATTCAGTGGCAATATTATGGGCGTGCAAAAAGCCTCTCTCAAGGGCACTCTGAATCGCAGGCTTATTGTATTCGGCATTAAGGTCTCCCACTAAAATAACCGGGCAATCATATTTGCGATTAAACTCCTCAAGGCGATCCATTGCCATATTTAGCTGATAAACGCGAGCCTCGTGCGATCCCTCCTGGTAATTGTATGCACCCGGGTCACCGTTCTTCCACCACAGGTGGGTCGACATAAACGCGAACTTCTTGCCGTCTGTTTTATCTCGCAATACGGCTATACACCAAGACTTTGTTCCGCCGTTGTTGAATTTACCTTCAAATCCGGGAACTTCCTTGGGATACACAAGAAAATCGGAATCCAGGAGCTCAAACCTATCCGGACGGTACATAATGGGCGTGTCTCTTCCCCACAAAAGCGCATAATGCTCTCCCTGCGCAGCAAGTCCTCGAAGGATCTCGTCTGCCATAAGGGGCGACATTTCCTGACAACCGATGACATCCGGCTTCGTGTCCATATATACTTGAACCATACCCTTTGCACGTACCGGCGCCGAGCAGTCATCTCCCTTAGCCTCCCAAGCAGGCTGATTCTCGTCGCGCTTCCAGACGTTATGTGTCATAATGCGAAGCTTTCCCATAATAGAGTCTCCCTTTTATTTGTTATCTTTTGTTTTTATTTCATTCCGTTGAAATAAACTATTTCATCCGGAAAATATAATCCAAGCTTTTCGCGGGCAACGCGTTCTATGTATGCATCGTCTATCGGGGAGTTCAGGCGGTACTTAAGCTCGTCAACGCGATACTGTAGCTCCTCTTTTTCGAGAGCGAGCCTTATTGCCTCGTTTTGTATCTGGTTGAGTCTCATAAGATTCAGTACCGCAATGGTTACTGAAACAAGCAACAAGAGAGCTACTATCCAAAGAGCTATTCGATTTTTCTTTTTTACGTCGAGCATCTTTTTTACCCTCTACTGTTATTTTTACATTCAAAAAACCAATATCAGCTAAATACAGCAACCGTTTTTTCTCACGTTTAGAATATGTATTCAGATATATTCTGAAGATAAAGTTCCTTGCTTTTTGTATAAGTACGGCTACGCTTTTTACAATAAACCGAACAGGAAGTGCCAATGCATGTATAACATATGCTAACACGCATTGAGCCGCAAATCTCAATATCTCGAACAACGCAAGGATGACTTTTCGAAATATCACGCGATATAGAGAAAAACCGACTATAATTCCTATAAAAAAACCTGACCTCGCGATGCCGTCGTTGAAACGGTATATTGTTATTGCGGTTAAAGCTCCCGCTTCAAGCATAAAAACAAGGTCATGCACGAATATCGCGGTGTTTCGGAAAAATTCGCGTGGGACTGTCTTTTTTGCACGCAGAGTTCTTTTTATCCACGGCAAATTGATACCGTACAGCCGTTCGTGCAGCTTTAGATCAAAAACACGACCACAAACGGCGGGCAATATTGCCGTCAGATCGTATAACGCTCCAAGTATTGCACCGCAGGCGGCGGATATCAGCAAGAAAAGAGCAAGAGAGAGTTGAGAAATCTCCATTTATTTAAGCAGTCTTCCAAGCTTTCCTCGGCGTTCGTTCGGGCTTTGGTCGTAATATGTAAGCGATTGAACGGTTCCGTCTATTGCAACAACGCCCTTTGCGGTATCAAGCGTTGATATTCGAAGCCCCTGCCCATCAATGATCAGCTCGCCACAAACCGTTTTCAGCACGATTGAACAATCGTCAAAGCTGACGACCTCGGTAACCCCGTTGATGCCGAGCGATTTGCGCTCCGAAAGCTGAAGGACGTGAGAGGTCTTTTCTCCCTGTTTTATATCAGACATAGCTGCCTCCGAAAAATATTTTTATAAATATTTATGCGGAGAGCTTTTAGTTTATTCTATTATTTCATACATTTCCGAGGCATCGTCCTTTTTTACGTGCTCACGGACATCTTTAACACGAAACTTAAGAGCTCGCTGACCGAAGGTCACCTCTATTATATCATTTTCTTTAACTGCGTACGATGCCTTTGCGGGTCTTCCGTTGACGGTTACGTGATCTGCATCGCAGGCGTCGTTGGCGACCGTTCTGCGCTTTATTATGCGCGAAACCTTCAAGAATTTATCAAGTCTCATAGTTTCCCTTTCGCGATTGTTTACTGCACATATTGTACAACAAAATCATCGAATTGTCAAGATAAAAGGCTGACACAATACGTGTCAGCCTTTTAAAAATGTTTTCAGTTAACGGCGTCCTTAAGAGCCTTGCCTGCAGAGAATGCGGGGAGCTTGGAAGCGGCGATCTGGATGGTCTCTCCGGTCTGAGGATTGCGTCCGGTGCGAGCGCCTCTCTCCTTAACCTCGAAGGTTCCGAAACCAACGATCTGGACCTTCTCTCCTGCTTTCAGAGTCTCAACGATGACCTCGAGAGCGGCGTTGACGGCTGCCTCTGCGTCCTTCTTCTTGAGATTGCCCTTTGCGGCGACGGCGTCGATGAGTTGAGTCTTGTTCATCTCGATAATCCTTTCTATTAATAGTATTTGGGTCTAACTACACTATATATAATACCATTAATTTGTCAAAATTTCAAGAGTTTTTTTTATTTTTTTTGCATATTTTTACTGATTTTTTGACTTATTTTTATCCCAAATGTCGTCAAGCTGTGCCATAGTGAGATTTTCCGGGACAAGTCCTTTTTGAGACAGTTCTATCTCTATGGATTCGAAGCGATTTATGAATTTGTCGGTTGCTCGGTTCAAGGCGTTTTCGGGCTTTACGTCGAGCTTTCGGCAAAGAGACGTTACCGTGAGAAGCAAATCTCCGAGCTCCTCTTCTATCTTACATCGGTCTCCTGAGGCCTTGGCTTCGATGACCTCAAGCTTCTCTTCCTCAAGCTTTGCAAGAACCTCGTCGGCATCCTTGAAATCGAAGCATTTCGCCTTTTTGCCAACCTTTTCGGCGCGCATCAGTGCGGGAAGCTGACGAGGAATAGAACGAAGCTTTGAGGTGACTGTTTCGCGTTGCTTTTCCTCGCTCTTTATCTTGTCCCAATTTACCAGAACCTCATCGCTGTTCTCTACCGATATCTCGCCGAAAACATGAGGATGTCGATGTATGAGCTTTGAGCATATTCCGTCCAAGACGTTATTTATGTCAAAAACGCCGGCTTCGCGCTCGATCTGAGCGTGAAACACGACCTGCAAAAGCACGTCGCCAAGCTCTTCACAAAGCAGGTCTCGGTCTCCGTTGTCTATGGCTTCTATGACCTCGTAGGTCTCTTCAATGAAATCTTCACGAATCGATTCATGAGTCTGCTCTGCGTCCCATGGGCA
Organism: Clostridia bacterium; assembly: GCA_017502915.1. GTDB lineage: Bacteria > Bacillota > Clostridia > Oscillospirales > CAG-272 > RGIG3994. The sequence continues at coordinate 29,982 of JAFVUB010000014.1, forward strand.
GCCTCCGGGAGCGCGTAGCAGCTCCACAACGGTCAAAAGGTCATCAAACGAATAATGCTCGTTATCGTTTAGTTTTTTGATCTTTTCTTCTCTGTTCATTTGTTATTCCTCGTCTATTTCAAAAGTTTTATTTTTTGCAGTGCTTTTGCAAGCTTTTCTCCCTTGGGAAGGGCTTCAAGGTCAAGCGCCGTTACTGCTCCGAGCTTTGCGGCGGTAAAAAGATATATCAGCACGTCAAGAGAGATAACCGACATCATCATTATCGCTCCGCTTATTGCCTGCTTTGACATAACGTGCGCGATCGGTATAACGAGAACGGTTGATATAGTTGCGGCAGACAGAGAACGATAGAACAAGCTTGCCGTTCGTTCCGTTCCGCAGGTGTACTTTTTTATAAAGTACAAATTACTGATCACTATAGTCAGGTCGCACAGAAGAGTGCTTATCGGAGCGCCCAAGATATTGACATCAGGACGACCGATAAGTAAAAACTCCGATATTATTTTTATCGATACGCCAAGTGCCATAGAGATTATGGGTCTGTTTGCCTTGCCGTATGCTTGAAGTGCGGCGTTTGTTACAGTTATCAGGCAGGAAAAGAATATCGCAGGAGACAGGACCGACAACAATGGCGCGGCAATGTTGATAGCTACCGCTTGATCTGAAAAGATAAGGCAGAGTATCTCTTTGCCGAATACGCTTATTCCCAGTGAAGCCGGCAACGCTATGAGCGAGCAAAGTCTGAACGAGGAGGACAATAGCTCCTGCTCTCGCTCTCTTCTGCCCTGTTGTGCCGCCTCTGCGATCATTGGCGCCATGGATAGCGCGATCGGTGAAATGAACGCCGGCACGAGATTGAAAATCGGTATGGCAAGATTACCGTAGCTTGAATACATCGCATTGGCAACCGACGGAGAAAAGCCGGCTGACTGAAGTCGCGAAGAGATCAACGCTGTGTCGGTAAGGCTGGTCACGCTTATGATTGCTGCACCGAGCGTTATCGGCGCAGATATCGCGGCGAGCTTTCTAAGTATGGTTCTTGATTTTAATGAGACAGGCGAGCCTATCGTTTCTCTCTGTTGGGTCGATAGCTTTATTATGAAGAGATAGGCTGTTGAAATAACAACTCCTGCGGTAAGCCCGGATATAGCGTATGCCGCCGTCAAATGAAGCGGTAGGTTTTGTGAAATTGCGCGGTAGGTGAAAAGAAGCCCCAGCCCAAGCTTGCCGACCGATTCAATGACCTGCGAAACGGCAGTCGGCTTCATGTTTTGAAGTCCTTGAAAATATCCTTTGACCGCACTGCCTGCAGATACCAACAAAAGCGCCGGAGAGACGGCTCGAATACACGCAGAAGCCTGCGGTATCTCAATCGACTCGGCGATAGCATCGGCGCCAAACCAAAGCACCGCCGTGCTGACAGCGCCGATGACGGTAAAAAGAGTCAGCGATACTCGGTATATCTGCGCTGCCGTTGACCTGTCGTTATCGGCAATGCTCTTTGAGACCAGAATTGACACTGCAACCGGAAGCCCGGCGTTTGATAGCGTGAATAACAGCGTATAGATATGATACGCCGCCAAAAAATACGCCATACCGTCGATTCCGACAAGCTGTATCAGCGGAATTTTATAAAAAAGCCCAATAATTTTAACGGCGGCGGTCGATGCCGTTAGCACCGCGACGCCGCCTATGAACTTTTTGCGGCTGTTGTCGTCAAAGGACACCGAGAGTTACCTCAATCTTCGAAAAATCCTTTCAACTTCCGAGCCTCGGCTTTTATTTTTTCGATATCTATAGTCTTGAATTCTTTGTTATGATAAAGCACGCGTCCGTCAACCATAGTCATTGTGACGTCGGAGGACATCGCACTGTATGCCAGCATTGAATACGGATCGTAGAGCGGAATGTTATGCGGCGCGTTGCAGTCGATTAGAATGAGATCTGCGCGGTTTCCGATCTTTATCTCACCGCAATCGCTTCTGCGCTGAGCGTTTGCTCCGTTTTTCGTTGCGATATTAAAGAGATCTTTCGCCGGAGCCATAATGGGGTCACAGTTGACTCCCTTGTGCAGTATCGCGGCGGTCTGCATCTCTCGCATCATATCGAGGCGATTGTTTGACGAAGCTCCGTCTGTTCCAAGCGCCACGTTTATCTTTGCATCAAGCAGCCTCTGAAGCGGAAGAACGCCGCTTCCCAGCTTGAGGTTGCTTATAGGACAGTGAGCTATAGACGTTCCCTTTTCGGAGAGAATCTGCATATCGCTATCGGTGACATAGACGCAGTGGGCGGCGGTGACGGGTGTGTCAAGGACGCCGAGCTTTTCGAACCACTCGGTCGGTGTGACCCCGTGACGTGCGATACATTCCTCATGCTCCGATCGGGTCTCGGAGAGATGAAGCTGTATTCCAAGCCCTGCTTCTGTTGCATAGTCCGCAATAGTACGGACAGGCTTTTCGGCGTTCGTATATTCGGCGTGCACGCACATCTCACATACGATACGACCGTCGTCGTATCCGTTATAATCCGAGACCAACTGCTTTGATTCGGCAAATCGAAGGTCGGTAGACATATCGGTATCCTCGCCGGATGTGAATCCGCGGCAGAGATTTGCCTTGATTCCGCTTTCGATAACGGCGCGTGCCGTATCGTTCATGAAGAAGTACATATCCGAGAAGGACACCGTTCCGCTGGCAAGCATTTCAGCGATGGCGAGCATTGAAGCGTTGTACACGACCTCGGCAGTCAGCTTATCCTCTGCCGGAAAGATCTTTTCAAAGAGCCAGCGGTGAAGCGGAAGATCGTCTGCATAACCGCGCAGAGCGGTCATAGCGCTATGACCGTGGGCGTTATAAAAGCCTGACGTGAGAAGATTGCCCTTCCCTTCAATGACTTCATCTCCGAGGCATACTATCGGATTGCCTTCAATTATTTGACTTATTCTTTTGTTTTCTATTATCACCGAATAGCGCTTGTCAACGCTGTCGGCGAGAATTACGTCTTTGATTATAGTTCTCATGTTCGTTTTATAAATTCATAATAGAGTGAATTGTCCGGTATCATTGACTGCGGCACGGCTTCAACGCCCTCGGTCTTGCTCAAAAGATTATTTACCTCGTCTATATACTCGCTGTCCTCGGGGACCGACAACAGCAGAGGTCGCAAAAATTGAGAAAGCAGATTGATCTCGTACGCCATTGTTGAGTCTATCTTTATCTCGCAGCTGTCAGCGTTCGGAAAGATGTTCTTTTCCTCGTTTGCGCGAACGCTTTGCCACAAGAACATACTGTACTCAGGATCCGCTCCGCGGAAGTTATAGTCGCGAACGATCCTTCGCATAAGGCGTATTTCGTTCCCTTCGAAAACCGTTCCGTCAAGAGATATGGCTGAATTTGCCCTGATATAGATGCTGATGCTTTTGAAGCGTTGCAGCATAGACGTTACTTCGGGATATACCGCCTGAATGCCCTCAAAAATATAAAGATCGGTAGGGTCGCTCTGTATCTCTGTGTATCCCGTACGCTTTCCCGTTATGAAATCAAAATGAGGTATGTGCGTTGGTTCACAGTTAACTATCTCGTTGATGCACTTCTCAAATGCCTCAAGATCAAGAGCATTGATCGAGTCAAAGTCCACCGACTCATCATCGTCTGAGGGCTTGGTCGTATCCTTGAAGAAGTTGTCTATGGACACGAGATGAACCTCTCTGCCCATTTTTGAAAGGGTGTCGATAAGCTTCTTCGCCGTTGTAGTCTTTCCCGAGCAGGAGGGACCCGACAGTCCTATGACCTTGATACCCTCGACGTTGCAGACCTGCTCGACTGCGGCTGAAAGCTTTTCTTCAAATTCACGTTCGCAAGCGTTTACGAACGAGAGCTGTTCGTCGTAGCTTGAAAACGCTTTTTTGCAATATTTCATATATCGCCGAAATTCTCCTTGTAAAACTCCTCGTACTGACGGCAAAGATCTGCAGTCTTATTATCGCTCAAATATTCATAGGGATATTTTTGATTAAAAAGGCGCAGAATGGTTGCCTTTTCACCGTCATTTTCGGGGTATTTCATCATTTTTGAGACGGCTCCGGCACCAACCGAGAAGATGCTGTGGACTTCTTCCATCATATAGATGTTGTAGCGTCCCTCAGCACCAGGAAGCGCAAAGCCTACGTTCTCAAAATTGCCGACTGTGTTCTTTTGTCGGTACATATAATAAGGCTTATAGCCCGCCTGCCCCGACTTTATCTGTGAATAGTCGACACATTTGCCAACGTCACCGCCTCGAAGTGAATATACCTTACTTCCGCGACGCAGATAATCGGACGATTTCTTGACACAGAAGGTATGAACGGTTATGTTATCGGGACGAAGCTGAAGTATCTTGTCAAAGGTTGCTGAGAATGATTTGAAATTATCCCCGGGAAGACCGGCTATCAGGTCGGTATTGATATATTTTATGCCGGAGGCGCGTGCAATATCATAAGCTCTGAAAAATTCTGCGCTATTATGCTCGCGTCCTATCATTTTAAGAACGTCGTCCGAAAGCGTTTGCGGATTTATGCAAACACGAGTAACGCCATACTCCTTTGCTACGGCAAATTTCTTGGCAGTAACGGTGTCGGGGCGTCCCGATTCAAGCGTGAACTCCTCAAGAGCTGAGACGTCGGTACATTCGTTTATAGTCGACAAAAGCATTCTGAGCTGATCGGCAGACAGTATTGTCGGCGTTCCGCCGCCTATGTAGACCGTCTTTATGTTCAGCCCGATACGCTTTATGGTTGCAAACACCTGCTTTGTGTCCTCAATCAAAGTTTCAAGATACTTTGGTATCAGCGAAAGCAAACGATCCGAGGTGTAAGAAACAAACGAACAATAAGCACAACGCGAGGGGCAGAACGGGATCGCTATGTATACGCTGCAATCGCGCCGTGATGGCGTTCCGATGATATTCATCTCGTTCAGCGCAACCTCGGTGGCAAGAGAGGCCTTCTTCGTGGTTACAAGATAATCGCTGTTGAGCAGCTTTTTGACTCTCGTTTTACTGTATCCTAGATGGAGCAGCTCGGTTGCCACCTTCGACGGGCGAACTCCGGTCAGCATTCCCCACGACGGGCGGTAACCGACCAGCTCTCCCGCTGCCGCCAAAACTGCCGCGCCAACGGCAAGCTTGACCGTACGGTCGTGCGGGACCTCTACCTTATAGCTCTCGGTCTTCGTCGCTTCGGTATGCTTATTGTCGACGTTTAAGCTAACGAAGGCTTCAACTCCGTCCTCGACATCTCTGACCGTTACGTCGATAGAGCTATTATCCTCTGCCTCGTCGCCCGAAAATTTTATCCCCGGGAAAAAGATCATACAAAGGGTCTGAACGTAATATTTATTTATGCTTCCATTGACGTTGACTATCATTTTACGTCATATCCTTTCTTTAACAGAACGTTGCTGTCCATTACTATCGTGACAGGCCCGTCGTTTATAAGCTCGACCTCCATATCAGCTCCGAAAATGCCGGTTTCGGCACGCCTGACTCCGGCGGAGATACGGCTAACGAAATACTCGTACAGTCGGTTAGCTTCTGCGGGTTTTGCCGATGAGAGAAAATCGGGACGATTGCCGTGAGAATAGTTTGCCATCAGAGTGAATTGCGATATTACGAGAAGCTCGCCGTCTATATCGCAAATCGAAAGGTTCATTTTTTGATTCTGATCTTCAAAGATGCGTAGCTTGAGTATTTTATCTGCAAGAGCGGCAGCATCCTTTTCGGTGTCACCATCGGCAACTCCGAGCAAGATCATAAGCCCCTTGCCACACTGACCGACTATCCTTTCGTCAACCTTGACAGATGCGCGGCTGACTCTTTGAAGCACTGCTTTCATTACGAAAAACCTCGTCTTACATCTTCAACGTCGCGCAGAGAGCGCAGGCGTGAAACGATGGATTTGAAATGATCTATATTTTTACATCCGACCTTGAGATTGATAACGATACTATCGTCAGGCTTGATCTGCGAGTTGATCTGAAGTATCGAAACGCGCATATCGGCAAGTGCCGTCGTAATATCGGCGATCAGCATCATTGTATTGCGCGCTACAATCTGGATCATGGCGTCGTAGGTCTCGGTCGTGTTGGTTTCGGTGCTGTATTCCCACATAGCATCGACCCAACGATCGGAGCTTTCGGGATTGCTGACGCCCACGATCGCATTCGGGCAGTCGCGCTTGTGGATCGAAACGCCGTATCCCTTTGTGATAAATCCGATAATATTGTCACCGGGAAGCGGATTGCAGCATTTTGCGAACTTGACCATACATCCCGTTTCGCCGTCGACGATAACGCCGCCGCGTCCCTTTCCTTCACTTCCGCTTTTTACCGTCTTGACCTGATCAACGTTGGTGATAGCAGGCTGTGTCGGCTCGGGTTTAACGATCCTTTCAAACTCGTCGCGGAGCTTGCTTGCGATCTTTGAAACGGCAAGTCCGCCGTATCCCAAGGTGTTGTAGACGTCGTCTGCAGAGTTGAAGCCCGAGCGTTTGCCGACGTTTTCAACGATCTCATTTCGCTGAGCTTCGGTATAGCTCGTTCCCAGGCGACGAAGCTCGGAATCAACCGCCGATTTACCTACTATGATATTATCTGCGCGCTTTTCCTTCTTGAACCACTGACGTATTTTATTTCTTGCCTCGGACGTCTTGACTATTTTCAACCAATCTCGGCTGGGGCCCTTTGAGGACGATGATGTCAGTATCTCAACTATCTCGCCGTTTTGCGGAACTCGGTCTATAGGAACGATCATTCCGTTGATCTTTCCGCCGATCATTTTATTGCCGACCGCCGAGTGAATGGCGTATGCGAAGTCTATGACCGTCGAGCCGCTGGGCAATGCAATAACGTCACCTTTGGGAGTGAAAACGAAGGTCTCGTCGTGATAAATATCGGTTTTGAGAGCCGACATGAATTCGTCGGGGTCTCGAGTCCCATCCTCGGTCTCGATAAGCCTTGCGATCCACTCAAGCTTTTTGTCGATCTCTTCTTTTGCACGGTCGCCGGACTTATATTTCCAGTGCGCCGCGATACCGTACTCAGCTATTTGATGCATCTCGCGCGTTCTGATCTGAACCTCGAACGGAACTCCGTCGCGACCTATAACTGTTGTATGCAACGAGCGGTAAAGGTTGGGCTTTGGCGTCGAGATATAGTCCTTGAAGCGACCCGGTATAGACTTGAACATCTCATGTATTAGACCCAGGACGGTATAGCATTCAAGCTCGGTCTCAACTATGACTCGGAGGGCGTAAAAATCGTATATCTCGTCAAAGCTCTTGTTTTGAGTGTACATCTTTTTGTAGATGCTATATACCGACTTTATACGACCCTCAAGCGTGAAATCTATGTTGTTCTCGCGCAGACAGGCATCAACGCCGCCGCGAATGTTCTCAATGAAGTTGAGATTTTGACCGTAACGCTTTTCAATATCGTTTTTAACCTCGGCGTATCCAATAGGATCGAGATACTGCAGACCGATATTCTCAAGATCGTGCTTGACGCGCTGCATACCGAGCCTGTGAGCCAGAGGCGCATAGACCTGCATCGTTTCAAGCGCAATTATTCTCTGCTTGCTCTCCGATTTTGCCGAGAGAGTTTTCATATTGTGTAGACGGTCGCAGAGCTTTATGAGGATAACTCGAATGTCCTTCGACATTGCGAGCAGCATCTTTCGAAGATTCTCGATATGCTCGTCTTCTTTGTCATCTACCGCGAGCGCAACGATCTTGGTAAGACCGTCAACAAGAAGGGCGACGTCCTTGCCAAATAGCTTTTCTATCTCACTGAGATTGGTCTTGTCGGCGCAGTCCTCAACCGTGTCGTGCAGAAGCGCGGCACAGATCGAGTCGGTGTCAAGCTCAAGGCCCGCAACGATCTGCGCGACGGCTACGGGATGAGATATATACGGCTCTCCGCTGAGACGGAACTGCCCCTCGTGCAGCTGTGCAGCATACTCGTAAGCTCGCTCTATCTTTTGCGTGTCATATTTTTTGCCGGTGGCTCTTAAAGTGCTGAGCAGCCTTTTGAAATCGCTGATAGGATCTAAACTCATAAAAATGATTTGCTTTCTTCAAAAGCATTCCTTTCTTGGGGGTATGTCAGTCATTCTTGCACTGACTGCGAAGCTTTCGCAGAATGGAGGATTTTTCTATGCTGGTTTTCGACGAGTTGAAATACATATTGAACTCGTACATATCATCGTATAGCTTCTCAACTCCGCATATCTTCAGCTCATAAAGAATAACTATGATGAATTTCAGCTTTACATATCCAATATTTCGTCCGCATTTGCTCTGGTTTATCAAGGCGAGCAGACGGCGAACGGTGAGTATCGTTCTATCTCCTCCTGCTTGACGACGCAGAATATTGTAGACCGCGGCGAAGTCTTCTCTGTCGGGAATCACGTTTTCGTCGGGGCGGAAGGTTTCTCCTGCGCGGATAGACTCAAATCTGTTCATTTCGGCGTCGCGGACGTCGACCATCTTCTGAGATAGCTTGCAGTCTTGAACGAGAAGCTGAACGCTTTTCACGTTCATAAACTCGTTGATATCTACGGTAAAGAGGAGATCTACCCTCTCTCCCTCGAGAACGTCAAACTTCGCTTCTCCCATGCCGAAATATATGGCAGTCAATGAAACGTCTCCGTCGGTTACGACCAGCTTAGTATGTTTTCCGTTGCCAATAGAGGTTATTCTCTGCACTGTGACGTCTCGCAGAATAAACTGCGGCACCGGATTTGCAACACCGAACGGCTCCAGTCGATATATCTCTTGCGCAAACGGCATGGTTATATCCTTCAGTGAGACCTCGTAGTCAGCTTCAAGACAAACGACGAGCTTTTCATCACTCAGCGCCTCCTTGGCGTATTCGTTTATCTTTTTTGTAAACGCCGGAATCTTGTCTCTTTCTATTGAAAAGCCCGCGGCAAGCTCGTGACCGCCGTACTTAAAGAGCTGGTCCGAGCAATGAGTCAGCGCATTGACAAGGTTCATTCCCTTGACAGAACGTCCAGATCCCTTTCCGAGATCGTCCGGGCCGGGATAACCGCGAGTTGCGCCGTCAAACGATATGAGCAGAGACGGCAGACCGTAGCGCTCGGTGATGCGAGAGGCAACGATTCCGATGATGCCGTGCTGCCAGTTGTCGTCCTCGATAACTATAACCCTATCGTTTTCGGGATCAAAGCTATGCTCGATCTGGCGATATGCTTGATCTGCTATGCGATTTTCTTCGATCTGGCGCTGACGGTTTATATCGCAAAGCTCCTTCGCGTATTCACGGGCCGACTCAACTGTGTCCGCCAAAAGCAGCTCGACTGCCTTTGTGGCAGTGCTGATGCGTCCTGCTGCGTTGATTCGCGGTGCGATACCGTAGCCTATAAAGCTTGAGGTTATCTTGCGCTTTTTCGGTGCTTGTCCCGAGCTGGCAGCCGGCGTATTTGCCGCCTCTATAAGTGCGGCAAGGCCGAGTCGTTTAGTGGATTCTATCATTTTCAGACCGATCGTTACTATGAGACGGTTTTCGTCTATTATCGGCATAACGTCGGCTATCGTTCCGATAGCGGCGAGATCGGCGTATTCGTTGCAGATACGTCTGACACCGTTTATCTCGGGCTCGCCCGATTCACGGCAACGCATCATTTCATAAGCGCAAATGAGCTTGAATACAACACCGACGCCGGCAAGCTCAGCAAAGGGATAGCTACAATCGTTTCTGTGTGGGTTTATTACTGCACAGCATTCGGGCAGCTCTGGGCGGCACTCGTGGTGGTCTGTTATGACCATCTCGATTCCGAGCGAGCGCGCATAATCGGCTTCCTCGTAAGCAGTTATTCCGGTGTCGACGGTTATGATAAGGCTGACCCCTCGTGCCGCCAGCTTATCTATTGCCGAACAAGAAAGTCCGTAACCCTCGCCGTCGCGGCTGGGTATGTAGTAGCCTATCTCTCCGCCGCCAAGAGAGGACAAATACAGATAAAGCATACTGACCGACGTTACTCCGTCAACGTCGTAGTCTCCGTATATAGCTATGGTCTCACGATCCTCTATCGCCTTCTTAATGCGCTCAATGGCAGGAACTATGTCCTTGAGTAAGAAAGGATCATGCAGAATCGCTTCTTCGTTGTTAAGGAATTTCTTTGCTCCTTCGGCAGTCTTGAATCCTCGGTTAAAAATAAGTCTTGAGCAAAGCTCGGAAAGCCCGGTTTCTTTCGATATGTCTTTTATGACACCGTCTGTTTCGGAATTGCCGGGGCAGTACTTGGCTTGCCATACCTTGTTTCTTTTTATTTCTTGCATTAGTAAGTGTTTCTTTCTCCTGTTCTTTGACACAATACACCATCTGCCTGCATTGCGCCATCAATTTCCTCAAAATATATGTTTTATAATTTTGACTTGTTTACTGTGCGAATCTTGATATGATCCGCTCCGCCACGCGTATTCCGTCAACCGCGGCACTGGTTATGCCCCCGGCATATCCCGCTCCCTCACCGCAGGGATACACGAGATCATTTCCGAGAGCCGTCAGCTCTTCCCCTCTCGGCATACGAACCGGAGACGAGGTTCTGGTCTCAACACCTGTGAGCAGAGCGCTTGCCGAGTCAAAGCCGTGGAGACGGCGACCGAAGCTGACGATACCTCTCTTCAGCTCGGCGGTTATATAAGACGGGAAAATGCTTGAAAGATCGGCAACCTTACAGCGTCCACCACCCATGTACGACGGCTGTACCCTTGTCGGTTCAGTACCGTAACTTCCCGAAAGGAAATCTCCGACTGTTTGCATCGGAGCGGTGTAATTCCCTCCTCCGAGCTCAAATGCCGCCCTCTCGAGATTGCGCTGATAGCTTATCGCCGAAACCACGTCTCCGCCGTAATCCTCGCGATTGACGCTTACGGCTATTGCCGAGTTTGAGTTAACTCCGTCACGTGCGCGACAGCTCATGCCGTTAACAACGACGCCTCCGTCCTCGGTTGCACCTGCAACGACCTCGCCACCGGGGCACATACAGAAGGTATAGACTCCTCTTCCTGTGGTATCCGAAAAGTTATATTCGGCGTGCCCGAGACGAGTATCTCCGGCTGCATCTCCGTATAGCGCACGGTCTATATCTTCTCTTAAATGCTCGATACGAACACCAACCGAGAAGGGCTTGGCTTCAAGAACAAATCCCTCGTTCATAAGCATAGTATAGGTGTCTCTTGCGCTATGTCCCGTTGCCAGAACAGCACAACCGCAGACGATCTCTCCCCTGCCGGTTATAGCAGTCAGAGAACCGTCGGTGTTTTTGAAGATTCTGTCGAGCCTGCAGCCGAGGTGGATCTCTCCGCCCGCACTTCTTATTCTGTTGTAAAGATTTTCAACAACAGAACGCAAAACGTCAGTTCCGATATGCGGCTTGGCTTTCACCGTAACATCGTCGGGTGCGCCAAATTCACGCAAGCGTTCAAGAACGTACGTGCAACGCGGATCGCTTATGCGAGTGGTCAGCTTTCCGTCAGAAAAGGTTCCGGCACCGCCGGCGCCGAACTGTATATTGTTTTCTTTATCAAGTATTCCGTTCTTGCAAAATTTATCGTAAGCCGCCGCTCGTTCTGTGACCGAACCGCCCCGATCAATAAGTATAGGTCTGTATCCGTTCTCGGCAAGAATAAGCGCGCAGAACATTCCTGCAGGACCTCCGCCAACGATCAACGGTCGTCCGAGGAGCTTTTCACTTCCGGGCTTGGGGCTTTGCACGTTGTCGTCGTACGCTTTGAATCCTGCCGATGCGATCCTCTTTGCGATCGATGCCGAAACAACGTCTCTGCTTTGCGCCAGAACGGTGCAAACAAATCGAATATCTCCGCGTCTACGTGCGTCTACCGATTTCTTATAAATGCAAAAATGAAACTGTGCGGGGTCAGCCGCACGTTTCATTTTTTGCTTTGCAATATCAATAAAATCAGCGTCGTTAGCAGTATACGGAAGGCTGACACCGTTTAACAAATATTTCATACGTTAAATTTATGACGTTGCTTCGTTTGTCACAATCTTTTCTTTGGTGACGGTGACCGTAAGGACCTTTGCCTTGTCGTCTGCATTAACGGTCAGCCCCTTTTCCTCGTAGTCAGCAACTATATCGGCAACGTTGACGGTAAACGTAGTTCCGGCTTTATCGGTTATGTCTCCAAAATCATATGCCAGTCTGTCATCCGGCGGGAACTCAAGCGAATCTCCGCTCAGACGGATAACGACGTCGGTGCTTCCCGCAAATGAAAGCTCAACGTGATACTTATATTCGTCAGAGTCGGCAGCGTTGAATTTAGAGTATATCGAAACCGCCTTGCTCGAATAATTTATCACCAAATTGACGTCGACCTCCGACGGTTTTACCGTTATGTAGTTATTATCGTTCTTATATTCAACGCCGTACGCGTCAAAGAACTCAAAGGTCCGGCTCTTTACGATGGTGCTCTTTGAATAGTTGGCAACCGAGACCTTGACGTCGACCATATCAATAGCGTCGATCGTGGATTTAGGACCGCTTATCGTGACTTTTTCAAGTACAACGCTTTTGTCATTTGCCGATGCAATCGGATAAATATCGAGCGTTCCGTCTGAAATGCCTCCCTCGCTGACCGATGCTGTTACGTCCACCTGCTTGGTTATAAGTTTGTCGACAAAGGCATCAAAATATGCTGGCTCCATTGAATTAAGCGTCAAGCTTTGGTCGGGAAGCACAGGGTCACTGAATCGCAAGGTGTACTTTCCGGCTCCGCCTTCCTTAATGGGATCGGTTTGTACGCGGATAATATAATCGTCGTCACTGTATTTATCCAGAGTGCTTTGCATTCCGGAAACCTTAAGCGTAACCTTGAACTGTGAATAATCGGTCATATCAAGTCCGTTGATGATTGAGAGACCGGTATCATCCTCTATTTGAGATTTCGCATCGACCGTAACTATTATGGTCTTTTCAACGACCGCTCGGCTACTGTTCGCAACGAAGAGCCAGATCAAAAATGCGGCAATGAGGCAAAGGATCAGCGCGACGATGTCGAGAGTATGGTTTTTCTTAAAGCTTTTGTTGGGCTTGATTGGCGCAAAGCTTTTTTCAAGATCATTCATTTATGCTGTCCTCCTTGTCGGTTATTTTTCTGACGATGGCCGGCACAGAGGTCATAAGTCTTACAAGGTCACGGCGCAGAGCTTCGCGGTCGAGACCGCGGCGAAGCTTGCCGTCAACGGCAAGCGAGATCTTTCCTGTCTCCTCCGAAACGACGATTACAATAGCATCGCTGACCTCGGTAACGCCTAAAGCTGCGCGATGACGTGTTCCGAGAGCCGAGTCAAGACCTTCTTGCTCGGAAATGCGAAGGAAGCATCCTGCGGCGCAGACCTTAAAGTCGCGAATAATGACAGCACCGTCGTGAAGTGGGGCGTTTTTGAAGAATATGTTCTGAATAAGCTCGTCTGATATTTTGGCGTCAAGACGGGTTCCCGAACCAATGTATTCACCGAGCTTGGTGGTGCGTTCGATGACGATGAGCGCTCCGACCTTGTGCTTGGACATAGCAGCTACGGCATTGCAGATGCTGTTTACCGATGCATCGAGCATTGCGCGGTACTGACGGCGGTCACCTGATGCCATGTTTTTAATGCCGCTGATAAAGGAGGTGTTGCCGACCTTTTCGAGTGCAGCGCGAAGCTCGGGCTGAAAAACGATGATGATGGCAAGAATACCGACCTGATAGAAGTTCTGCAAAAGATATCCGATCGCGCGGAGCTGCAGGATATTACTTAGCACCAAAACCAACATAAACAGCAAAAGACCGAGAGCGAGTTTACCGGCTCTTCGGTTTCTGATGAATTTATAGAGCGCAAAAAGCGCAAGCGTCAGTATTAAGATGTCTATTATATCAATTATGCCAAATCCGGACAGCGGCTCTAAAACGTAAGTTCTAAAAAACTCCGGAAAATCGGCGAAAAATTCAACGATAGTATTCGTGGCTCTGACCTCCCACACAAGTATTTTATATATTATAACACATCTTGAGTTAAATTTCAAATACTATTTCAAATATTTTATCGCTTTTTGCGAGTTTTTTAGAACAAATTCTTGGAATCTCGTTATGCGTTTTGTCTCGAAACAACCGACAGAGCGTCTCACGGTAAAAATATAAAAATAAAAACGCGAAAAATTTCAAAAAACCCTTTATTTTTCGGAAAATGTGTGGTATAATCATAAAATAATTGTTTTCAGAGGAGAAAGGAGCGCAACATGAAATTCAACTATGGTCCGTCGTCACGCTTGATAGTCGTTTGCGGTCATTTCGGCTCGGGCAAAACAAACGTTTCGGTTGCTTTAGCGCTCTCGCTTAAGGCGGCGGGCAAGAAGGTCACCTTGATCGACCTTGATATCGTGAACCCTTATTTCAGAGCGGCAGATGCAGAGGAGTTAATGCATAAAAATAACATAAAATGTATAAATCCTCAATTTGCGAACACGAACGTGGACGTTCCCTCACTGGGAGCTGAGGTTCGGTCGGTCTTTCTTGATAACGATCCGAACAGCGTTGCTATATTTGACGTTGGCGGAGATAACGGCGCGGCGGCGCTCGGACAGTACAAGCGTGATTTCGATCGCCTTGGTTACGATATGATCTGTGTGATCAACAAGTATCGCCCTCTGACCGACACGCCCGGTGCGGCTCTCGAGGATCTGCGTGAAATCGAGTATTATTCAAGGCTCAAATTCACACATATTGTTAACAACAGTAATCTGGGAGCTGAGACCGACATTGAGATCGTCGAATCTTCGTTTGAGTTTGCCGACAAAACTGCAAGGCTTGCCGATTTGCCGCTTTTTTGCGACACCGTTGTTAACGCCGCGTACATAACCGAGCTTTATGAGAAGCACCCCGAGCGAACGTTTTTCTTTATTGACAACACAACAAAAAAACTATTTTAATAAAACGGAGGAACAAACAATGAATAAGGTCACTTTCAGGACCGAGCTTTGTAAGGGCTGCGGACTTTGCGTTGATGCCTGCCCGAAGAAGATTTTGGCGCTGAACACCGACGTGCTTAACGAAAAAGGATATCACCCTGCCGGAATTACCGATCAGGATAAGTGCATCGCTTGCGCTATGTGCGCTATGATGTGCCCCGACGTCGTTATCAAGGTCGAGAAAAACATCTGATCAAAGTCAAAGGAGATACATAAATGTCTAACAAAGTTTTAATGAAGGGTAACGAGGCGTTGGCTGAGGCGGCTATTCGCAACGGCTGTATTTATTTCTTCGGCTACCCTATAACCCCTCAGACCGAGCTTGCCGAGTATATGGCGAAAAGACTCCCCAAGGTAAACGGAGTTTGCCTTCAGGCGGAGAGCGAGGTCGCCGCAATAAACATGGTTCTCGGTGCTGCATCGTCGGGAGTTCGCGCTATGACGTCGTCCTCGTCGCCCGGAATCTCTCTCAAGAGCGAGGGCATCAGCTATATGGTCGGTTCAGACCTTCCCTGCCTTATCTGTAACGTTCAGCGCGGAGGTCCCGGACTCGGCGGTATTCAGCCGGCTCAGCAGGACTATCTTCAGGCAACCAAGGCAAACGGACACGGAGACCTGCATCTTTTCGTCGTTGCTCCCGCATCGGTTCAGGAAATGGTCTCGCTCGTCGGACGCGCATTTGACGTTGCCGACACCTACCGCGTTCCCGCTATGATCCTTGCAGACGGTGCACTCGGACAGATGATGGAGCCTGTTGATTTCGACGCCGCACTTTCCGAGCGTCGTGAGCTTCCCGAAAAGACCTGGGCGACAAACGGTCACGGTGGCAAGCGCAAAAAGAACATCGTCAACTCGCTCTTCATCAACCCCGACGAGCTTGAAAAGTCGGTTCTTGAGCGTTACCAGCGTTATGCCAAGATCGAAGAGAACGAGGTCCTTTACGAGGAGACGATGGTTGAAGATGCCGATATCGTTATCGTTGCTTACGGCATCACCTCGCGTATTTGCAAATCTGCTATAGAGATGGCAAGAGCCGAGGGCATTAAGGTCGGTCTTGTCCGTCCCATAACCCTTTGGCCGTATCCGAAGGCAGCTCTGGCAAAGGCCGCTGAAACGGCAAAGCATTTCCTTGTTGTTGAGCTTAATATGGGTCAGATGGTTGACGACGTCAAGGTTGCCACCAATTGCCGCAGACCGGTCTCCTTCTTCGGACGTACCGGCGGTATGCTCCCCACGGCTGAGGACGTTCTCGCCGAGATCAGAAAGATAAACGGAGGTATAAGATAATGGCTGTTGTTTTTGATAAGCCCCACGCACTCTCTCCTGTGCCGTTTCATTATTGCCCCGGATGCACCCACGGTATAGTTCACCGTCTCGTTGCCGAGGCAATAGACTCGCTCGGTATCGAGGGAGATACGATCGGTATCGCGCCGGTCGGATGCTCGGTATTCGCATATAATTATTTTGAATGTGATATGATCGAGGCAGCTCACGGACGTGCGCCCGCCGTTGCAACCGGTGTTAAGCGCACCAATCCCGACAAGATCGTATTTACGTATCAGGGAGACGGTGACCTTGCCGCTATCGGTACTGCCGAAACGGTCCACGCCGTTACCCGCGGAGAAAACATTACTATAATCTTCATAAATAACGCGATCTACGGTATGACCGGCGGACAGATGGCTCCGACCACTCTGCCCGGTCAGGTCACCACCACCTCGCCCTACGGAAGAAACCCCATCGTTCAGGGTAACCCGATCCGCGTTTGCGAGATGCTCTCAACGCTTGACGGACTTGCCTTTGCACAGAGAGTTGCGGTAGACACGCCGGCTCACGTAAATCAGGCAAAGAAGGCTATTGAAAAGGCGTTCAAGAATCAGATTGAGAAGAAGGGACTTTCGATAGTTGAGGTTCTTTCTACCTGCCCCACCAACTGGGGAATGACTCCCGGAGATGCTCTCCAGTGGATGCGCGATAATATGATGCCTTATTACCCTCTCGGTGTATACAAGGACGTTGACGCCAAATAATTCGACAGAAAGGAAATCGGTACTATAAAATGACAACTGAAATACTTCTCGCCGGATTTGGCGGTCAGGGCATACTTTTTGCCGGCAAGCAGCTTGCAAAAACGGCTATGCACGAGGATAAATGTGTTTCGTGGCTTCCGTCTTACGGCCCGGAAATGCGCGGCGGATCGGCAAACTGCTCGGTCATCATCTCGGACAAGGAGATCGGCTCTCCGATCATCAACCGTCCCGACGTTCTCATCGCCTTCAATCTTCCCTCTTTCGATAAGTTTGAGTCCAAGATAAAGAGCGGAGGAATTCTGATCGCGAACAGTACGTTGATCTCTACCAAGAGCACCAGAGACGACATTAACGCTTATTACATTCCCGCAACTCAGATGGCGTCCGAAAACGGGCTTGAGGGAGGCGCGAACGTTATTATTCTGGGATACTTCCTTAAGCTCACAAAGCTTTTTGACTACGATAAGTTCGTTGATCTTATGGTCGCGGGCATTCCCGCAACCAAGACCAAGCTGATCGAGAACAACAAAAAGGCTCTCAAGCTGGGCTACGATTACAACTAAAAAAACAGGTCACGGAGAGATCTCCGTGACCTTTCAATTTATGAATAATTATGCGTGCTCTTTTGCTCGGGGCTTGAGCGTTTTGGGGTCTATTATACTGCAAAGCAGACCAAGCACAACAGCCGCAATAATGGTGTTGGGCAACATATAGCTTCCATTGTAGGTCAGCGAGTACAGCCAAACCGGGACGCCCTCGGGAGCGTATTCACCCCAAAGCACGATGCCGGACAAGAAGCTACATATAAATCTCAAAGCTCCTGCTGCGAGCGCGCCGACGATATATCCTGCTGTTTTGAATTTTCCGCAGAGCTTGGCAAATATATTTGCCGTTCCGAAAACTGTGAAAGCAAGGATATAGTCAAGCAAAAGGCATATGACGACCGAGCCGAAGGTCTTTGCGGCTGGCAAAGACAGCCCCATTACCATCTGAACACAGGAAAGCACGAATCCCGAGGCAAGACCCCATTTGGTTCCGTTACGGTAGGCGCAAAAGACTATCGGTATCATACATAGTGAGACCGAGCCGCCCTGCGGCCACTTGGGAAAAGGTATAAGATCGACGGCAACGGCAACGGCTACCAGCAGTGCCGCCTCAACCATTTTGAGCATTTCTCTTTTTGTTTGTTTTTTCAAGTTAATTACCTCCAAAATTGTATTTCGTCAGCGTTCTCTCATATGTGCACCTGTGAAAGACGCCGACAACAAAAACCGACCCTGCGGAAAAAGCCCGTAAGGTCGGTTTCTTGTTGACTTCCTACGCCGGTATTATCCGTATCAGGTTAAAGGGTTTGAAGCCATGCCTCATCTCAGCCGACGAATGTCAGCACCCCTGCGAATATTCAGTTGATGGGTCGTATGCCATTATTATACTCGCTTTTCGCGAAAAGTCAATAGTTTTTAATAAAAATTATAGTTGGGCGTTATGGTCGAGATGTCAACGTTGCTCTTATATTCCTCGTTGAAGGTTATCCCATCGACGTAAGGCCCAAGACGCTTCATGAAAAGATAGTTCACGATATCGGTGTTGAAATCGAAATTGAGGTTTTCGTCAACGAACCAGCCGGTGTACTTCGACTCGGCGAATGCCTTCTCCTCAGGCTCGTATCTCATGATAATATGGAAGCCGTAATCTGACTTATAGAGAGTGAAATCCCCTACCTCGAGCTTGGCGACCTCCTTGCAAACGTCTTCAAGCATTTTTCCGTTGGTGGTATATCCCGAATAGGACTTACCTATTGCAAGATAGCACATCTCGCCGACGGTATTGTCGGCAACAGAACCGTAATTGTTATCGTAAAGATTGATAAGATCCAAAAAGCCGTCGCCGTCGCCCTTAACGATGAGCTTCATCGTGTCCTCGGCTTCCTTTTTCAGTTTGGAAACCTTCTCTGCCGAGAAGTTTTCAATGATCTTGTTTCCCTTTTCGTCAAGCGCGTTCTTGCGTGCAACGAGTCCGGTCTTGCGATAAGCTATTTTAAGCTCGTCGCTTCCGGTATTGGCAACGAAATAGATCTTGTTGCCGTTGGCGTCGATGCCGTTCTCACCGTCAACTCTCACTCCGTTTTCGGTGTCGTAGGCTATAACGTCGTACGACTTTCCGTCGGCTGTTACTGCGGTCTTTATCTTTCCGTCAGCATCGGTTTCGTAATAAACGTCGTCGCCAAGGCTATCCTTGACGTAGAGATAGTCGTAAGTTGGGATAAGGATCTGTCTGAACGCGACGTAATTTGCTTCCAAGTAATCCTGCTTTACGTTCTCGCCGACCTTAGAGGCATTCGTTCCGTAAAGATGCTCCGAAAGCTTGGCAATCTTGGCGTTCATGATCTTGTAGTCGCGCAGGGTCTGATAGTTTGCACCGTACTGTGCGAGAATGCCGTTTAGTGTGTTCTTCGAGCCGTCACCGTCGTTCTTTACGAAGTCGTTCATTTCCTCATCAACAGCGGCGATCTCATCTGGCGTCAGCGACAGACCAAGCTCGTCAAAAAGGTTGAGCGCTGCCAGGCAGGTCTTGACCTTTTCGTCAACGATGTAGGTATAATATTCCTTGTACGTCATCTGGGTATCACCGTCGGTGATGGTGTTCCAGAATACCGAACTGTTATAGTTGCCGTAGTTCGAGGTGATATAGAACGACAGATTTCCCTTCATGAGAGACGTCATAAGAGAATAGGTCGCGGTCGAGATCGTGTTGTTGCCGCCGCTTGCCAAAACCTGATCGTTCGTTGAGCAGGAAGCAAGTATTGCGGAACACATAACGATCGCCAGAAGCAATGACAGTAGCTTTATTGCCTTGTTTTTCATTAATTTTATCTCCGTATCTTTATTAGCTTCGATTATTCTACCATATTTCACTCGGATTGTCTACCTTTGTTTCGTGAAATTTGAGTATATTTTTCAAATAATCTGTTAAGGGTTTCAACCACTGAGCTTTTTTGCGAGATCCTACAGACAATAGACGGCTCAGCGGACATTACAACTCGAAGCTTGCCTATCTCGTTGACATCTGCAAGCTCCTGCCAAACGTCAAGCTCAAATTTTTCGGGCGTTATGGTCACTTCTCCGCCGTTTTGGGTTATCTTGGTAAATCCGCAGCTTATGGCGTCAGAGCGCAAAATCGCGATGTCCAAGAGATTTTGAACCTCGACGGGAACGTCGCCGTAACGGTCCGAAAGCTCGTCGATAAGGTCGTCTCGGTCTGCAGGGGTCGTAACGGTGGCTATTCGCTTATAAAGCGTCATGCGCTGGGGTTGGAACCTGACGTACTTTTCGGGAATAAAGGCGTTTATGTCGAGGCTGACGGTGCAGTCTGCCTTTGCCTTTTGCGGCTTTCCCTGCTCTTCAAGCACGGCATCGTGCAGCAGCTTGATATAAAGCTCGTATCCGATGGCGTCAAGGTGACCGTGCTGCTCGGCTCCGAGCAGATTTCCGGCTCCGCGAAGCTCAAGATCCCGTAGAGCTATACGGAATCCGGCGCCAAACTCCGAATATTCTCTTAGGGCTTCAAGACGCTTTTCGGCGATCTCGGACAGTGCTCGATTTTTTGGGAAAGTGAAATATGCATACGCTCGGCGAGATGAGCGTCCGACTCGTCCGCGTATCTGATGAAGCTGAGAAAGACCCAGGCGGTGAGCGTTGTCAACTATCAAGGTGTTGGCGTTTGGAACGTCAACGCCCGTCTCGATTATGCTCGTGCAGATCAAAATGTCGGTTTCTCCAACCAGCATTGAATGCCAAATGTCCTCAAGACGGTCCTTGTCCATTCTTCCGTGAGCTGTGGTTATTCGGGCGTCGGGAAACGCGGCTAAGAGCTTTGAGGCTACGTTGTCGATGGTTTCTATGTTGTTATGCAGGTAAAACACCTGCCCTCCACGCTGAAGCTCGCGTCGAATGGCTTCAAATATTATTAGATCGTCGTCTTCAAGAACATAGGTCTGTATCGGCAAGCGATCTCCCGGCGCTTCGTCAAGGATAGAGATATCGCGTATTCCTCCCATCGCCATATTCAGAGTTCGCGGAATGGGGGTTGCGGTCAGGGTCAGAACGTCGATATTACCCGACATCTGCTTGATCTTTTCCTTCTGTGTGACACCGAAGCGCTGCTCCTCGTCGACTATGAGAAGTCCGAGATCGTTGAACTCAACGTCCTTCGAAAGCAGACGGTGCGTTCCTATTATGACGTCAACGTCACCGCGCTTAAGCGCGCGAAGCGTTGCAGCTTGCTGCTTGGGGGTCCTGAATCGCGAGACCATATCGACGCTGACCGCAAAGGATCGCATACGTGACAGAGCGGTCTGATAGTGCTGAAGCGCGAGGATCGTTGTGGGGACAAGGATCGCCACTTGTTTACCCCCGAGAACTGCCTTGTACGCAGCTCGCAGAGCCACTTCGGTCTTGCCAAAGCCAACGTCTCCGCACAGAAGGCGGTCCATTGGAACGGGCTTTATCATGTCGTCCTTGATCTCATCGGTGACCGTAAGCTGAGAGTCGGTCTCCTCGTATTCAAAAGATGCTTCAAAGTCGCGCTGAAGATCGTCGTCTGCCGGGAAAGCATAGCCCGGTCGACGTGAGCGCTCGGCATACAGCTTGATGAGATCCTTTGCAATCTCTTTGACCGCCGCTTTTGCGCGCGCCTTTGCCTTTCCCCACTCGGCACCGCCGAATTTTGAGAGCTTTACAAGTCCGTCCTCGGTACGTGCGCCAATATACTTTGAGAGCATTCCGATCTTTTCGGTAGGAAGATACAAACGGTCTGCCCCTGCAAAGCGAATGTTTATATAGTCGCGGCTCGTGCCGTTGACGGTTAGGTTTTCGATACCCTCGTACTGTCCGATACCGTAGTTTTCGTGAACGACGTAGTCGCCGACCGAAAGCTCGGAATAAGAGAGTATGCTATCGTTAGACTTTTTCTTGGCGCTCTTTTTTCTTAATTTAGATGCGGCGGCTCCGGCAATGCGCTCGTCCTGAAGGGTCGACAGAACTGCAACGCGTGGCGTGATAAGCTCAAATCCGCGAACGGCGGAGCTGTGAGATACCGAGACCTCGCCGGGCTCCAGCTCGTCGACAGACGCGTTCTGCTTGGCGGAAAACCCGTTGTCCTTGAGATACCCGCAAAGGTTGGTCGATTCGGTCTCGTTCTCGGTTTCGATAAGAACCTTCCAGCTTCCCCGTTCATAGGCAACGAGATCCTCAAGAAGGAGCTTATAGTTTCCGGCGTAGGACGCCGTGTGGCGCGTTCTGAAATTGAACATGCCGCCGAGCTTTCTACCCGAAAGACCGCGGGCAAGAGAGTCTATATGAAGCGTTACGTTCCTATCAAAAAAGGCGTCGATCGCCGAGGGATCGCGGGAATATTCGGCGTATTTCGGCGAGATCATACCCGATGCAACCAGCTCTTGTATGTTGTGGTCCGAATGCCATTTCGTTGCCTTTATTCGATCGTTTACGTCTTCGGTGTTCTTTACGAAAACCGTTGATCTCGACGGAAAATAGTCTAACAGAGTTGCTTTTTTGGGATAAATTTTGACGATGTATTTGTCCACGAATCCAACGTCGGCACTGCCGGAAATAGCGGCGGTCAGAGTGCTCTCCTCGCTTTGGAGCTCGGCGCGCACACGCTCGTCTGTGGCATTTTTTATCAGGTGTATAACCGACCGACGTATGTCCGCAAGATCATCGGCGTTTGCCAGGACCTCGCGCGACGGCGGAAGCTCGGCGTGTGAAACGTTGGTCGTGACTCGTTGCGTTGAGGGGTCGAAAAGCCCCATACGGTCGATCTCATTTCCGAAAAGCTCAACTCGTATCGGATACGAGCCACGAAGCGTGTTTCCGTCGTGGTCAACGTAATGACCGCGCGGCGGAAAGATATCAACGATTCCTCCGCGGCAAGCAAACTGTCCTGCCGAATCAACGAGATCGACACGTTTGTATCCCGAATCAACCAACCGCTTTGCAAGCTCGTTCAGTTCTATATCGGTCGAAAAATCGAGCTTGACGGTCGAGCTTTGAAGACGGTCGGGCGGTATCGTATATCCAAGAGCGGCATCAGGGGTGGTTACGACGGCATCAAGACCGCCGCAAAGTAACCCGTAAAGCACCATAAGCCTCTCATGCTCATAGTCATGGGAGGCTGAAATATTATAAAACGTAAGGTCTCTCGGAAGATAAAACGCGGCGTTTAGCGAGTTGACTCGCAAAAGATCGCAAAGTCTTGAGCATTCGCGCTCGTCTCGGCAGATGATAAGCGATGCTCCGCGCTGGTTGGTGAGATCTCGTATGAGCGAAACGAACAACGAATCGGATGCGCCGTCGCAAAGTCCCGTCAGTAACAACGGTGAGGGCTTAGATGTCGAAAATTCCCTCTTTAGCGCGTCGATGACGGCGCCGTATTCGCGGTCTTGACGAATAGAATCGGTGAGATTTGGCATCAGTCGGTCACCTTTTTTGCGGCGTTGCAAAGCGCCATAGCTCCGTCGATATCTCCTGCGATGATTTTTTCGATACCCGCCATCGCTCGGTCAAACCCTTCAAATATGATCTTTTGCTCATCCGATGTGAACTTCGAAAGAACCCAATCTGCCATGTCGTAGTTGGGATTGGGCTTTTCACCAACTCCGATCCGAAGACGCGGGAAAGCGTCTGAGCCGAGCTGATAGATGATATCTCTCAAACCGCGCTGTCCTCCGTCCGAGCCGCTTTTGCGAACTCTCATGCGTCCGACGGCAAGGGCTGTGTCATCTGAGATAACGATCAGGTTTTCAAGCGGTATCTTGTAAAAGTCCACTATCTGACGAACGGCACGTCCCGATGCATTCATATAGGTTTGCGGCTTAACCAGCAGAACCCGAGCTCCGCCAAGCCTCGCTTCGCAAAAAAGAGCATCGTATTTGGCTCGGTTGATCTTAACTTCAAGCTTTTGAGCGATGTAATCAAGTGTCAAAAACCCGGCGTTATGGCGCGTGAAAGCATACTGCTCTCCGGGATTTCCAAGGCCGACGATCACATGGGTTATAGGAGCTTGCTCGATCTCCGATCTTTCGGCTTCGATTTTTTTGAAAAGGTCAAGAATACTTGACATAATTTCTCCAAACTAATTAGATTTTATATAGGTATTATACTCCCAAACGCTCGTCTTGTCAATCGAATTTTACTTTGATAGGGAGTTTTTGCTCGTATTTAAGAAAAAAGCTAAAATATTTTCAAAAAACACGAAAAAAATACCGCAAACCCCTTGAAAAATATGGACGTGTTGTGGTATAATAACCGATGAATGTATGAATACAAAAACAAATTCAACATAGGAGAGAGAATATGAAGAAAAAGTATGTTTATCTCTTTACCGAAGGCAACGCCAATATGCGCGAACTGCTCGGAGGTAAAGGCGCTAACCTCGCCGAAATGACCAATATCGGTCTGCCGGTTCCCCAGGGATTCACCATTTCCACTGAGGCCTGCACCCAGTATTACGAGGACGGCAAGCAGATCAACCCCGACATCATGGCCGAGATTATGGAGAACATCGACAAGATGGAAGCCATCACCGGCAAGAAGTTCGGAGATCTTGAGAACCCGCTTCTCGTTTCGGTCCGTTCCGGCGCTCGCGCTTCGATGCCCGGTATGATGGACACCATTCTTAACCTTGGTCTTAACGAGGAAGTCGTTGAGGTTATGGCTAAGAAGTCCGGAAACCCCCGTTGGGCTTACGACTGTTACAGAAGATTTATTCAGATGTACTCCGACGTCGTTATGGAAGTCGGTAAGAAGTACTTCGAAGAGCTCATCGATAAGATGAAAGAGGAAAAGGGCGTTACCCTTGACGTTGATCTGACTGCTGATGATCTTAAGGAGCTTGCAAATCAGTTCAAGGCTGAGTACAAGTCCAAGATCGGCGCAGACTTCCCGAGCGATCCTAAGGAGCAGCTCATGGGAGCCGTTAAGGCTGTTTTCCGTTCGTGGGACAACCCCCGTGCAAATGTTTATCGCCGTGACAACGATATTCCCTACAGCTGGGGTACTGCCGTTAACGTACAGGCTATGGCGTTCGGTAACATGGGTGACGACTGCGGAACCGGTGTTGCCTTTACCCGTGACCCCGCTACCGGCGAGAAGAAGCTCATGGGTGAGTTCCTCACCAACGCTCAGGGCGAAGACGTCGTTGCTGGCGTTCGTACCCCGATGCCCATCGCCGAGATGGCAAACAAGTTCCCTGCAGCCTTCGAGCAGTTCCAGAAGGTCTGCCAGATCCTTGAGAATCACTATCACGATATGCAGGATATGGAGTTCACTGTTGAGAACGAGAAGCTCTATATGCTCCAGACCAGAAACGGCAAGAGAACCGCTCAGGCTGCTCTCCAGATCGCCGTTGACCTCGTTGCCGAGGGTCACAAGACCAAGGCTGAGGCTGTCAGCATGATCGATCCCCGTAACCTTGACACCCTGCTTCACCCGCAGTTCGACACCAAGGCTCTGAAGGCTGCAACTCCTATGGGTCGCGGTCTCGGCGCATCTCCCGGTGCTGCTTGCGGACAGGTCGTCTTCTCCGCTGAGGATGCCGAGGCTTGGAACAACGCCGGCAAGAAGGTTATTCTTGTCCGTCTTGAGACCTCGCCTGAGGACATCACCGGCATGAAGGCTGCTCAGGGTATCCTCACCGTTCGCGGCGGTATGACCTCTCACGCGGCTGTTGTTGCCCGCGGTATGGGTAAGTGCTGCGTTTCGGGCTGTGGCGAGATCGCCATGGACGAGGAGAACAAGAAGTTCACACTCAACGGTAAGACCTACAACGAGGGTGATTATATCTCGATCGACGGTTCTACGGGTAACATCTACGACGGTATCATCGCTACCGTTGACGCTGAGATCTCGGGCAACTTCGGCACTATCATGGGATGGGCTGACGAGTTCCGTAAGCTCAAGGTCAGAACCAACGCTGACACTCCCGCAGACGCCAAGAAGGCTCGCGAACTGGGCGCTGAGGGTATCGGTCTTTGCCGTACCGAGCACATGTTCTTTGAGGCTGAGAGAATCGCAGCATTCCGCGAGATGATCTGCTCTGACACTGCTGAGGAGAGAGAGATCGCTCTTGCCAAGATCCTGCCCTACCAGCAGGGTGACTTCGAGGCTCTCTACGAGGCTCTCGAGGGTGCTCCTGTTTGCATTCGTTTCCTTGATCCCCCGCTCCACGAGTTCGTACCCACCACTGAGGAGGATATAGCTCTTCTTGCAAAGGCACAGAACAAGACCGTTGAGGAGATCAAGACCATTATCGCATCGCTCCACGAGTTCAACCCCATGATGGGTCACCGTGGCTGCCGTCTCGCAGTTACCTACCCCGAGATCGCAAAGATGCAGACCGCTGCCGTTATCCGCGCTGCTATCAACGTTCAGAAGAAGCACGCTGATTGGAACGTCAAGCCCGAGATCATGATCCCGCTGGTTGGCGACGTTAAGGAGCTTAAGTACGTTAAGTCGGTCGTTGTTGCAACTGCCGATGCCGAGATCGCTGCCGCAGGCGTCAAGCTCGATTACGAGGTTGGTACCATGGTTGAGATCCCGAGAGCCTGCCTCACTGCTGATGACATTGCTGCCAACGCAGACTTCTTCTGCTTCGGTACCAACGACCTCACTCAGATGACCTACGGCTTCTCGCGTGACGATGCCGGTAAGTTCCTCAATGCTTACTACGATGCAAAAATCTTCGAGAACGATCCCTTCGCAAAGCTTGACCAGACCGGTGTTGGTAAGCTGATGCAGATGGCTATCACCCTTGGTAAGCCCGTAAATCCCAACCTCCACGTTGGTATCTGCGGTGAGCACGGCGGTGACCCGTCCTCTGTTGAGTTCTGCCACAAGATCGGCCTTGACTACGTCTCCTGCTCGCCCTTCAGAGTTCCGATTGCAAGACTTGCAGCGGCTCAGGCAGCTATTGCAGAGAGCAAGTAAGTTTACAAGCTGATATAAAAAAGCAAATAAAACCCGTGCAGCCTCTCGGCTGCACGGGTTTTATTATTTAAAATCTTATTTTGTTTCTCAACTTTATTATATAGAGGCTTACGACTCGCGTTAATAGAAGGTCGTAAAGAAGGAATATCACGTTTCCTAAAGCAAACGTTAATATATGGTTCAGAACAGCGTTGTTGTCGGGTAAGATAGAAATGTCTATTGACGTAAACAAAAAGCGAACGATTACTAAAAGCAGAACAAGTGATATGTTAAAGCTCGCGAGCTTAATGATCCAAACGACTGTACGACTGCGAATACGCTCAAGCTTTTCTTTTACTATAGGATAATATCCCGACAGTATAAACGCGACTGCTGCAAACTTGTTCGGTAAGAGCAGCAATGATATCAAAGCCACGACCGCATAGGTCAGCCATGGCCAATATCCCCCGCCCTCAATTACTGCAACTGTTATCAAAAGTGATGCAAGCATTGCCGCCGAGAGGTCAAGAGATTCGATAATGGAACCGAGTGACAGAAGCACTACGCCAAGCGCTGCAAGAACGGCGCAGAGTGCCGTAAGCCGTATTCTTTGCTTTCGCTTCATCGGCAACCACCGCACATACAATCAAGGCACATCAAAGTCGTGCAAATATCACAAACACTACATGAATTTGCCTGAGTTGTATAGTAACCGCCGTTATAACGTTGAGTGTGTGCGCGGAGGTTGTCTCTTATCTGTCTGTATTCACCGTTATATGGGTCGCGGGCGCAGGCGCGGTCAAAGTAGCTTTGAGCATCAACGTAATGTCCGCGAGAGACAAGTATAGTTCCGTAAAGGAAATCCCATTCGGCGTCGCGACGGTCGGACGGAACGCTCATCAGCATAGATTCCGCCTCGGCAATCTGGCGGCTGTTTATGGCTATACGGATATGTCGGTAAAGCTCGTTACCGGTAGCTCCTTCGTTGTCCACCCTTGGCCCTGCGTTGTACGAAGAATATCCGTATGAATTAGTGTTTCCGGACGAAGCCCCGGCGCCTCGGTTTGCGCGATCACTCTGTATCTGCTCGTAGGCGGCGTTGATCTCTTTCATCTTCTCCCCTGCAAGGTCGGCAAGATCAGAATCGCGGTATTTGTCGGGATGATATTTGCGAGCCAGCTCGCGATATGCTTTTTTTATTTCGTCGTCGCTTGCCTGGGGCGAAACGCCGAGAGTCTTATAAGGATCGGTCATCCTTTCGTTCCTTTCCGTTACATTCGAGGACCATATGTGCCGTATGTGGCATGCCAAGATGTAAAATGTTGTCTATAATTGAAAATATCTCGCCCTGCCCTGCATCCTGAGTGAGGAGGTCGAGCGCCGCTTCAAGCTCTATAAGCTCAGCGGTCAGGGCGTTTAAAATGTCGGATCTTTTTGCTTCGTCAAGCTTATCCCTGTTGTATAGCAGGAGAAAAGGATTGAAGCGTCCCTTTTCACGGTCGGATTCAAAGTCGTCTGCGGCGTCTATGATATAGAGCCAACGTCCGAGATGAAAGCCTGCAGCATAGAGAATACGGCGCTGTGTTGCGTCGCAATCAAGCGATAGCAATCGACCCATTAGCTCACCGAAGCAATCGGCAGGAAGGTCCACAGAAGGGAGACCTTGACCTTCTATTTCAGCAAGCTTTGTGAGCCCATCGGCAATAATGTCGTCGGCTTTACGAAGCTGTTTCTTTACTCGACGGCGCATGCCCTTGAGCAATTGGCGCAGCAGCTTGGCTTGTAAGCGCTTAGCTCCCTTTTCATCACGAGCGTCGTCGTCTGCTTTGTGATACGACAAAAGCACGCTGACCCTCGCACAGAAATCGAGCTCGGGGGTTCGCTCGGCGCAGGGACGCTTTGTTAGCGGATGCACTACACAACGGCGCGCTTTGTATTTGGGGGCATTGTCGCTTGAGGCTATTCGCAAAAGCGCGGCAAACACGAAATCATAGTTAAGAGTCAGTCTCGACACTTGACCCGTGCAATGCTTTAACGAACGGCAAAGACCGCAATACAAAGCCCTGTAGCACTCGTTTTCACGGACGCGAAGCTCCGGCGAGTACGGTTTTACGTAGCCAAACATATTTTAGCTTTTCGACTCTTTATCGAGAAGGTGCTTATAGGTATCGTAATCCGAAACTATCTCGATCTCTTCGATCAGCTTTTTAAGGGTCAGTTCCTTTGTGATATGAAGCTTGAGATAGTCGTTTCCGTATTCCTTGATCATAGCGTCCACCGAGGCAAATCCGCCGTCGGCGGCAAGCTTTGCAAGCTCTGCTTGATATTCTTCCTCTGTTTCGGGAATGCAACCGAGCTTTTTAGCCGCGGAGACAAGCAAGACATCCTCCAGCGCCATAAGCTTTGCTTCGTCCTTCATAAGATCATCGGAAAGACCCATCTGCGAGATATATTGCTCATACGAGGTTATTCCGTAGTAGAGTTGGAAAAAAGACTTATTCTTGTTGTAAGAGTCCTCGTAGTAGTATTTCATATCATAGTAGTAGTAATTTACCTGGTCTTCAGGGATCAAAACTACTTCAGACACATTTTTTAGCTCAACTATGATCTTTGAGTTTAGCTGCTTTTCGTAATTCTTTAGATTATTGAGTATCCTATCCTCTCGGTAAGCTTCTTTAAGCTCGGCGTAGGAGTTATACTCGTCGTCTGTCAACTTCTTTATGTTTTCGTCGGTGGGGTCGAAACCGTAAATGCCGTTGACCTTGATCTCAAAAACGGCTTCCTTGCCGGCAAGATCAGCAGCACCGTAGTTTTTAGGGAAAGTTACGGTCGTGCTGACGGTGGTTCCGGGCATGATGCCGTAAAGGTCGGCGTCAAAGCCGTCGATATATCCGGTTTTGTCACTTAGCGTTATTTTCTGGTTTTCTGCAGTTCCTCCCTTGAATGCAACGTCATCTATTTTTCCAACGTAGTTTATGTCAAGGGTATCGCCCTTTGCGGTTGCACGGTCGGTGACAAGAGTATATAGCTTCTTATCTATTGCAGCAGACAGCATTTCGGCTTCGAGCGCGGACGTGATCTCTTCGTCGCTGACGTCAACACTTATTTCAATCTTTATACCGGTATGATCACCAAGGGTCACATACTGGCCAAGCTGAGCGGAAATAAGGTTCATTATGGGGTGCAGAACGCGATCCTTGGTAGGGTCGGTTGTGCCGGAGGACGGAGATGTGGTGGTGCCATCTTCGATCGGATCAAGCGGTATTCTTTGGCAAGCTGTAAAAAAAGTTGCAAAGCAGACGATCATTGCGATCGCGGCAAGTATTTTTTTCATTTTTGGCTCCTGATTTTATTAAATCTGACGTTGAACATCAATAATAACTTATTATATTATACCATATATTGCGCTATCTTGCAAGGCAAAGAAAAACATTTCATTAATAAAACACATAAACGTCAAATAATTTGACAAACGAACTATATTGTGATATAATTTATATTTACAGAACACAAGGAGGGGAAAGGCTTGGATAACGAAAATTACAAGAAAAAAGATGATTTTTGGGCAATAGAAAAGCTTGTTCCCCGCAGGGAGAAGCCTAAGTTTGTTCGTCAGACCACCGACACGTCTGCCGTTGAATTTGAGCTTTCGGCAGGAAACGAAAAGAAGGACGTCGAACAACTTTCGCTGAGCTTTGATAAAGCTACGTCACAGCAGTATGAGGTCAAAAGACCGCAAGAAGAGCCGGACGATGAATATTCGCCTGCCTGCCCGCTAATCGAGAAGGTTTGCATCTATCGTTGGAAAAACAATTACAATTATTATGAGGAGTTTCGGCGAGACGCAAGGAGGTTTTACCGAGCAAGCATCGAGTCTGCCCTTCCCGTCCCCTATTTTTCATACGTTCCGCAGTACGTTCAGCTTTCGAGAGATCAACTGAAATGGTACGTTTACTGGCGAGGATGCGTTAGAAGAGGAAGCTATCCCGCAACCGATTACAGCTATATTTTGCTGTTGATAACCGAAATAATCAATCTTGGTGATGAAGTTGATACCCTTGAAGGTCAGCGCATTCTTTGTGAGCTTCACCGAAACTATCGCGATAGCTATCCGCGGTTGAACAGTTATCTCAGCGATTGGATATGTGATTATTCTTTGATACATCACCTCCCCCCGCCGAGAGATATTGACCAAAGCCTGACCGAGCACTGCAGCTTGCGCGAGTTTTACGTGTTCTTTGAGGGGGACAATGCCGCGGATAACTATGCAAGCCTTCTGATAAAGTATTGCTCAAGTTATGACTATAAAAAGAGCAAATTTGCTGTGGAAGATAATCGCAAGGTTTATGACCGACATGTTTCGGGGGCACTTGCATATACGATTGAGCGTTGTTCCGAGTCGGGAAGCATACTTTCAAGAGCGGGACTTGAAAGTAATATGATAACCAGGGATGCTTATAGTGGCGCGCTTTGCGCGTCGGAGATGAAACGGAAATTAAAGATACACTTTCTCTCGTTTTCACGTTCTCACGAACTACGCTTTTTGATTGCAGATATAATAAAATATTCAGAAAATAAGATAAGGGCGTATCTTGGGATCAAGTCTCGTTTAAGCGTTTTCGGCATACCAAGTGTCATAACGCAGACCCTTGATGAATATTTTTCTGAGCAGTTACCGGTTATAAAGCGTGCTCCGTTTGAGGCGGAGGCTGCGCTTGAGGAGTATGACCGGCTTTACGAGCAACCTAAGACAGAGCTTTCTTTTGAAAATGCTGCCGATATCGAGCAACGATCTTGGAGTACTACTCAAATGCTTGTTGAAGCATTTGAGGAAGAGATAGCGAACGAACCAGCCGAACAGCCGACGGTTGCAAGTATCAACAGTGAAGCAGATGGTCAAAACGATCTTCGCAGTGCGCTTGGAGATAGTTATGAGTTCGTTTTGCTTGCCTTGTCCGAGGATTTTGCGGGACAAGCACGCCTTGCAAAGCGCACGGGTGTTATGACTGATGCTATTGCCGACAAGATAAACGATATTGCCGTTGAGCTTTTGGGAGATATAATTTTAGAGGATAGCAACGGCGGTTACACGATAATTGAAAATTATAAGGGGTTATTTAATGATGAATGAGGAAAATATAAAGAAAGTTCCGAAAAGATTGCTCACCTCGCTTTTGGCGTCGGTGTCAGCAGGAGTTGTTCCACGCGCGGGAGCACCGTACATTGCGATAGGCAGGCAGGATGAGATATCAGCTCTGCTTTCCGACCTTGAACTGGTTAACGACGGCGGTGGAACTATGCGCTTTCTTATCGGTCGTTACGGAAGCGGTAAAAGCTTTTTGATGCAGCTCATGCGCGGATATGCGCTTGAGCGCGGTTTCATTACCGCAGACGCCGACCTCTCTCCCGAGCGCCGTCTCTATGGCACGGGAGGATCGGGCGTTGCCACCTACCGTGAGCTAATGAAAAACCTCGCTTCTAAATCAGCACCTGAGGGCGGCGCGCTTCCCAAAATAATTGCGCGCTGGATATCCGAGCTTCAATCGAATATTGTTGAGTCGGGAGTGTCCTCTGATAGCGACAAGTTTGCTCATGCACTGAATTCGAAGGTTCTTTCAGAGCTTCGCGAGATAGAATTCTTGGTTGGCGGCTTTGATTTTGCGAAGGTCGTGTCGGAATATTACCTGGCGTATACGACGGACGACGATGCGAAAAAGAGCGCCTGCTTGCGTTGGCTTCGCGGCGAATTCGCAACTAAGACCGAGGCAAGACGTGAGCTTGGATTTAACATCTCAGTGATCATCGATGACGAAAACTGGTATGATTTTCTCAAGCTTTGGGCAGCTCTCGTACGCCGCATGGGATATCGGGGCTTAGTTGTATTCATTGACGAATGTGTTAACCTTTATAAAATAACTCACCGCGTCAGCCGTGAGAACAATTACGAAAAGATACTGGCTATGTTCAACGATACCCTTCAGGGTCGCGCTCCCGGACTTGACATAATACTTGGAGGAACTCCTCAGTTTCTTGAGGACCCGCGTCGAGGGCTATTTGGTTATGAAGCGCTGCGCTCAAGGCTTTGCGACAGTAGATTTGCCACAGATGGATTTAAGAATCTTATAGGTCCTGTTATCAGGCTGCGCCGTCTTTCGGATGACGAGCTGTTTGCGCTGATCGTTCGAGTTACTAATCTTCACGGGCAGAACTATTCTTGGACGCCGCGCATCACTCGTGAGGAGATGGTTGATTTCCTGAAGATATGCATATCTCGTGCCGGAGCTGATGCGATGATAACTCCCCGTGAAATGCTTCGCGACTATATGACGGTCCTAAACATTCTTATGCAGAACGAAGCCGTCAGCTTTTCCGATATTGCGGGAACTGTCGTTACCCTCAAAAAGGATGACGACGAAAAAGAGCCGATATTGAGCACGCCTCCCCGCCCTTCGGCAAAATTCGACCCTAACGACATTGATATCTAAAAAGAAAGGAGAACGGTATGACCGAGGCAGATCGCGTATTTTTGCGCTTTCCCGATTTTATTCGAGAATATATCTATAATCACTCTTGGGAATCCTTGAGAGAGGTTCAGATTGCGGCGGCAAAAACAATTTTTGAAAGCGACCACGATCTCCTTCTTACTTCTTCTACCGCCAGCGGTAAAACAGAGGCAGCGTTCTTCCCTGTTCTTGCTGAGCTTTGCCGAGATATGCCGCAAAGTGTTGGAGTTCTGTATATCGCACCGCTGAAATCGCTTATAAACGATCAGTTTTTGAGAATAGAGGATCTTCTTGACGAAACCGGCATATCCGTCACGCATTGGCACGGTGACGTTGCTCAGTCGCATAAGCGCAAGCTGCTGGAAAATCCTCGAGGCATCCTGCAGATAACCCCTGAGTCGCTTGAAAGTATGCTGGTAAACCGATCGAACGACGTTGTTCGCATCTTTTCGGATCTGCGCTTCGTTATAATCGACGAGATACACACCTTGACCGGATCGGACCGCGGAAACCAGATAATATGTCAGCTATTGAGGATAGAGCGTCTTATTGGGCGTTCTCCGCGCCGTATCGGTCTTTCCGCAACCGTTGGAGATCCCGAAAAGGCTGCTGAATGGCTTGCCGGCGGACGAAATGTTATCGTTGATATACCCAAGCTGACCGAGCCGAAGCTTCGCTGGAGACTCGGACTTGAGCATTTCTATATTCAGAATCTCAATCCTATACAAGATGACACAGCAAAGGTCAAATTCAAGCCTCCAAAGTCTCCGGCGGCAGAGATCGATGCGGGATTTGAATATATGTACGACTGTGTCAGCGACAAAAAGGCTCTCGTTTTCTCAAATTCAAGAGAGGAGACCGAATATATAACCGCAACTCTTCGTCAAATTGCAAAAAATCGCGGAGATCGCGATGTGTTTTTGATACATCACGGAAATCTTTCGGCATCGCTTCGTGAGGAAGCCGAAGCAAAGATGAAGGACAAGGATATTCGTGCCGTAACCTGCGCCACCGTTACGATGGAGCTGGGTATTGATATTGGCAGACTTGAGCGAATAGGTCATATGGGAGCTCCCTGCTCGGTTACAAGCTTTCTGCAGCGATTGGGACGCTCGGGACGCCGTGGTTCTCCTCCCGAGATGATGATGGTATTTCGCGAGGAAGAGCCGTTGCCAAACGCACCGCTTCCCCAGCTTATTCCGTGGGAGTTGCTTCGCGCCATAGCTATTGTGCAGCTCTATATTGAAGAGAGGTTTATAGAGCCACCCTCTCGCAAAAAGCTGCCGTTTAGCCTTTTGTTCCATCAGACCTTAAGCACTCTGGCATCGTCGGGAGAGCTTACGTCCCGTCGTCTTTCCGACCGAGTTCTTTCTCTGCCCCCCTTCTTTGAGGTCAGTAGAGAGGATTATAGGGCTCTTATTCTTTCAATGCTTGAAAACGATTTTCTGCAGTTGACCGAAGAAAAAGGTCTTATCGTTGGCCTTGCCGGCGAGCGCTTGTTGGCAAGCTTCAAATTCTATGCCGTTTTCAAGGACACCGAGGATTTTACCGTCCGTTGTGGATCGGATGAGATCGGTACTATAACGACCCCTCCGCCGATCGGAGACCGATTTGCTCTTGCGGGACGGGTATGGGAGGTAGAAGAACTTGACGTCAAGCGACGCTTGATATACGTGAAAGCTGTTGAGGGCAAGATGGAGGTCTCGTGGCCTGGAGATTTCGGCGAAATAAACACCAAGATCCTTCAGAGAATGAGAAGAGTTCTTGAGGAGGATACGGTGTATCCGTATCTCAAGCAAAATGCGCAGACTCGACTTGAAGCCGCGCGCGCAGTAGCTCGCAACAGCGGTATGCTTGAGCATTCGCTTATCTGCCTTGGTGGATATACCTGGTGTCTCTTCCCCTGGCTTGGAACGCGGTCGTTCCGAACCCTTCGCAAGTTGATATCCCATAATGCCGGTCGCTTTAGAATAAGTAACATTGAGTTTGACGGTTGTTGCTATATGACCTTCAAGATGGAGGGTGCCAATGACTATGAGCTTATTTCCGAGTTGCTTGATACAGTTAACCGATATGGGATTGATACAGAAGAGCTTGTTGCAAAGGGGGAGGTCCCGTTGTTTGAAAAATACGACACCTTCATCCCGGACTCTCTTCTGCGCCGTCAGTACGCTGCAGACCGACTGCGAACCGATGAGCTTGAGACCCGATTGAACGAAATATTTTCGGAATACTAAAAAAACAATGCTGTGTGACTTAGGTCACACAGCATTGTTTTTTATAGTTTGATCCATATAAGGAATATCGCGGCGATTGCTATAAATGCAAGTCCCACCAAGAGAAGATAAGCACAACTATGCTTGTTTTCGTCTTTCGCCTTTTTATATTCGTAATAGTCCTTATACTTTCTGTCTTTGATATTCCATTTGCGCGCGGTAAAGACCATAGAAATGCCGTAACCGAGCATACGAAACATTCCGCCATCGCTGACAAAAACCAATCCACCGGCACAAACAAGGCATATTCCGCTGATGAAAAATGCATCGTTCAGAATCACCAAGATCCTGTTTATATCGGTTTCTTCAAAAATATTTCTTGTCAGCATAACCACGCACGCAATGAAAAGTCCAACAGAAATGGAAATTACGTAGCGTTTTGTGTTGGGTTTCATTCTCTCACCTTATCGTTCTCTGCGATCTCCGCCTTGTATTTTTCAAACTCGGCATCGTTGCAAAGAATAAAGTGTCCCGGCAAAATCTCTCTCATTGTGGGCTTGTCTACGGTATAGTCATGCTCCGCAAGTGGGTTATAGATAATTCTCTTTCTGTCCTTTTCGTAATCGGGGTCAGGAAGAGGGATTGCCGAAAGAAGCGACTTTGTATAGGGGTGGAGCGGATGTGCAAACAGCTCATCTGAGGTTGCAAGCTCTACCATCTTTCCGTAGTACATAACGCCGATTCTGTCTGAAAAGTATTTTACGACAGAAAGGTCATGTGCAATGAAGAGAATTGTCAGTCCGAGCTGCTTACGCAGATCATTAAGAAGGTTAATTACCTGCGCCTGGATCGAAACGTCAAGAGCTGAGATTGGCTCGTCTGCAATGATAAGGTCAGGATTAAGGATAATAGCTCTTGCTATACCGATACGCTGACGCTGACCGCCCGAGAACTCGTGGGGATATCTACCGGCATGCTCTTTAACAAGTCCGACAAGATCAAGTACTCTGTAAACCTGCTCGTCAATGTATTTTTCATCCTTGATCTTTCTGATGAGAAGTCCCTCTGCGATGATCTCACGTACCGTCATACGGGGATTAAGGCTTGCAATAGGATCTTGAAAGATCATTTGCATGCTATTCATTATGCGATCTTTTTTCGCAAGACTAATCTTTTCCTTTTTCTCCTTCAAAAGAGCCTTTATAGCGTTTTCGTCGGTTTGTGCTGCAATACGTTCGGCGTATTCCGCTTCTATTTTCTTAACCTGCTCTTCGGCATAAAGCTTGTTGCAGTTTTTATGATCGTAACGTGCCGACTTGATCTTTTCGTTCAGCTCTCTTACTGTATCGAGATATTCCTTCTCAAGGCGAGAAAGCTCTTCTCGCGATTTTTCATCCCCGACCGCCTTCAACTCTGCAGCTTTGGCGTCGAACTCTTTTTTTGCCTCTTTTATGGCGTTTTTGTAAGCGCGGGTTCCGGCGCAAATTCTCTGCCCCTTGAAATAAACACTGCCCGAGGTAATATCATAAAGTCTTATTACCGAGCGTCCCGTAGTGGTTTTTCCGCATCCGGATTCACCAACAAGACCGAAAACCTCACCTTTTTTAATGTCAAAGCTGACATTATCGACTGCGCGAAGCTCATTACCGGGACCTATTTTGAAATACTGGCAAAGGTTTTCTACTTTCAACAAAGTTTCTTTGTTTTCCATTAGCTTTTCCTCCTTGCCGATTTCATTCTGTTTATTCTGTCTGTAACTGCCTTGGGCGGGTCAATTTTCGGCGCATCAGGATGCAGCAGCCATGTTGCGGCATAGTGGGTATCCGAAATTTTGAACATCGGGGGCTGCAGCTCGAAATCAATTTCCATAGCGTACTTGTTTCGCTCTGCAAACGCATCTCCCTTGGGAGGATAGATCATGTTCGGAGGAGTACCCGGTATGGATTCCAGCTTTTCGTTTGTGTCCAGATCGGGCATAGACGAAAGGAGAGCCCATGTGTACGGGTGAGCCGGCGAATAGAATACATCATCTGCGGTTCCGATCTCAACGATCTTTCCTGCATACATAACTGCAACTCTGTCTGCCATGTTTGCAACGACGCCGAGGTCATGAGTTATGAATATTACGGAAAGCTGACGCTCTGCCTTAACCTTATTGATAAGCTCAAGGATCTGCGACTGGATCGTAACGTCAAGTGCCGTTGTAGGCTCGTCACAAACAAGGATATCGGGCGCGGCAGAAAGAGCGATCGCGATAACGATTCTCTGTCTCATACCGCCCGAGAACTCAAAGGGATACTGCGAGAATCTCTTTACGGGGTCAGGGATTCCGACCTCCTTAAGAAGTTTGATCGCGCGCATCTTTGCCATGCTCTTTGTGACACGGTAAGCAACACCCGAAGCCTTCTCTTTCAAATAGTCGATTACGTCAACGGTTGCGGCACCAATATCAAAATCAGTCTGAGCGATTCTCTTCTCATAGCTGGCGCAAAGAGTGTCGAATATTCTAATAATAGACGCCTTGAGCAGATCAAGATCCACAATATTCTTTTCAGAGATCTCATATGACGGCTCCTTGCCCTTTGCGATCAAAGCATCACGCTTAGCCGTTTCCTTAGAATAACGTACGTTCTCCTTCTCGTTGGCGACAACGGCGTTGAAATACTGATCAACTGCAGATTTCAAGCTTGAGGTGAAGGTATAGGACAGATTATCCTTGACCACGTCGAACGGATCTATGGTTTTTTCAACGGCTTTGATGAGAATTGCAGAAGCGTTTGCAACGTCCTTTTTGTTAAGGCTATCGACACTGAACACCGCAGAATGCTCTTTGACGAGCGCGATCACCTGACGGCGTGCTTCCATTGCCTTCTCTCTTGAATAAGCAATACCCTTTTTCGCTCTCTCGATAAAGTTCAACATGAAGTGCTCGTCGAGATATTTGCGAAGGAATGCGTTAAGCTCTTCGATGGGCATTTCGGGGAGAGGCTCGTTTGCAAAGGTAAGATAATAACCGAGTGCAAAGAAATTCGGCTTTGTCTTTGCTACAGCTCTTGTAAGTATTTCCTTGACCTCGGAAAGCTTGGCATATGCAGCTTCAAAATCTGCGCCCTTGTTCGTGGGTTCTCTGTTAACGAGTATCTTTGCTGCATTTCCAACGTTCTCACCAACAGAGAGCCTAATGTCATTTTTAATGCCATCAAGAAGGCTCTTTAATCTTTCTGCATCCTCTTTTACCACGTATTGATCATACGTAAGAGAGGAAAGATGTACTATCTCGGAAATATTTGCGATCATTCCCTTATACGACTTCTTCTCAATACGGAAAAGTACGTCGTCAAGGTCTTCGAGCGCATAGTTTGCCGCAGTCGTGGCACGGTTGTACAGATTTTCGTGCTCAAGATGCTTGTGCTCAAACGTATCAAAGTCAAGGCAAAGCTGCTTATTGATACGGCACTCCTCTTCATTCTGACCATAAGCCTCATCCATACAGCTTCTGAGGCTCTCAAGAGTGAAGTTAAAATCCTTTCTGGACTGCTTACGCTTCAGCTTACCCTTTATTATCATAGCCTCGGTAAGCTGCTTACCTACGCGCATGATGGGGTTCAAGCTGGACATGGGGTCCTGGAAGATCATTGCGATCTTATCACCGCGGATGTTGTGGAACTCCTCCTCGGTGATCTTCATCAGATCTTGTCCGTCGTAAATTATCTCTCCGCCTTCCTTTATGGCGTTACCGGCAAGTATGCCCATTACGGCGCGGTTGGTTACCGATTTACCCGATCCGGATTCACCAACTATCGCAAGAGTTTCACCCTTATAGAGATCAAAGGAAATATCACGAACCGCCTGAACGTTTCCGTTATCGGTGCGGAAGGATATCTTCAAATTTTTAACTGAAAGCTTTATTTCTCTTTTTGACATGATTATTCAGCTCCTCTCAGTGAAGGGTTAAATGCATCGCGGAGTCCGTTGCCGAAGAGGTTGAAGCTGAGCATCAACAAAGCAAGGAAGATCGCCGGGAAGAGCGCAATAAATGCCGCGGTGGTAAGGTTTTCTTGGCCGTTTGCAATCAGCGTACCAACGGTAGTCATGTTCATCGCAGTGAGATCGATGATATTAAGATAGGTGAGGTTGGTTTCGGTATAGATCATGGAAGGAATTACGAGCGCGCAGCTTGTAACGATCGTTCCGAGGGCGTTCGGGAATATATGTTTGAAGATAAGTCTTCTGTCCTTAGCTCCAAGTGTTCTCGCAGCGAGAACGTACTCCTGGTTCTTGTATCTATAGAACTGCATACGGGTCGTTGACGCCATACCGATCCAGCCGGTTGCAAAGAAGGCAATGAACAGAACGAGCATATCAGTTGCGGGACCGGCGTCTATATGGCGCTTCAAAAGTGTAATGACGATCATTGTCGGAACTGCCGACAAAACGTCTGTGATTCGCTCCATGATAAGGTCGGTCTTTCCGCCGTAGTAGCCGGCGGTGGAGCCGTAGAACGCGCCAATGAGGAAGTTAACGACTGCAACTACCAATCCGAAAACGAAGGAGAATCTTGCTCCTGAGAAGAGGCAGGTAAAGACGTCCTGACCCTCACTCGTGGTTCCGAAAAGGAAGCTCGGAGTCGTGATTCCGTCCTTGAGGACCTCCGTGTGCTGATAAACGTAATACTCGTAGTAATTTACACGGACCTCATATCCCGTGGAATTAGGAAGAGCATACGAATAATAGCACTTCTGACCGTTTTCGTTAATAAAACCGTCCTCGCCCTCAATACGCAACGAATTATAGCCATCGTTGGGTGTTTGCGTTGCGAGGTAGTAATCATATACCGGGATTATATCGCCGTTTTCATCGTAAACGATATTGATCTTGTTTCCCTTGGTGGTCGTCTTGAAATAATAATCGGCGTCGTTCTTTCTTCCGTCAATAACCTGAGGTCTGTCGCTCTTGGCAACCACAGGATAGAGAACCTGAATACCGGTTCTGTTCTGATATTCCTGAAGCGCCTCGTACTTTTCAAATGTAAGAGAAACGTATTCAGCTCCAACCGAATGGACCGAGTCAAGGCGGTAGCTGTACATATCGTTCTCAAGGCTATACTCTTGATTTTTAACCGCATTTTTTCCGGTTTCAAGACCCATAGCATAGTACTTCATAAAGGTTGCCTTGTTGTCTTCCCTCGGCTCGCAGCCGTCCCAAAAAGGAAGAGAGACAAAGAGCTCGTTCCTCGGGAAGCAGCTCTTATAGTTTGCATCCATATACTTAACCGTATAAGGCGTGCACATAGGAGCTATAATGGCGGCAAGAACGAGAATAATGATAATGATTGCACCAACAATGGCTCCCTTGTTCTTACAGAAACGGGCAAATGCATCTGCCATATAGCCGCGGGGCTTCGTTGCCAGCTGCTTATCGTGGATAAGATCGTTTTTCTGAACAAAGTTAAATTTTTCTTTTGGAATATTCGGTATAGTGCGTTCCATATTACTTTGCCCCCATTCTTATTCTCGGATCGATAAAGCCATAGCTTATATCGACGATAATTCCCGCTGACAAGCCTACGAGAGTATAGAATCCCGAAAGCAGCATAAAGAAGTCGTAGTCAAGTGAATTGATAGCGCTGAGATAAAGTCCTCCAACTCCGGGAATCGAGAACATCTGCTCGATGATCAGCGAGCCGGAGAGAACTCCGATAAACTCACCGAGTATCATCGGGAAGATCGGAACCATTGAATTGCGGAGCGCATGACGCACGGTAGCCTGACTGCGCGTGAGTCCCTTGGTCCTTGCAAGAAGCATAAACTCGCTTGTCAGAACCTCGGTCAGCTCTGCGCGTGTATATCTCGTATAAGCGGCGATAGAGCCCAAGCAGAGCGACAGAACTGCAGGAAGCATTGAGCGGAACATATCCCACGTGAAATAGTCATAGCCACTCTTCATAGTGATCGGGAACCACTGAAGCTTAAAGCAGAGGAAATACTGCACCAAAAGTCCAAAAACAAGAGACGGCAACGAGATCATCAATATAACGACTACGTTAATGAGCTGGTCCTGCCATTTGTTCTTCTTAAGTGCTGCAAAAATACCCAAGCCGAGACCGATGGGAACACCGATAAGGGATGAGTAAATATTTATTAAAATTGTTGGAGGAAGCTTCTCAACAAAGACGTCCCAGACCGGCTGGTTCGCAAACTGAACCATAGACGTTCCGATTCCGAAATCACCTTCGGTGAAGATCCTCGTCAAATAATTTCCAAGCTGAATCATAACGGGTACATTATCAAAGGTGTAAGTTCCCG
This sequence comes from Clostridia bacterium, assembly GCA_017502915.1. Classification (GTDB taxonomy): domain Bacteria; phylum Bacillota; class Clostridia; order Oscillospirales; family CAG-272; genus RGIG3994. The sequence goes on from JAFVUB010000014.1 coordinate 72,043, forward strand.
CAACGGGATCTCTTACAACATTCATAATATATCCGCGCGCCTCGAGCTGCGCATACATTATGTCCGCGGCATCGCCGGTTGCGGCGCTCACCACGATAGGAAGCATCTTGATAAGAACGAAGCACATAACGAATATAATGCTGAACGTCATTATCATGAGCCCAAGACGCTTCAAAACATATTTGAACATATACATAAGGTCTTTCTCCTTTAGAATAAACAAGCGTGTCAATCGTTCAAAAATCCCGCGCTTTGTTTATCCGTTAGTATATAACCGTTTCTTTCGGCATGTACTCAACGCAAAACGTTGAATTTATATAGACAACAACCCCGGTGGGGCAATTCTGCCCCACCGGTGGCGTTAAATCTTACGATTTAATTGTTCCAGTATTGTTTTTATAAGATTACTGTTTCTTGTGCGGTTGAAATTACTCAGCCTTCTTGTACTCGTTGGTAAGATCGCCGTTGTTGGCGCTTACGAAGGCATCCCACTCAGCATCGGTGTAGTTAACGATGTTGTATCTGATTCCGCCGTAACCCATGAAGGTGTTGTAATCGTCGCTTACGCTCGAGAACTTAGCACCGTCAAGAGCCATCTCTGCGTCGAAGGAGCACTGGAGCGAGAAGAACTTAGCAAGTACGTACTCTTCGAGCATTGCAAGGATCTCAAGTCTTGCTTCGTAAGGAGCAAAGCCCTCACCCCAGTTGTAGGTGAATTCCTGCTCTTCGTTTGCGGCGTTACCGTTGAGGCAGAAGTACCAGTTAACAACGCTCATAGTGTGAGCCTGGCCGGCGCCCTCGTAATCACCTGCGGGCATCGTGAAGGTGATGTTTTCCTTCGAGGAATCCCACCAAGAGGAGAACTTAAGCGAATCGTTGGGGTCAACGAAAGCTCCGATGGTGTTGAAGGGGTTAAAGATGTTACCGCCGATACCTGCAACGATGCAGAGATCGTAAGAACCTGCCTTGAAGGAATCAGACCAGGTGGAGCCGTACTTGGTATCCATAGTGATCTTGATCTTACCAGCAAGAGGAGTATCCTTGGTCAGCTCGTCGACCAGACCCTGCATGAAGTTGAGCTTCTTGGTGCTGGTCTCGGAAGCGTTGGTTGCGCCGTAAAGCAGGGTGATATTCTGAGTTGCATCGTAGCCGTACTTTTCAGCGTTGGCGGTCAGCTCCTGGTAAGCGCTGAGGAGAAGCTCCTTAGCCTTTGCAGGATTATAACCGTTCATTGCATCGTATGCCTTGTCGGTGTCGGCATAAGTGTGAGTACCGTCGGTCCAGGTGCCGTCTGCGTTCTCGGTGAATCCGTAGGTGCGGAGGAGAGCCTTCTTAGCCTGAGGAGTGTTTCTGTAAACAACACCGTTCTCAACGTCGGAGAAGTAGCCCTCACCGATGAGACCGTAAGAAGGAGGCAGAGTTCCGAAAACGGTCTTGTTGAAGTCAGCTCTGTCAAGCGAGAGCGAGAGAGCCTGTCTGAAGTCCTGAATGGCAAGAATACCGTTGTTTCTGCCGCTGACCTTCAGAACGTCAAGGTTAGAATAGATCTGGATACCGTAAGCGGTAGAAGCGTAGTTAACGACTGCATACTTGGAGTCAACGAACTCAAGGTGGTCGGAATCGATTCCGATGCCGTCGTACTTACCGGACAGGAAGCCCATCCACTGAGTCTCAAGCTTTTCAACAAGCTCACAGGTGATCTTGGTAATGTTGTACTGATTCTTGTTGGTCTCGAGACCGTAACCGAACCAGTTGTCGTTTCTAACAAGCTCATAGGACTTGCCGCTCTGGAAAGAGGCGAGCTTATAGGGTCCCCAGCTTGCAGAGGTTGCGATAGAGGAGTTGTAGTTGGTGGTCCAAAGAGTGGAGCCTGCGGCAGGCTGCTTCTTGCAGGACTCGTAGAGATCCTTCTTTACGAGCGGCAGGCTGGACATATAGTATGCAGCGAGGTAGGAGAGAGTGCCGTCTTCCTTGAGGAGCTTCTGAGGAGCATCAAGGCAAACTACAAGCTCGTACTTCGAGGGAGCGTAGAGACCTACGTTATCGAAGGAGAACTCATCGTTCTTATAGTACATAACTGCGAATGCATATGCGCCGTAGTCGCCCTCGTCCCACCACTCAACGAGATAATCGAAGGTGGCCTTCAGAGCGGGATCAGCCTTGATCTCTGCAAAGGTCTTGCCTTCGAGAGCGTTGATCTGATCTGCGGTGACCGAAACGGGAGCACCAAATGCAGCGCTAAGGGTAACGAGGTAGTCACCGGCGTTCTGATTTGCGTTCATACCGTAAGACTCGTAACCGCTGTTGTATGCAGCACGAAGGCTACTCATAATAGTTCCGGTCTTGGCATCGTTAACGGAAGAGCTGTTCAGCTTCCAAATGGTGATCTCGTCGAGAGCAGCATCATAAGCAGATGCAACGGAGTCAGCTGCATCGTAACCCTCTTTACCGTTGTAAAGATAGGTCTTGGAATTCTTGATAAGAATGTTGTTATAGTAGGTGCTGGCGCGATAGTTCATGAAGTCAGGGTTGAGCTGTTCCTTCATGGAATATACGAAATCGTTTGCATCAATGGGCGTGCCGTCATCCCACTTGAGGTCTTCGCGAAGGGTGATCTTCCAAGCATATCCACCCTCTACGATCTGATCAGTGGTATATCCCCACTTTTTATCAACGGTAGCGGTTACGTCCTCGAGCTTGGTAGCTGCCGAGAAGTTGGTGGTAAAGCTTCCGGGGATGATGGCGTCTGCATTGATAGAGCCATCTGCATTGAATTTGCCGCCCTTAGACTCATCGAACTTGTAGTCATACTCGAAGAACGAGCTTCCGATGTAGCTAAGTATCTGGGTGTCGTTGTTGTCCTGATAGGTCAACTCGTTCCAGTTAGAGGGCATAACACCCGTAAAGGTGCGGTAAGTACCCTGCTTAAGCGAAACCTGCTCAACGGGCGGGTCAGCAGTCGGGGCACAGCTAGCAAGAACAGTTGTGAGGAGCGTTGCAATCACAAGAGCCATTGCTAATATGCGCAGTGTCTTTTTCATGGTTTTTTCCTCCCAAAATATAATTTTAGAACCATTAATGAAATTTTATTCGCAGAGAAACACTTTACAGAAGCAGTAGACATAGCTTCTTACCAAGGACGGCTTTTTCTCGGCAAGGTCAAATCAAACGCAAGGAATCACTTCCTCGCTCTGCTACGCTAAAGCGCACCTCTACTAATACCACAGATTATATCATATATTTTTCAAATTGTCAAGCGCTTTTATTCTTTTTGTACAGTTTTTAGCTAAAATGCTCTTTATTTTTTAACATTTTTGCTTTTTTTGCGCTTTTTGACATCTTTTTTGTGGATCTGTATCTGTAATATAATAAATATGAAGCAAACAAAAAGGCTCGGATCGAGTTCCCTCTTTCCGAAGCCTTGTTGTTTATTGTGTTATGATTTGATCAGTTGCCCTTGGTGAGCTTCTCGATCTCCTCAGCGAAGTTCTCTTCTCTCTTCTGGATGCCCTCGCCCTTTTCGTAGCGGCAGAAGCCCTTGATCGCGATCTTTCCGCCGAATGCCTTCTCGGTGGCGGCGACGTACTGACCAACGGTCATCTTGTCTTCCTTGAAGTACTCCATGTCAACGAGGCAGTTAGTCTCGTAGAACTTACCAAGCTTACCGACGACCATCTTCTCAATGATCTGCTCGGGCTTGCTGGCGTTCTTGGGATCGTTTGCGATCTGAGCGCGAACGATGTTCTTCTCTTCCTCGAGAACGCTTGCGGGAACCTCGTCACGGTTTACGTAGAAGACGGGGTATGCCGCAACCTGGAGTGCGACGTTCTTAGCGAACTCTGCAAAGCCCTCGTTGTTCTTTGCGGCGTCGTCTGCCTCGAAGCTAACGATAACACCGATGCTTCCGTTTCCGTGAACGTAAGTGCTGGTCAGACCCTCAACAACGGCAAAGCGACGAAGAGTGATCTTTTCCTTGATTATGAAAACGAGCTCCTGGATCTTGCCGTCGACGGTCATATCACCCTCGTAAACGGTGTTCGAAAGCTCCTCGACGGTTGCGGGGCGCTTGTCTGCGATGATCTGAAGGGTCTTCTCAACGAATTCCTTGAAGGTATCGTTCTTAGCAACGAAGTCGGTCTCGGTGTTGACCTCAATGATAACGGTAACGTCATCGGTCTTGAGGATCGAAACAAGTCCGTCTGCAGCGATTCTTTCCTGCTTCTTAGCAGCGGCAGCGAGTCCCTTCTCGCGAAGGATCTTAACGGCGGCCTCGAGATCACCCTCGGCCTCAACAAGAGCCTTCTTGCAGTCCATCATGCCGGCACCGGTCTTGGAACGAAGCTCGGCTACGTCTTTTGCGGTAATAGTTGCCATTTTTCTTATCCTCCGTATTTTAACTTATGCGTTCTCGGCATCCTCTGCGGCCTCGGCTGCAGTTGCCTCTTCCTCTGCGGCTGCGAGCTGCTCGCCCTGCTTGCCCTCGATGACGGCGTCAGCGATGACAGATGAGATGAGCTTGATGGCGCGGATAGCGTCGTCGTTACCGGGGATGATGTAGTCGGCGTCGTCAGGATCGCAGTTGGTGTCAACGATAGCGATTACCGGAATACCGAGCTTCTTTGCCTCGAGAACGGCAATGTGCTCCTTGCGGGGGTCAACGATGAAAACAGCATCAGGAAGCTGCTCCATGGTCTTGATACCGCCAAGGTTCTTCTCAAAGTCGAAGATCTCCTTCTGCTTTGCGGCGGCTTCCTTCTTGGTCAGCATATCGAAGGTTCCGTCCTCCTGCATCTTCTCAAGGCTATTGAGACGAGCGATCGACTTCTTGATGGTCTTAAAGTTGGTGAGCATACCGCCGGGCCAACGTACGTTTACGTAGTACTGTCCGCAACGGGTTGCCTCTTCCTTGATGGCATCTGCTGCCTGCTTCTTGGTTCCGACGAACAGGATGTTGCCGCCCTGAGCAGAAAGCTCACGAACGAACATATAAGCCTCGTCGAACTTCTTAACGGTCTTCTGCAGGTCGATGATGTAGATACCGTTTCTCTCGGTGAAGATGTACTCTGCCATCTTGGGGTTCCATCTTCTGGTGTGGTGTCCGAAATGAACACCTGCTTCAAGCAGCTGCTTGATACTGATAACTGACATTTTTCATGTCCTCCTTCGGTTTTTTCCACCACGCGGGCAGGCGTCAAGACCACAAAGTGGCACCGTTGGCGCTCGAAACCGCATGTGTGTGATAATTTGTCCTGCGTTTTTCGCAAGCCTTGTTATTATAACATAACAACATTCGACATTCAATGCCTTACTGCGAAATTAACACAATGTTTACAATAATTACATCTTTTGGCTGACTTTTTTCTTCTTTTTCTTTTCTCTCGTGCAACACTGAAGCTCACTTGCCTCAAGACGAACGAGTATCGCATCCTCGCCTATGCACTTTATCTTGTCCCACGGAATTATTATCTCGTCGCGCTTTCCAAATCCGAAAAGGCTATCGTCGCAAGCTACGGCAACAGAGACGAGTCTGCCGCAGGAGACGTCAAGCTCAAAGTCTGTCGGGCATCCGAGTCTTACCCCGTCGCAAAGATTTATAACGTCCTTTTCCCGCAGATCTGCAGTGCTTATGAACTTCATGACACACCTCCGAAAATATATTCGGAGAATTATATGCCGGTCAAGCTCTTTTTATGAGCTTTTTCAAGAAACGCCACAAGGGTTGTCCGATCGCGACAACGACGGGAGCTATCGGCAAGCAGATAAGCGATACGAGCGAAAAACGAGTTTGCGTCAGCTCGGCGAGATATGGGATGGCTCCACATAGCGACACCGCAACGGCACACGCCAAGCAGCTTAGGACAAACGGCGGTGTCAGCGCGTCCTTTGGCTTTTCGTCGTTTCGAATGTTGAAGAGTAATATCAGCTGGGTCAGTATAAGCGAGGAAAACACCGCACCGCTGACTGCTGCGCTTGAAATAAAGGATATAAGTATTGCCGAGATCGCGCCGAGTACGGCTCCGCAACCTACTATCAAAAGCGGTACACGACAGTTTCGTATCGGTGTTTTTAGGCTTGCCGGGCGGTATTTTCGACGCATCAGCGATTCGTTAGGTCTATCAAGAGACAGTACGAACATAGCTGCCATATCAAGGATCAGTCCGCTAAAAAGCACGTGGAATGGGGAAAGCAGCTCGCGGCCGAGAAGCATGGCGGGGAGCACGAAGCACAAGCGCGCAAGCTGAGTGCAGATCAGATACGCCACCGCTCTTGCAAGGTTTCTCTGAAGTGATCTCGCTGAGGCTATGGCGTTGTATATGCCCTCAATGCCGCCGCCCTTCGGAGAGGCTCTTTTTACAAGCACGTCTGCAGAGAATCGCATAAGCTGTGCTCCGTCCGGGCTTTCGTCGACTCCGAACGGCAGTGTTAGCTCAAGCGGCTTTTCTTTTTGAAGCAGCTGCTCCGAATAATTGTTTCGGTCACAGCTAACCGATATGTCTCCCTCGGCAAATGCGGGATATGAATTTGCCGCGGTTGCAAAAACGCTCACCGTGTGCCCTGCTCTTTTGAGCTTGCTTATATACTCGCGAATATCCCTCACAGAAAATCCGAGGATCGCGCGGCAGTTTTCGGGAATATCGTTAAACGTTCGACCTATGTGATCGTAACGCGAAAAATAGGCTATCTCCGATGAGTTTTCAACGATGCCCGAGCGAATAGCGATAAAGGTATCTGCCGCGCTTTCGTTCTCAAGAACGAGGGTTACCTCAACTCCTGCAGCGCGAAGGTCTGAAATACGCTTGGGTATTTCGGGTGAAATCACCGAGCGGAAGGCTAAAATGCCCTCAAAAACGGTAGCTCCCCCCGAAGACGTTACAATAATAAATGCTTCGTGTCCCTCTAACAGCAAGGATCGAAATACCTTTTTTATATCTTGTCTGCGCTCACTTCCAAGCACTACCGTATTATCCGAAGAGGCTTCACCCGAGCAAACGTCGACGATTGATTCATCACGCGCGGCTATTATACTGATCGGTCTGTTGCCGTCATTAATAGACGCTGTCATTCGCGTTCCCGAGCAAAGGAAGCCAAGCGGCGCGCTTCGTATGTTTATAGCTTCCTCGTCAAGATTAAGCCTACGGCAAAAAACGTCAAAGCCATTCGGAAGAGTTGCGGCGTCGCCTCCTATTGACGGAAAAGCTCGTGCCGCGCGGTTTAACATAGCTCCTCGCTCGCACAGATGCACCGTATCTGCGCAGAACATTTCGCGGCCGTGAAGCTCCCTGCCGCCAACGTATACCGCAGAGATGCGTTTGATGCCGTCTGTAACTGCGGCATTGCCGATCAGAACGACGCGGTCGGTCTTTGCGAGAACCGAGGCTCGTCCCGCGGCACGGATTATCGCCGATCCACGTTGCTTTGTTGCACAGTCAAGCAAGGTCGATCCCGTGCTGACGTTTCCTATAACGTATATCAGCTCGCCAAGCGATGACACAGCTAAGGAAAGGGTAAGCATAAATGTGCTGAGGATATGATCCGAGCCGTACGACAGTATTCCCGCGACCGTCAAAGGGAGTATCATTATAAGAACTATAAACCCGTATTTACTCGAAAAGCGCTTCATCTCGCGCAGATACTCTGATCTCTGGTTTGCTTCGTTGAGCGGAATGCCGCCTTCAAGCGCACCGATATAGCTAGTCTCTCCCGTTTCAACGACTATGGCTCTTGCCTCTCCGGCCATAACGACAGATCCGGCATACAGCATATTTTTATATTCGTAAAAAGCTCCAACCGTTTCAGGTGCGTACATAGTGTTCGCATCGGGAAATACAAGTATCGGATCGCTGTCTTTACCCGTATATACTCTCACTTCAAGTCCATTAGACGAGACCAATCGCGCGTCTGCCGGCAGTATATCGCCCGCCGAGAGAAGTATAACGTCTCCCGGAACGATTCCGCGTGAATCGGCAAGGAACAGCTCACCGTCGCGTATTACGCGGAGCTTGGGCTGTGAAAAGCCCGACATTGATTCAATAATACGTTGCGATCTGAAATATGCGGTAAAGGTCAGAGATACGTTTATAAATATCAAGACTGCGGCAGAAAGCGCAACGGCAGTCTCGCCAAAAAGTGCGGCTATCACGTCCACTCCTATCAAAAGCAGGAGCAACGGGTCGGATACGACCGACAAAAAACAGGAGGATATGGACTTCGTTCCGACAAAGAAGAAGCTGTTTCCTCCGGTTTTTCTCGCACGAGAACGAGCCGCCTTACGGGTCAGCCCCGAGGCGGCATTCGTTTTGAGTATTTTTTCGACATCCTGTATGCCGAGTGAATACCATTTCCCGTTCATCTTTTTACATTGATATAACCGTTAGCTCACCGTTGCGAATAACGAGCTTAACACGGGATATCTTTCTCTCGTAATCGGCTATGATAAGCTCTGCTAACTTATCTTCAACGTTCGTTTGTATATAGCGTCTCATATTTCTTGCGCCAAACTTTAAGGAATAGGACTTGACGGCGATATGGTTAGCCGCGTCGTCCGTGTAGCTCAGGAATATATCCTTTTCCTTCAGAACCGTTACCAGCTCGTCAAGCATTATACGGGCGATCTTGGCGAAATCGTTTTCGTCCAGCTGACGGAAGGTTATGATCTCGTCAACGCGATTGATAAACTCGGGGCGCAGGAAGCTTGAGAGAGCCTTGTCGGTACGCTTTGCAGCGTCTGCTTTTGCATCTGTGGAAAAGCCTGCAGTGCTTGCCGAGCGGTCCGAGCCTGCATTTGTTGTCATAACTATGACGGTGTTTTCAAAGCTGACGACTTTTCCGTGAGAATCGGTTATACGTCCGTCGTCAAGTATCTGAAGCATAACGTTGAGAACGTCGGGGTGCGCCTTTTCGATCTCGTCGAAGAGAATGACCGAATAGGGTCTGCGACGGATCTTTTCGGTCAGCTGTCCCGCTTCGTCGTAGCCGACGTATCCGGGAGGCGAGCCTATAATCTTGGACACCGAGTGCTTTTCCATAAACTCGGACATATCGAGTCGAATGAGCGTCTCTGGCGAGTTAAAGAGATCTGCCGCAAGAGTTTTGACGAGCTCGGTCTTGCCAACTCCGGTCGGTCCCGCAAAGATGAACGAAACCGGCTTGCGCTTATAAGAGATGCCTGCGCGGCTGCGTTTTATGGCTCGTGCAACTGCAGAGACCGCTTCGTCCTGTCCTACGATACGCGTTTTAAGTCTTGCTTCAAGCTTATCTATTTTTGCAAATTCGTTCTCGCTTACCGTGGACGCGGGCACGCCCGTCCAGATCTCAATGACAGACGCGAGATCCTCGGTCGTCAGAGTTATACTGCCCAGCGAGGGCTCGATCTCGTGCAATCTTTCGGAGAGCTTACTTTCCTTCGCTTTGATATTTGCGATGGCTTCAAAACGCTGCTCCTCATCCTTGCCTTCTCCCGGCGTTTGGGATTCGAGAGCTTCTCTTTCAGCTTTAAGCCTCAAAAGCTCATCACGAAGCTCGTAGCTTTCGTTTAGCTCCGCACAGGAAAGAGAGAGATGCGACGCCGCTTCGTCAAGAAGGTCGATCGCCTTATCGGGCAGGTAGCGGTCGGTTATATAACGCTCCGAGAGGGTTACTGCGCGATTGAGTATCTCGTCGGGGATGTTTATGCTGTGATATTCCTCATAATAATGCTTGATACCGCGGAGAATACCGACCGTGTCCTCGACCGACGGCTCGTTAACCGTTACCGGTTGGAAGCGACGCTCGAGTGCCGTGTCCTTTTCGATATGCTTGCGGTACTCGGTCAGCGTCGTAGCACCTATGACCTGAACCTCACCGCGAGAAAGCGCCGGCTTGAGAATGTTTGCGGCGTTTATGCTTCCCTCGGCGTCGCCAGCCCCGACGATATTATGAACCTCGTCTATAAAGAGAATAACGTTGCCGGCTTCGGTGACGTCGTTCAAAAGTCCGAGAATACGAGACTCGAACTGACCTCGGAACTGCGTTCCCGCAACTAAAGCCGTGAGATCGACAAGATAGAGCTGCTTGCCGCGAAGCTTATACGGGACCTCTCCCGAGCTGATCTTTTGAGCAAGTGCCTCGGCAATGGCAGTCTTACCAACGCCCGGCTCTCCTATGAGGCAGGGATTGTTCTTCTGACGGCGACAAAGGATCTGCACGACACGGTCAAGCTCGCGATCTCTGCCTATTACCTTATCGAGCTTGCCTTCGGCGGCACGGCGCGTAAGGTTACGGCAGTAGGTATCAAGGAACTTCCACTTTTTTTCTTCCTTACCCTTGCCCGCGCGACGCTTATCTTTACCGATTTCGGCGTTGGGTTTTGCCAGCTCATCTTTTCCGTCTGCCGGAATAAGTCCGCTGTCTCTGAAAAGCTTGGGGAAATCTATTGCGGGAGCACCTGCATCCTCGTTGTCATCGTTTTCGGACGGAAGACCGCCCTGCTCTGCTATCATATTGTTAAGATCGTTTTCCATATCGTCGAGCTGCTCGGGAGTCAGACCAAACTTTTTGTAAACGTCTCCAAGCATGTTTTCGACGGGAAGTCCGATCTCTTTTGCACATTTGATGCAAATTCCCTCGCTGATCTTTTCGCCGTTTTCTATCTTGGTCACAAACACGACGGCAACGCGCTTATGACATCTTGCGCACATTGGCATTGGCATAAAATGCACTTCCTTAAACTAAATTATGGTTTCACCCTGTTCGGGAAGGCTGTTTTAGGTAAACAGCGAGAAAAGTCCGTTTTCTGCGAAAAACGAATATATCTTAGATTGAGCCGCAAGGGTTGCCTCGACGGTACCTATTACGCTTTCCGGCGAGTATGCGGCAACGGATTTGAAGATTACTGCCGCGATGCTGAAGGAAAGATAAACGAATCCGACACCGAGAACGAGTCCGAGCACGCGGTTGAGCGTTCGAACGATCGGTATTTTCTTGATTATCTTATCGGCAAGCGAGAACACCAGACTCAGCAGGACGAACACGGCGACGAAGACCACGACATAGACCAAAAGCCCGACGACGGGGTTTGCTATAGCTATGCTCGGAACGATAAGTCTCGCGATCAAAAAGGCAATAAGTATCTTAAAGGTATCCAAAATAACGCGAATAAATCCCTTGTAGGCATAGAGCGCGATGACGGCAACTCCGATCAACGCTATTATGATATCAGCCAAAACGTTCATTAATGATCCTCCATTCTGTTAATAACTCAAAATTCCAAAAACCTTACTCTTGAAGGCATACAAAGCAATATTTCGGTCTCAGACCGGACCAGCATCACGGCGTCCTCCTCTATCTCCTTGGGAAGAGAGACTCGACCTCCCCCGGCATCAATACGCGTGACCTCGGTCGGCCCGAGTAGAAATGCGTATTCTCCGTAAAGAGAGATCGCCGACGCCTCAAGATGGGTTTTACTGTTATATACCGATCTGCCCCCGGCGTCGATCAAAACAAGTCGATTCTTACCGTCCGCTCGAAGCATTACTGCCGCCCCAAAACGGTTTATATCAACCTCTTTGAGCGTTTCTTCGGGCTCAAAAGCGATCTCCTCAACAAGCGTGCCGTATGTATTGTAAGTCAGTATCCTATCCTTGCAGATCAGATTAAGAAAGCCCTTTTCAGTGTACTCACAGTAAAGAGGAAAGCAGTTTTCGATCTTCAATTCGGCGTACGGCTCGGTGCTGTTCGACCGAGTCATATACAGATGAGTTGTGAAGCTTCCTCCCGATTGACTGTAAGAAACGACCGCAACTCTGTCTCCCGACGGCGTCATTGAAACGCCAACAACGTAGGAGGCTCTGCCGATGCTTTGTATCTCATCGAAGCGACGGTTATATACCTTAACGCAGGAGGTGTGCGTTCCGTCTCCGGTTATGAGAGCGTACGCTCCGTTATCCGCAATGCTGGCGCCGTATATCGGATAATCGGTATTCTGCGAGTTTATAACGGTAAACAGATTGTATATACGGTACTCCGAGCCGCCGCTGTCATACGAGAGCATAAAGCTTTCGGAGATCTCAAGAGACGGTTTTGCTATTGGATCGGTGTCCTCAAACGCTGTTCGACCCGAAGAGGTGTAGAGCTTGAGCCCGTTAGCTCCCGCCACCGCAAGCTTGCCGCTGAAGATGCCGAAATCAGAGAAGTTTCCCGTATCGTAAACTATACTCTCGATATCTCCGTCGGCAGACGTTATATAATCACCGAAGTCATAAACGAAATAATAGAAATTCTCATAGGATATCCATTCGCTGTTTATAAGAAGCGCGACTACCAAAAAAAGCGAAAGCAGCACGAACAAGAGCATCTGCACCGTACCGTATCTGTCGGCAACAGTGGCGTAATACTCGTTTCGCGGGCTTGCATATTCGGTTTTTATCCTGTTTTTGTCGTCGTTCTTGCGAAACAACGTCTTCAGCTTATCAAGAAACATAAACCCTCTGTGATCCTATTTATAAAATACCCGGTCGAGATAAAGTCCGCACGCGGGTGCGGTTATCCCTGCCGACGAACGGTTACAAGAGCTAATGATATTTGGTAGCTCGTCGGGAGAGATCTTACCCTCGCCGACCTCAACCAGAGTGCCGGTCATTATTCTGACCATATTGTAAAGAAATCCGTCAGCCGAGACGCGGAATTCGACCGTATCGCCCCGCGACGATACCTCAGCCGAAAAAACGGTTCTCCGAGTATCGACTATCTTAGACCCCTGTGCCATAAAGGCGGAAAAGTCGTGAAGACCGACGAAATACTGTGCAGCGGCGTTCATTGCCTTGACGTCGAGCTGCTTGGGGTGATGCCAAGCTCTCTCTGCAAGGAAGGGGTCTCTTTCCTGTCGTGTAAATATTTTATACACGTATTCCTTGCTCTTTACGTCATATCTTGCGTGAAATCCGTCGTCCACCCATTCGGCGGACACGACCGCTATATCATCGGGCAGAAAACAGTTTATCGCGCGCGGTATACGGTCGGTCGGAACGCTCGTTTCAAGCCCGAGCTCACCGCGTTTGCTGACCGTGGCACAAAAGCCGTTGGCGTGAACTCCGCTATCGGTACGGCTACAACCGGTGACGTCGCACTCGAAGCCAAAAAGACGGTGTGCCGCATCGGTCAGCCTTTGCTGAACGGTGTTCCCGTTGTTTTGCGCCTGCCAGCCGCAATAAGCCGTGCCGACGTAGGCGAGTTTTAATAGTATTTTCATCACATAGTGTATCCTATACCGTACTTTGCCGCGTAATAGTTGATGAGAACTATTACCGTGCCGAAGACTATCATCGCAAAAAGAGCCGTTATATCCGAGCCCTGCATACGGGTCACGGTCATTTTTGTTCTTCCCTCTCCGCCGTGATAACAACGACATTCCATCGCGGTTGCAAGCTCATCCGCCCGCCTGAACGCTGAAACGAACAACGGGACGAGTATCGGAATAAGTGCCTTTGCACGCTTTACGAGGCTTCCGTTTGAAAAGTCGGCACCCCTTGCTTTTTGCGCCGACATAATACGTTCGGTCTCGTCTATAAGGGTCGGAACGAATCGAAGCGCTATGGTCATCATCATTGAAAACTCGTGCACCGGAACCTTTATCCTTTTCAGCGGTGCGAGCAATCTTTCGATCGCATCGGTCAGCTGTATCGGCGTAGTCGTATAGGTCAAAAACAGGCTGGTTCCGGTTATCAACATTATAATTCTGATAGCCATAAAGAGCGCGTTGTAAAGACCTTCGGCGTAAATATTTATAAAGCTCCAGCTGAACAGCAGTCTGTCTCCCGTCGTCCAGAAAACGTTGATAACGACCGTGAAGAGCATAATAAATATTATGGGTCTGAGTGAGCGCAAAATGATCTTAAAGGGTATTTTTGCAATGGCGATCAGCAAGATACCCGATAGGAACAGAAGACCGAAGGCGATGATGTTCTTGCAAAGGAAGGTGCAAACGATATAAAGCATACCGAGCAGTACCTTGGTTCTCGGGTCGAGCTTATGAAGGATAGACCCAGAGGCGTAATATTGACCGAGAGAAATGCTTTTCATCTTGTCGCCTCTCTTTCGGCAAACAGCTTGAGCAGTGCCTGCTCGGCACGGTCAACCGTGTATATTTTACTGTCAACGTCGACGCCCTTCGATCTCAATAGCATCATAAGTCTCGTTATCTGCGGAATATCAAGACCGGCGTCGGTGAGCTTTTCGGAATTGGTGAACACCTCGTCGCACTTGCCGTTCAGTATGATCTTGGAGTGGGACATAACGACGATATTATCGCAACGGCGCGCCATATCCTCCATACTGTGGCTGACGATTATGACGGTGGCTCCCGTTTCGTTTCTGTATTTTTCAACGGCGTTGAGTATAGACTCCCGTCCCTCGGGGTCAAGTCCCGCCGCCGGCTCGTCAAGAACCAAAACCTCGGGCTTCATTGCCATGATCCCGGCGATCGCGGCACGGCGCTTCTGACCGCCCGAAAGATCGAAGGGGGATTTTTCAAGCTGCTCCTCGGTCAATCCGACGACAGCGGCAGCATCCTCAACCGCCTTTTTGACCTCGTCTTCGTTCATTCCCATATTCTGCGGGCCGAACGCGATGTCCTTACGAACCGTTTCCTCGAATAATTGATATTCGGGATATTGCATCACCATTCCAACCTTGAAACGAACCGAGCTGATCTTTTTCGGGTTTGCCCAAATATCGGCACCGTCAAGAGTGACCTCTCCGGAATCGGGCTTTAAGAGTCCGTTCAGCATTTGAATAAGGGTGGATTTTCCCGACCCAGTGTGCCCTATAACTCCTGTGATCTTGCCCGACTCAAAGCCTACGGACACATTGTCAAGCGCGCGGGTCTCGTACGGCGTATCTGGAGAATAGCGGTACGTAACGCCGGTCAGCGCTATTTTATATTCACTCATTGGACGTCACCTCCAATGCACGGCAGATAAGCTCGGCGCACGATTCGGGCGTGATACAGCATCCGTCCAGCTTAATTCCCTTTTCACGCAAGCGACAAACGAGCTCGGCACACTGAGGAAGTTCAAGCCCCGCCGCCCGTATCTTTTCGGGCTCGGCATAGACCTGCTCCGGCGTGCCGTCCATTACGACGCGTCCTCCGTCCATAACTATAACTCGGTCGGCACGAACCGCCTCGTCCATATAATGAGTTATCGTGATGATCGTGATGCCGTACTCGCGGTTGAGCTTTTCCATCATATCAACGACCTCACGTCTGCCGCTCGGATCGAGCATTGCAGTGGATTCGTCGAATATGATGCACTTGGGCATCATTGCAATAATGCCCGCAATAGCGATACGTTGCTTCTGACCGCCCGAGAGTCTTTGCGGCTCACTCTTGGCGTACTCCGACATACCGACCGTCTTCAATGCGTCGTCAACGCGACGGCGTATCTCGTCCGACGGTACACCGAGATTTTCTGGTCCGAATGCCACGTCGTCTTCAACTATTGTAGCAACCAGCTGATTGTCGGGATTCTGGAAGACCATGCCGATGTTTCTTCTCGTTTCCATAAGCTCGGCGTCGGTCATAGCATTTACGTCTATCTCCTTGCCGGAAATATATATTTTGCCGTCGCTGGGCTCAAGGATCATATTGAGGAGCTTTGCAAAAGTAGATTTTCCCGAGCCGTTTCGCCCGGCAAACGCCACGTAGCTGCCTTCTTCTATCTCAAGAGAGACGCCCGATACGGCGGGTATTAAGTTTATTTCTTCGTCATACGAGTAACTAACGTTCTCGACTTTTATAAAGGGTTGACTCAATTTTGTTCTCCGAAAATTTATTTTGACGTCCATCTTGCCGATCCGCCGCAAGGCAGATAAGCTCCTGTACTTTGCACGGGAAGCGCAAGCTCTCCCGCCTCACAGGCTCCTCCGTGCCTCTGCTTGACGTGAAGCTCAAGCAGATACTGCATCGTCAAAGGAGACAGACCTGTGGTATACGAGTTGATAAGAAAGAACAGCGGTTCGTCCGAAAGAAGATTCGCCGCAAGCGAAACCAGCTCGTCGATACACTCCTCAAGCTTCCAGGTCTCACCGCCGGGGCCTCTGCCGTAAGAGGGCGGATCCATTATTACGGCATCGTATTTATTCCCTCTTCGCGCCTCCCGTTCAACGAACTTTTTACAGTCGTCAACGATATATCTTATCGGCGCGTTAACAAGCCCCGAAAGCGCGGCGTTCTCCTTTGCCTGCGCCACCATTCCCTTTGCCGCGTCAACGTGAACGACCGACGCCCCTGCCGCCGCCGCGGCAACCGTGGCGCCTCCGGTATAGGCAAAGAGATTAAGCACCTTTATGGGTCGTCCCGCGTCGGCGATAAGCTTTGAGAACCAATCCCAGTTTGCCGCCTGCTCGGGGAAAAGACCGGTATGCTTGAAGCCCATAGGCTTGATCAGAAATCTTAGCTTGCCGTAATTTATGATCCAGCTTTCGGGAAGACGGTTCTGTGACCAAGCGCCGCCGCCCGAACGGGAGCGTCGATAGGATGCGTCCGCTCTTTCCCAATCGAGCGAGCGCTCGGGCTGCCAGATTATTTGAGGGTCGGGACGGATCAGAGTGTATTTACCCCAACGCTCCAGACGTTCTCCGCCGGAGGTATCGAGAAGCTTATAATCGTTCCATTTATCGGCTATCCACATAGTATTGCTTGTCCTTTTCTTATTTTACGTTGTAGTATTTTGAGATACGAGACCCGCCGGTATGAGCGTGGCAGATGGCTATGGCAAGCGCGTCTGCCGTGTCGTCCGGCTTGGGCGGAGCCGGCAGCTTCAAAAGCATCGTGACCATTGAGATGACCTGCTTTTTATCGGCTCGACCGTAGCCTACGACCGACTGCTTTACCTGAAGCGGAGTGTATTCCGATATGTTAAGTCGCTCGTTGAAGCCTCGGCAAAGTATAACTCCGCGCGCCTCGGCTACGCGTATTCCGGTCGTTTGGTTGGTGTTCCAAAACAGCTCCTCAACGGCAAGCTCGGTCGGGCGGTATTTTTCTATTATTTCTTTAAGACCGAGGTCGATCCGAGAGAGTCGCTCGGGGGTCGACATACCTGCGGGAGTGTTTATCGAGCCGTAACCGAGAACGCGAAACTTAGCATTCTCGTATTCAACAACGCCCCAACCGACTATCGCAAGCCCCGGATCTATTCCGAGAATTATCATTGTGCTGTCTCCGAAAAATGTCAAAAATATTATTCCAAGGTACATTATACCACATAAAAAACGGTTAGTCAAATCTATTTTCAAAATTTACATAAATATAGCAAAAAATCTAAATTCGGGATTTACAACACTTGCTTTATGTGTTATAATAATAATATATGTTCATATGCGGAGGTAAAAATCTTGCAGATCGTTAAATTCTCTGTGGGAGACGTTCTTGAGCTCAAGAAAACGCATCCCTGCGGCTCGAAGCTTTTCAAAGTGATGAGGGTCGGCAGCGAGGTGCGCGTGGTCTGCTGCGGATGTGGACGTGATATGACGCTTGATCGCATCAAGCTCGAAAAATCAATAAAAAAGATCGTTACCGCGCAAGCGGAGTGAGGATAGATAATGTTAAAATTTTCGAAAACAAGAGACAAAAGTGATAATATGCTGACCGGGGCTCCCGACGAGACCTTGACGTTTGGTCAAAAGCTTTTCGCCGCGTGGCGTGAATACCGGTATCTTTCGCTCGCCGTACTGATACCTATGGCAATAATGTATCTCATCTATCTTGCGATGGGGATACATCCTTTCGGAGAGGCGTCGGTTCTCGTGCTTGATCTGAACGGTCAGTACGTCAGCTTCTATGAGGGCCTTCGTAATTTCATATACGGAGATATGAGCCTACTCTATTCCTTCAGCCGTGCGCTGGGTGGCGAGTTTATGGGCATGTACGCCTACTATCTGGCAAGTCCGTTTTCTTATATAGTTGCGCTCTTCCCGCAGAGCATGATCCTCGAAGCTCTGTTGACGATATTCCTTATCAAGACGGGAATGTGCGGGCTTACGTTTGGACTTTACCTGCACAAGACGGGCAAGCACAGAAAGAGCTTCAGCCGACCGATGGTCGTTGCCTTCTCGATAATGTACGCGTTAACGGCGTACTGCGTCGTTCAGCAGCACAACTCGATGTGGATAGACGCCGTTATCTGGCTTCCCATGATCGCATACGGAATCGAGGAGCTGATCAAAAAGGGGCATTATAAGCTTTTCGTTGCCTCTCTTGCGTTGACGATACTCAGCAATTTCTATATTGGCTGGATGTCTTGCATCTTCTGCGCGGTGTATTTCTTCGTTTACTATTTTATGCACAACGAAAAGAACCGCAACAACCCCTACCGCGAAAAGGCACACTTCGCAAAGTCGTTCCTCAGAATGGTCTTTTTCTCGGCTCTCGGCGTTGCTATCTCGGCGGTTATCATACTGACGGCTTATTACTCGCTGACGTTTGGTAAAACCACCTTCTCGGACACAAACTGGAGCTTTAAGACTAATTTTGATCTGCTTGATATGCTGGTCAAGCTGCTCCCTTGCTCGTACGACACCGTGCGCCCCGAGGGCTTGCCCTTCGTTTACTGCGGCGTACTGACTCTCTTACTCATACCGGTCTACTTCTGTTCAAGTCGAATTTCGATGCGCGAGAAGATATTTTACGGAGTCCTTTCCGGGGTGTTCCTCTTAAGCTTCCTCGTAAATCCGCTTGATCTTATCTGGCACGGATTCCAGAGACCGAACTGGTTGAACTACAGATATAGCTTTATGCTATGCTTCGTTCTGCTTGTTATGGCGTTCCGCGGAGCTTGCGAGATAAAGAGGACTCGCGTGTCACCGCTGGTATTCGCGTCGGGTATACTCATACTCTTTGCGGGGATCGCCCAAAAGCTTGATCTGGCGACCTACGTTCTCGGGGACGGGTCAAACGACCGCAACCACGTGGTCGGTAAGCTCTTGACTATTGAGTGCATCTGGTTCACCGTCGCGCTCGTTGCGGTCTATCTCCTGATACTTTGCGCAATGCGTCGCGCCAAGAAGGTGCAGAACGTTGCGATAATACTTGTTATAGTAGTTTCGATAGAGATCTTCTGCAACGGACTTTCCAACTGCCTTGACCTCGGCTCGGACGTCGTTTACACCTCGTATACCACCTATCATAGTATAGTCGATCCGCTTCGCGCCGCAACCTCGGTCGTAAAGGAGAACGATAAGTCGTTCTACCGCCTCGAGGAGATATCGCACAGAAAAGCCAACGACAACATGGCACTCAACGTCTACGGTCTGACAAGCTCGACCTCGACGCTTAACGCTACGACAATTCGTTTTATCAGAAACATGGGCTATCTTGGTAAATCTCACGAGTCAAGATACTATGCGGCTAACGTACCTGCCGATACTATGCTCGGCATAAAGTATCTGCTCGCCGGAAGCGGAGATACTCAGCTTGAATATAAAAATGATAAAGCGTTGCTTTCAGACGAGCGTCTTTATTCGCTTTATTACACCGATGAGAACTACTCGGTTTACCAAAATCTGTACGCTCTTTCGTTGGCTTTTGCCGCAAACGGAAAGATCTCCGAGATAGATATGGCGGAGTATCATAATCCGTATGACCGTATCAACGCGATAATCACCGCAATGCTTGGCTCGGATGAGCCCATAGAGGTTTATAAGCCGCTTGAAGGTCATACCGTTTCAAGCAACAACGTGACCAGCCGTTCAAGCACTCCCACGGCAAGTTCCAACTATAAGTATCCCTTTACTAATTATGAAAAGACGGACAGCAGCCTCACTGCGATCGTCAGATACACGATTTCCTTGCCGTATATCGATACCCCTGCGGAGGATCAGGCGGCGTTGGAATCGGGCTTTGATCCCGATGACGACGATGAAAACTCGATCAAGCCCGCGCAGCAGTACGTCTATTTCTATCTTCCCAGTGAGTTCCAAAGAGAGTTTAAGTTCTCAACTCCCGACGGAAGCTACGGAGAGGTCTTCGGCGGAGGTGACGTCAGATCGTTGTTTGTTGGTCAACTCTACGAGGGTAGGTCGCATACCGTTGCCCTTGAGCTGAAGTCTGACAATCTTTACGTCACGCAGGATGTTCCGCTCTTCTACTACCTCGACGTTGACCTTTATATCGACGTTATGACACGGCTTGCCGAAAATCAGCTCGTTATCGACGAGGGCTTTACCGACGATCATATAACGGGTACAATAACCACGACTGACGAGCTTTCCACCGTGTTCACCTCTATCCCCTATGACGAGGGTTGGATCGTAAAGGTTGACGGAAAACGGGTTGATACAATCGGAATACTCGGAGATAGCTCGCTTGACGCCAAGACATCGACCGACGGCGCGCTGGTTGCCTTTGAGATTGAAGGCGCGGGTGAGCATACGGTTGAGCTGATATACCGTCCTAAGGCGTTCGTTATCGGAGCTACCGTTTCGGTCGTCGGGCTTATCGTGTTCCTGCTCTTGATCATATTTGAGAAGAAGGTCAACCGTATATCGGCAAAGATACTCTTCCCACTGACAGTACCGGTCGTTGATCCCTCTCAATCGGTAGCTGAAGCTATTGAAGAGAGCTCTTCAAGCAAAGAAGAGGTCAAAGAAAACGAAACCGAAGGCTCTGAAAACGAGTCGGAAGAAAACGGTGATAACTGATGTTTTATTATATTAAAGGTATTTTGGCATTCAAGGAAGCGTCCTGCGCCGTTGTTGAGGCAAGCGGGGTCGGTTACCGAATGACCGTCAGCCAGACGACGTATAATTCCCTGCCCGCCGTTGGCGGTAACGCCAAGCTCTTCACTCATCTTTCGGTTCGCGAGGACGGCATTGAGCTTTTCGGCTTTGCCGCGCTCGAGGAGCTTAATGCGTTTAAGATGCTGATAGGAGTTTCGGGTGTTGGACCCAAGGTTGCCGTCAGCGTACTGTCACAGTTCACGCCCGAAAGGTTTGCTATAGCTGTTGCGTCCGAGGACACCAAGTCTCTTGCAAAGGCGAGCGGAGTTGGGTCTAAGACGGCGGCTCGTATCGTGCTTGAGCTGAAGGATAAGCTTTCGGTTCTCGGAAGCGCGGTCGGCACGCCCGCAGTGGCAGAGACTGTCTCTGTCGGAGAATCGTCGGGCGACTTTGCCGATGCCGTTGAGGCGCTTATTGCAATAGGATACACCCGTTCTGAAATACTGACCGCCTTGCGCGGCGTTGATACCTCAAACATGTCGCTCGAGGAGATATTCAAGGCGGCGACCAAGCGACTCATAAGATAAGAAAGGCAAAAGAATGGACAACGAACTTGATTTTGAGAACCGAATAGTCTCAACCTCCTATACTCCGGACGACACCGATATAGATCAGTCGTTGCGTCCTCATAAGATCGAAGACTATATAGGTCAGGAAAAAGCCAAAGAAAATCTCAAAATATATATAGAAGCCGCAAAGCGACGCGGAGAGTCTCTTGACCACGTTCTGCTCTACGGCCCTCCCGGCCTTGGAAAGACCACGCTGGCGTTTATCATCGCCGCGGAAATGGGGGTCAACATTCGTATAACCTCCGGACCTGCGATCGAGCGACAGGGCGACCTTGCAGCGCTTCTCACCAATTTGAGCGAGGGAGACGTTCTGTTTATAGACGAGATACACCGTCTTTCGCGTTCGGTCGAGGAGATACTGTATTCTGCCATGGAGGATTACTCGCTCGATATTATAATCGGTAAGGGTCCTGCGGCGAGAAGCATACGTATAGACCTTCCGAGATTTACGCTTATCGGTGCAACGACCCGTGCAGGTCAGCTGACCTCTCCGCTTCGTGACCGATTTGGCGTTATGCTCCGACTTGAGCTTTATTCCATCGAGGAGCTTGCATCTATCGTAACTCGTAGCGCAACGATACTCGGCATTGAGATATCGCGCGACGGAGCGCATGCGATCGCCTCACGCTCGCGCGGAACTCCCCGTATTGCAAACCGCCTGCTCAAGCGAGTTCGCGACTTTGCGCAGGTCAAGGGAAGCGGAGAGATAGACGCGAAGATAGCCTGCTACGCCCTTGATAAGCTTGAGATAGACGAGCTTGGACTCGATAACACCGACCGACGTATGCTTCGCACCATTATCGACTGCTACGACGGAGGTCCCGTGGGCCTTGAAACACTTGCGGCAACGGTTGGTGAAGAGGCGGTAACGCTCGAGGACGTATACGAACCGTATCTTATGCAGATAGGCTTCCTTTCCCGTACTCCGCGAGGCAGATGCGTGACCAGACTTGCATACCAGCACCTCGGACTCAAGATGAGAAACAGCGACGCCGAAAAGCAGCAGATAAATATTTTTGATGATAATGGCTGAGATTTTTAACGTTATATGTAACGGCGTTGAAGAAACCGAAGCCTCGGGCGCGCGTTTGGCAGAGCTTATAAAGAACGACCCTTCTTTACCCGATTTCATTGCACTTTGCGGTGGTCTGGGTGCCGGAAAGACCGCGTTCACCCGTGGCTTTTGCTCTGTGCTTTGCCCAGCGGCGGCAGTTCGGTCGCCTTCATTTGCGCTCGTTAATGAGTATAGGGGAGATACCGATGTGTTTCACTTTGACGTCTGGCGAATAACCGACGACGATGACCTTTACTCAACGGGATTTTACGATTACTGCCAACGCGGCGGACTCGTTATCTGCGAATGGGCGAATAATATAGACTACGCCCTGCCCGACCGATATATAAAGGTCGAGATAGATGGCAACGGAGATCTTCCCCGTAAGATAAAAGTAACATTGGAGAGTTAAAATGAAAATATTGGCACTTGACAGCACCGCGGGAACTTCCACAGTAGCTCTGTGCGAAAACGAGAGGTTGATCGCCGAGTTTTCGCTCAACGGCGGCAATACTCATAGCGAAACGCTGTTGCCTATGATCGCCGAGATGCTCAAAAGCTGTTCGCTATTAGTGAAAGACGTTGACGTTTTTGCCTGCGCGGCAGGACCTGGATCGTTCACCGGAGTTCGTATCGGAGCGGCAACGGTGAAAGGTCTGGCGTTTGGATCCGGAAAGCCTTGTATAGGAGTTTCAACGCTCGAAGCGTTGGCATATAACCTTCACGGTTTTGACGGTATTATATGTCCGGTTATGAATGCCCGTCGCGGTCAGGTATATAACGCTCTGTTCTCGTCAACCGGAGCAAGAATATGTGATGACCGGGCGCTCTCGATCGAGGAGCTCTGCGCCGAGCTTGCCGACAAAAAAGAAACGGTCTGGCTCTGCGGCGACGGCGCGGATATAACCTTTAACGGCTTTGCCAACCGCGTAAACGCAAAAATAGCTCCCGAGCGCTTTAAGTATCAGTCGGCGTTTTCGGTGGCGCAAGTTGCTCTCGCCGAATATAAAAATGGCGTTCGAACCCCCGATATAGAACTATCCCCCGTTTATTTACGACTCTCGCAAGCCGAGCGCGAAAGACTTGAACGCGAATCCGGCTCACTTGAAAACATAGAAAGGTTGAAAAGCAAATGAAAATCAAAAAAATCGTTATCGGCTCGGACCATGCGGGCTACGAGCTCAAGGAAAAGGTGAAGGCTCATCTTGAAAATCGCGGTATTACCGTTTTTGACGTCGGTACAGACTCGACTGACAGCTGCGACTACCCTATGTTTGCCGATGCGCTCTGCAAAAAGATACAGCTCGGTGAGTTTGAGCGCGGAATTCTCGTTTGCGGAACGGGCATAGGTATGTCCATTGCCGCAAACAAGCACAAGGGGATCCGTGCCGCCTGCTGCTCCGACACCTATTCTGCCAAAATGACTCGCCAGCATAACGACGCAAACGTTCTTTGCTTCGGTGCAAGAGTTATCGGCGAGGGACTCGCATGCGATCTGACCGATCTTTTCACCGATACCGATTACGAGGGCGGCAAGCACGCGCGTCGTGTTGCAATGCTCGACGAGCTGCTTTAATTTATGAAGGGTAAAAGATTCGCTGAAAAGACGGCGGATATTCTTCGTGCTTTTGCGGGCAAGGAAAAACACAAGCCGACTGCCGCAGTTATAGCTGCAGGAGGAGATTCCTCCAGAATGCAGGGCATCAACAAGCAGTTTGTCGAAATAGACGGAGTTCCCACGCTTGCAAGATCTATTCAGGCGTTTGAGGACGCCGAGTGCATCAAGGAGATCGTCGTCGTTACGCGTAAGGACGATATTCCGGCGTTAATTGGGCTTTGTGAAAAGTATAAATTCAAAAAGGTCATAGCGGTGGTTCCCGGAGGGGCGAGCCGTCAGGAATCGGTTTGGCTCGGATTTTCGGAGATAAGTGATAGCTCTGAATTCGTCGCTATTCACGACGGAGCCCGTTGCCTTGTCACATCCGATATGATCGAAAGAGTATGCCGCGAGGCTTATATCTACCGTGCGGCGACGGCGGCAAACCGCGTTTCGGATACCGTTAAACGCACCGAAAAGGGCGGATTCGTTGAAGAGACCCTTGATCGCAATCACGTTTGGGTGGCTCAGACACCGCAGGTGTTTGATTCAAATCTTTACCGTGCAGCGGCATATACCGCAAAGGAATCGGGATTTAACGGAACGGACGACTGCTCGTTGGTTGAAAATATTGATTTCAAGGCCATTCGTCTGGTAGAATGCGGACGGGAGAACATCAAGCTTACAACACCCGATGATCTTGCCTTTGCAAAAGCTATCTTGAGCGCGAGAAAGGACCGTCAGTCATGAGAATAGGTGAAGGATATGACGTTCACAGACTCGTTACGGGTCGCAAGCTGATCCTTGGAGGGGTTGATATTCCCTACGACAAGGGGCTCGACGGACATTCAGATGCCGACGTACTGACTCACGCGATAATGGATTCGCTTCTCGGCGCGGCGGCGCTCGGTGATATCGGAAAGCTCTTTCCCGATAACGACGACCGTTTTCTCGGTGCAAACAGTCTTGTGCTGCTGCGTGAGGTCGTTCAGACCCTTGAACAAAACGGATATACAATCGTCAACGTCGATTCAACGGTCATTGCGCAGCGCCCCAAGCTCGCTCCTTATATAGACGAGATGAGAGAGCGTATCGCAAACGCCGCGGGCGTTTCGGCGGATATTATAAGCGTTAAGGCAACGACCGAAGAAAAGCTTGGCTTTACGGGTCGCGGCGAGGGCATTGCCGCACGAGCGATCTGCCTTATAAAAAAGATATAAATAAGGGGATACGCCTCGAAAGGCATATCCCAACGCGCACCCCATGCTCAAAGATTGACTAACTTCCCTTCTTTTTAACTTAACAAGAGCGTGAAGGATGCACGATATGTAGTTATATTTTATGCCGAAAACTGTCGTTTGACATATAATAATTCAGAAAGGATTTTTTCAAAATGATCTATATTTCACCCTCCCTTCTTGCCGCAGATTTCACAAAGCTGGGTCAGGAGGTCGAAAGGATAGAGGCAGCGGGTGCAAACTATCTCCACCTCGACGTTATGGACGGAAACTTCGTTCCCAATCTCAGCTTTGGTCCCGGCGTTATTTCCGCGCTTCGTAAGTCCTCAATGCTGATATTTGACGTTCATCTTATGATCTGCGAGCCCGAAAGGTACATAGACAACTTCGTTAAGGCAGGCGCCGATATTATAACCGTTCACTACGAGGCTGTAAAAGATCCTGCCGCGATTCTTCGCTCTATACGCGACCGTGAGGTCAAATCCTGCATTTCGATCTCACCTTCAACTCCGGTTGAGAATATTATTCCGTTGGTAAACGAAGGTCTTTGCGATATGGTCCTCGTTATGACCGTAGTGCCCGGATTTGGCGGACAAAAGTTCATGCCCGAAATGCTCGATAAGGTTCGCAAGCTCCGTCGCTTTGCAACAAAATACGGTATCCCGCTGGATATCGAGGTTGACGGAGGAATAACTCCCGAAAACGTCGGCCTTTGCACTGCGGCAGGCGCTAACGTTATAGTTGCCGGAACGGCTATTTTCGGGTCGAAGAGGGCAAATGCCGTTATTAAATCTATGCGTCAGACCGCTGCGGAAATCCGTTTGCAGAATGAAAAAGAACACAGACAGCTACAGCTGTCTGTGTTCTTTTTCGTTAACCTTTTAGTGTGCGGGACATATAAATATTAACGGATTTATAGAGCTTTGTTTGAAGGTGCTCTGATTGATTATTCAAAAAGTGTTAACATTGAGTTATGATTTGCAAGGTATACTATATGTGTATCTTTATATATATCTTATGCTATACAAATCACAATAAATAACAAATAAAGTTTGGATTGTAAATTATGATATTTCCGAAAATCACAGAGCTTTTTGACCTGGAGCACACCACCGTTCCGTCGGTTTTTGACGGTTGCGAGTATCCGTGGGAGGTTCTTCCTAAGCTGCGCGATTTTATAATTGAGCTTTCGGAGAATCTTGGAGACGAGTTCTATTCTCCTTGCGAGGGTGTTTATATTTCAAAAAGCGCAAAGGTTGCCGAATCGACTTCAATAAGCGGCCCCTGCATAATATTCGAAGGCGCTGAGATACGTCACTGCGCGTATATTCGCGGCTCGGTTATCGTCGGTCGAAACGCCGTTGTCGGCAACTCAACAGAGCTGAAAAACTGTTTGCTGTTTGATAACGTTCAGGTGCCGCACTATAATTACGTTGGCGATTCGATACTCGGATACCGTTCGCATCTCGGTGCCGGCGCGGTCACGTCAAACGTCAAATCAGACAAAAGCGAGGTCACCGTTCTTTTCGACGGGCAAAGGCTTAAGACCGGGCTTCGGAAGTTTGGCGCGATACTTGGAGATTTCGTTGAGGTTGGTTGCGGAACGGTTCTCAACCCCGGTTGCGTTATAGGCAGGGATACGAACGTATACCCTCAGTCCTCGGTGCGAGGCTTTATTCCGTCGCACAGCATATATAAGGATGCCGAGCGCATCGTAAATAAGGAGGCAAGAAACTGATATGGGACGACTTTTTGGAACAGACGGCGTTCGCGGCATAGCAAACACCGAGCTTTCTTGCATGCAGGCGTTTGAGATCGGACGCGCCGCGGCTTCCCTGCTCTCTGAAAACAGCAGAAGAAGACCCGTATTCGTAATCGGCGGAGATACTCGCTGCTCCACACCTATGCTTATGAGAGCTGTCAGCGCAGGACTTTGCTCGGTTGGGGCCGACGTCATTGACCTCGGCATTATACCCACGCCTGCCGTTTCTTATCTTGTTGAAAAATATAAGGCTGATGCCGGCGTCGTTGTTTCGGCGTCGCACAACCCTTATCAATATAACGGTATCAAGCTTTTTGGCGGTAACGGTCAAAAGCTTCCCGATCTGCTTGAGGAGCGTATCGAGGCTATAGTTCTCGATAAAATAAACGCCCTTCCCACACCTACCGGCGACGACATCGGCCGTATACTACCGAGCTACGATGCCGCGGAAAAAGATTATATCGACCACATAAAGAGCAGCGTTATGTTCTCGCTTGACGGTATGAGGATCGCTCTTGACTGCGCAAACGGCGCGGCGTCGAGAACTGCAAAGCGTCTTTTTACCGAGCTGGGAGCCGAGGTGCTTATCCTCTCTGCTGATCCTGATGGAACTAACATAAACCGAGACTGCGGTTCAACTCATCTTGAAAAGCTTGCCGCGTTCGTTCGTGAAAACGGTTGCGATTGCGGCGCGGCTTTCGACGGAGATGCAGACCGTTGCCTCTGTGTTGACGAAAACGGTGATTTTATAGACGGAGACCGCATTATGGCGATCTGCGCGCTCGATCTTGCCGCTCGCGGACGGCTTCACGGCAACACCGTCGTTGGAACTGTCATGACCAACCTCGGATTTATAAAATTCTGCGAGCAGAACGGGCTTCGCTTCGTTGCCACAAACGTTGGAGACCGCTTCGTCCTTGAAGAAATGCTTATAGGAGAGTACTCCTTCGGCGGAGAGCAGTCGGGACATATAATTTTCAGAGATTTTGCAAAGACGGGTGACGGACAGTTGACAGCTGCTCAGCTTTTCTCGCTCGTTCGTCGTAGTGGCAAGCCGCTTTCCGAGCTTGCGTCTGTTATGACGTCCTACCCTCAGACTATAGTGAACATTTCGGTTTCGAAGGAAGGAAAGCTTCAGTTCTTCACCGATCCGACCATCAAAGAAGCCATTGACAGCGCTAAGGCTGAGCTTGGTGATGATGGACGCGTTGTTGTTCGTCCGTCCGGAACCGAACCTCTTATCAGAATAATGGTTGAGGGAAAAGACAAGGAAGTCATTGTAACGATCGCCGCGCGAATTGCTGAAACCATCAATTCAGCGCTCGGACAGAAAGCATAAAATCAATATCAAGAAGGAACTTTTATGTGCGGAATTATTGGTTACACCGGAACACAGGACGCCGTTCCGATTCTCGTAGGTGGACTCACCTCGCTTGAATATCGCGGATATGACTCTGCAGGCGTCGCTCTGGCGAGCGACGACGGTATTAAAATCGTAAAATCCAAGGGACGTATCGAGAACCTTTCCAAAAGGCTGTACGATACCGGCTATCACGCCCCCTGCGGCATTGGACATACGCGTTGGGCAACCCACGGAGAGCCGTCTGACAAAAACGCTCATCCTCACAGCACCGAGAATCTTTCGCTGGTGCATAACGGAATAATTGAAAACTACGACGAGCTTCAGGAGCGCCTTAAGTCGCTTGGCTATACCTTCGTTTCCGAAACCGACACCGAGGCTGCAGTTAAGCTGATTGACCTATATTACCGCGAAAGCGGAGATCCTGTCAAGGCTATGTTTTCTGCGGCAGCAGAGATCCGTGGATCGTTTGCTTTTGGAGTCGTTTTCGAAAAAGCTCCGGACACTATCTATGCTATGAGAAAAGACAGTCCGCTTATCGTGGCGATGTCCGAGTGCGGCGGTCTCATTGCATCCGATATCCCTGCGATTCTGCCTTATACGAATAATTATTTTCGCCTTGAGGAAGAGGTTCTCGCAGTTTTGACCAAGGATAGCGTCAGCTTTGTCGGTAAAAACGGAGAATCGCTGACTCAGCCGGAGGAAACGGTTAGCTGGAGTGTTGGCGAGGCGCAGAAATCGGGCTATCCTCATTTTATGCTCAAAGAGATATTTGAAGAGCCCGAAGCAATCAGAAAGACCGTTACCCCGCGTTTGGTTAACGGACTTCCCGACTTCTCTATGCTCGACAAGGACATCGGACGCATACACATCGTTGCTTGCGGAACCGCTATGCACGCCGGTCTTGTCGGTAAAACGATGATTGAACGGCTTGCCCGACTCCCCGTTAACGTTGAGATCGCGTCGGAGTTCCGTTACCGCGATCCTATACTTGATAAGAAAGACCTTGTCGTTCTGCTCTCGCAGTCGGGAGAAACGGCAGACACTCTTGCAGCCCTACGCCATTCAAAGGCTTGCGGAGTTAAAACGCTTGCAATAGTTAACGTTATAGGCTCTTCGGTTGCTCGCGAGGCAGACCACGTCATCTATACTATGGCAGGTCCCGAGATCGCGGTTGCGAGCACGAAGGCGTATTCGGTACAGTGCGCTATCGTTTCGCTCTTGGCAATTCGTCTTGCTTTTGATTGCGGAAAGCTCGATGAGTCAGAGGCAAAGCGACTTACCGCGCTCTTGATAAATGAAGTTCCCGCCGCCGTTGCTACCGTTCTTAAAAAGAGCGAGGAGATCGGAAAGATCGCGAAGAACTATACCGAGGGAGCTGAGCATCTCTTCTACATCGGACGCGGTGCTGACAGCGACCTTTGCACCGAAGCGTCGCTCAAGCTCAAGGAGATCTCGTATATCCACAGTGAAGCTTACGCCGCAGGCGAGCTCAAGCACGGAACTATATCACTCGTTACCGAGGGCGTTCCGGTCGTGGCTCTTTTGACCGAGCATAAGCTGGCGGAGAAAATGATCTCGGGAATTCGCGAGGTCAAGTCTCGCGGAGCACATACTCTTGCGATAGCAACCGAGCGTATAAAAGACGAATTTACGGTTCCCTGCGACGATATGATCGTAGTCCCGAAGATCGATCCGCTTTTTGAGATGTTCCCTGCCATCACGGTTCTGCAGCTCTTCGCATATCACGCCTCTGCCACTCGCGGCCTTGACGTTGATAAGCCCAGAAACCTTGCAAAATCGGTTACAGTTGAATAAAAAAACAAGACCGAGTTTAGAGCGTCACTCTAAAGGACAGTTTTTGAAAATATGGCATATCTCGAAAGAGGTATGCCGTATTTTGCGTTTGTGGACACAAACGCAGTGCTTGTCAGGAAAAACAGATAGACTTTCAGGGCACACAAAAAGCCACGACTCGTTTGAGACGTGGCTTCTATTTTATGGTGTTTTCTCGACAAATTGGAATTTGCCTAATAGTTTTTACTATTATTGTGGTGCGAG